>NZ_JBJGZD010000001.1:0-332488 GCF_054050335.1 Geodermatophilus sp. SYSU D00698
GGCGCCGGCCGCGGCGCCGGGCCCGGCGGCGGGGGGTCGGCGCCCGCCCCCCCCCCCCCCCCCCCCCCCCCCCCCCCCCCCCCCCCCCCCCCCCCCCCCCCCCCCCCCCCCCCCCCCCACGACTGCTCCCGCTCCTCCTCACCTCCTGGCCCTCCTCACCTCCTCGTGGTCCCTGCCCCCGGTCGTCCCCACTCCGACCGCTCGTGCTCTGCACACACCGGTGTGCAGAGCACGAGCGTGCGCAGGCCCCTCCCCCTCCCCGGCCCCGGGCGCCGCGCCCCGCCCGGTACAGAGCTCCACCGCGGGTGGGGCACCCGCGGGAGTCCCCGGAACGCGACGGCGCCCGCCTCCCCGGGTGGGGAGACGGGCGCCGGAGCGGAGCGGGGTGCGGGTCAGTACCCGCCGTGCTGCGACTCGAAGGCGAACTGGCGACCGCCCATGCGGACCGCCGTGCCCGGGGTCAGCCGGATCGGCTGGTGCGGCACCAGCGAGGACCAGCCCGGGGCGCCGCGCGGGGCGACGAGCGTGCCGTTGGCCGAGCCGACGTCGACCAGCAGCACATCCCAGCCCTCGAGCCGGATCTCGGCGTGGTGCCGGCTGACGCCGCCGGTCTGGTCGAGGACCAGCAGCGGCCGCACCTGGCCGGAGACGACGCGCTCGTCGGTCTCCGGCTCGCGGCCGAGCAGGTAGTCCATGTCCAGGCTCACCGTGGCGCCGTCGTCGAAGACGAGCAGCCCCAGCGGCGGGCGCACGCCCTCGACGACGACCGCCGTCTGCTGCGTCGTGCGGATGCCGCACAGCGCGCAGAACCCGGCCCGCGGGTCGTTGAGGTGGCCGTTCTTGCAGAGGATGCCCTTGACCGTGGGCCGCTCGTCCTCCGGCTCCGCGGTGGTGGGCGCCGGCTCCTGGCCCGGGGTCGGCAGCGGCTGCCGCGCCGGCTCCGCCTCGGCGGCGGCACCGAACAGCAGGGACGACCGCTCCGGCGCCGGCAGCTCCACCGCCGCGGGCGGCGGCGCGACCGGAGCCGGGTCGACGGCGGGTGCCGGGGCCGCGCGGGGTGCCGGGGCCGCGTGCCCGTGCCCGGCGGAGTCGTGACCGGCGGAGTCGTGGCCTGCGTGGTCGTGGCCGGCCGGGGCCCCGGCGGGCACCGGACGGGCCGGCGGCTTGGCCGTCGACAGCGGCACCCGGGCGTGCGGTGCCGGCAGCCGGACCTGCATGGTGCCCGACGGCGCCGGCGCGGCGGCCGACGGCGCGGGGGCCGGTGAGAGCACCGCGGCCGCGCCGGGGACCGCGCCGGCCTCGAGGTCGGCGAGCGGGTGCGGCGCGGTGTCGGCGGGCGAGCCGGCCGACAGGTGCAGCGGGGCCGGCGGCCAGGTGACGAAGCGGTCGAGCACGAGGGTGCCGTTGTCCAGCTTCTCCCCCTGGGCAGGCGTGAGCCGCAGCCCCAGGTCGGGCACCTCGGCGCTGCCGCCGCCGACGAGCACGAGCGTCAGCCCGTCCTCGGTGGCGGCGGCGACCGCGAACGACGGCGGCTCGGTCACGGTGCCGAGCCAGGTCCGCAGCTCCTCGTGCAGCCGGCGGCCCGGGGCGCGGGAGCCGGCCGCCGACAGCCGGCGGCACAGCGCGACCAGCTCGCCGACGTGCGCGTCGCCGGCCGGGGCGGCCGCGGGCGCGGGCGGGACCGGGACCGAGCCCCAGCCGACCAGCGCCGGCCGGGCCGCCGGGGCGGCGGAGCCGGACGGCTGCGTGGTGACCCCGACGACCAGGAGCACCCCGGGCATCCGGACGACGAGGTCGGGACCGGGGGCGACCCGGACGGCGACCTGGTCGAACGGCGGAACCGTGGCCGGTGCGCCGGTCGTCCCGGTGAGCGGAGGCGTGGGGGTCGACATCAGACGAGCCTCCCGCCGTTGATCCGCCAGTGGATGAACGGCACGCGCATCGGGCCGTTGGCGACCAACCACACGATCAGCCAGGTGCTGACGAAGTGGACGGCGAACGCCGGGCCTGGCAGCGAGTGGATCCACGGGATCGCACCGCCGGCGAAGAGGAACCACACGAGCAGGCCCTCGGGGATGCCGGTGAGCAGGCCGAACAGCGTCGGCCAGTCCTTCTCCCACCGGAACTGCTGGATGCCGTGGTAGACGAGCTCCCACAGCACGCCGAGCACCAGCACGACGAGCAGCACGGAGAAGGTGGCGCCGTAGGAGGCGCCGAGCGAGGCCCCGGTCGGGAGCACCGGGGTGATGATCAGGGTCCAGATCGAACCGACCACGGCCAGCAGGAAGATCCTGGTCTGGATGCGGCCGTTCAGGGTGGGCAGCACGGCGTCGTCTCTCTCGGTCGTCGCGGACGTCGGTCGGCGGGGTGGGGGCGGGTCGGTCAGATCTGCTCGTTCCGGACCCACTTCCACCACTGGCTGGTCGACCGGCCCGGCCCGAGCTTCTGCGCGAAGCCCTGCGCGATCAGGTCGTCGGCGATCTCCTGCGCGGCGATCTGCAGGCCGAAGAACGTGTCGACGCCGGGGAACGGGCCGCCGAGGGTGGCGCTGCCGGAGGCGTAGACCTTGCCGCCGTTCCGCGTGCCGGTGACCTCGAAGTTCCGCTGGACGTCGAGCCGGCCCACCGGGTTGCGGGTGGCGTTGGAGTGGTCGAGCAGGTCGGCCAGGACGCGGTGCTCGCGGATGTCGGCCTCGAGGCCGGTGCAGTCGATGACGGCGTCGAAGGTGCCGGTGTGCGGGCCCTGGTCCGGGGTGCTGACGGTGACCTCGACGAGGTCGCCGGCCGGCTTCATCTCCTCGATCCGGCCGATCATCACCCGGTACCAGCCCTCGGCGCGGCCGCGCTCGAGCTGCTCCTTCCAGTCCCGGCGGACGGGGGTGTTGGTGCCGCCCATCTCCTCGTACAGCCGCTTCCGGTCGGCGCCCTCGCTCTTGCGCACCTGCTGCTTGAGCTGGCCGCCCCACACCGACTTCGGGTAGTTGAAGCCCTGGTAGGCCCAGCCGTCGGCGCCCTTGCGGCGCTTGAGGATGCCGGTGCCGTGCGGCCTGTCCACGTAGGTGCGGAACAGGTGGACGATCTGGGTCTGCAGGCCGAGCCGGTCGCGGTCGTCGATCAGCCGCTGCAGGACGCGCGAGGCCACGATGCCGCCGCCGCGGACGAGGACGGTGCCCGGGCGCTGGTGCAGCCGCTCGTAGACCTGCTCGTGCCGCTCGTAGGCGTTGACGACCCTGCCGTAGTCGTTGTGCTCGTTGCGGTAGCGCTGCAGGTCGGGCAGGAACTTCAGGCCCGGGTAGCCGACGGCCACGTGCACCCAGGTGCTGCGGTAGGCGATCCGCTTGGTCGGCGTCGCGCCCTCGGGCGGGGTCAGGATGGTGAAGTACCCCCCGCCCACGCGGCGCCGGACCATGCGGACCTGGCCGTGGACGACCATCTCCGGGTACCGGATCCGGTACATCTCCTTCTCCATCGACTCGAACGCGTGCCCCGCCTTGGGCGTGTAGTAGTTCGCGAAGATCGGCTCGACCAGCACGTTCCAGGCCTGCTTGAGGTTGCCCTGCAGGGCCTCGCGGATGGCGTAGCTCGGGAAGCCCCAGATGTTGTCGGGGCAGGACGACGAGTCCGACCGCAGCCGCTCGCCCCGCGGGATCTGGGAGACCGTCGTCAGGTACTCGTAGCTCTCCCACGGCGTCTTCAGCGGGGTGAGCACGCGCATGGCGCTCGTCGGGACACCGCAGATCCGCAGGTAGTCGACCGTGACGAACGAGCCGATGCCGCCACCGAAGGTGACGAACGGGACGTCGACGACGGGGATGCCGGCGTCGGCCAGCATCTGGTCGGTCCAGAAGTCACTGGCGATCAGCTGGTCGGTCAGGTCACCGGGCTGCGGTGGTGCTGCCGGGGTCCGGGCGTGCTGGGACGCGATCGTGCTCTCGCTCACGGTGGGGGCTTCCGTCCTCTGTCGGGGGAGCCGCCACTGTCAGGGGGCGCGCACGCACTGTCAACGGATTCCGGCGCGGCAGCCGGAACCGCGTCCCGGCCTGCACGGACGTCCGGGGAGCGGTCCGGACGGTCCCCGTCGCGGACCCGCGGACGGGGGCCTACGCCTTGCCGAAGCGGCGCTGGCGACGGGCGTACTCCTCGCACGCCGCCCACAGGTGCCGGCGGTCGAAGTCCGGCCAGAGGGTGTCGAGGAAGACGAACTCGGCGTAGGCCGACTGCCACAGCAGGAAGTTGCTCGTCCGGTTCTCCCCGGAGCTGCGCACGAACAGGTCGACGTCGGGCATGTCCGGCTCGTCGAGGAAGCGGGCGACGGCGTCCTCGTCGACCTCGCCCGGGTCCAGCCGGCCGGCGGCGACCTCGCGGGCGATGGCCGCGGCGGCGTCGGCGATCTCGGCGCGGCCGCCGTAGTTGACGCACATGGTCAGCGTGAGGACGTCGTTGTCCCGGGTGAGATCCTCGGCGACCTCGAGCTCCCGGATGACGCTGCGCCACAGCCGCGGCCGGCGGCCGGCCCAGCGCACCCGGACCCCGAGGTCGTGCATCTCGTCGCGTCGGCGGCGGATGACGTCGCGGTTGAAGCCCATGAGGAAGCGGACCTCCTCGGGGCTGCGCCGCCAGTTCTCCGTGGAGAAGGCGTAGGCGCTGATCGCCTTCACGCCGAGCTCGATGGCGCCCTCGACGCAGTCGAACAGCGAGGACTCCCCCGCCTCGTGCCCGGCCGTCCGGGGCAGGCCGCGCTCCTTCGCCCAGCGGCCGTTGCCGTCCATGACGATCGCGACGTGCCGGGGCACCTTGTCGGCGGGCAGCTCGGGCGGGCGGACGCCCGAGGGGTGCGGGTTCGGCGCCTTCACCTGCCGCGGCGCCGGGACCTCACGCCTCACTCAGCAGGCTCACTTCCCGGCGCGGGGCCGACGGGTCCGAGCGGTCGACCAGCGGCAGGGAGCGCAACCCGCGCTCGAGGTGCCACTGCAGCAGCGCGGCGACCAGCCCGCTGCCCTCGCGGCACTGCGCGGCCTCGCTGGCCTCGGCGGTGACCCAGTCGCCGGACAGCAGCGCCTCCAGGTGCCCGATGGTGACGGGGTTGGGCCTGCCCGCTCCGGCGGGGCGGCAGTCGAGGCACACCGAGCCGCCCGCGGGGACGGAGAAGTGCCGGTGCGGCCCCTCGAGGCCGCAGCGGGCGCAGTCGCCGAGCGCCGGCTCCCAGCCGGCCACCGACATCGCGCGCAGCAGGAAGGCGTCGAGCACCAGCCCGGCCGGGTGGGTCTGCTCGGCCAGCGCCCGCAGCGCGCCGACGACGAGCAGGAACAGCCGCAGCGAGGGCTCCTTCTCCTCCGCGGTCAGCCGGTCGGCGGTCTCGAGCACCGCGGTGCCGGCGGTGTAGGCGCGGTAGTCCGCGGCGATGACCGAGCCGTAGGAGCGGATGGACTCCGCCTGGCTGACGATGTCGAGGTTCCGGCCGGTGTAGAACTGCACGTCCACGTGGCTGAACGGCTCGAGCCGGGCGCCGAACTTGCTCTTGGTGCGGCGCACGCCCTTGGCCACCGCGCGCACCTTGCCGTGCCGGCGGGTGAGGACCGTGACGATGCGGTCGGCCTCCCCCAGCTTCTGGGTGCGCAGGACGATCCCCTCGTCGCGGTACAGCGACTTCGGCGTGGTGCTCATCAGTACCCGAGCCGGTTGAGCTTCTTGGGGTCGTCCTGCCACTCGCCGAGCACGGTGACGTGCAGGTCGAGGTGGACGCGCGCGCCGAGCAGCTGCTCGAGCCCGGCGCGGGCCTCGGTGCCGATCGCCTTGATGACCGACCCGCCCCTGCCCAGCAGCATGGGCTTCTGGCTGGGGCGCTCGCAGTGCAGCAGCGCGTGCACCTCGACCAGCTCCGCGCCCTCCCGCTTGGGGTCGGGCCGACGGTTGAGCTCCTCGACGGTGACGGCGAGCGAGTGCGGCACCTCCTGGAACACCTTCTCCAGCGCCGCCTCGCGGATGAGCTCGGCGATCTGGCGGTCGGTGTCCTCGTCGGTGGTCTGCTCCTCGGGGTACAGCGGCGGACCCTCCGGCAGCAGGCCGACCAGCAGATCCTCCAGCAGCTCGACCTGGTCGCCCGCGACCGCGCTCACCGGCACGACCTCGGCGGCCTCGACGAGCTGGCTGGCGGCCACCAGCTGCTCGGCGACCTGCTTCTTCGACGCGGCGTCGGTCTTGGTCACGACGACGACCACCGGCGCCGTGATCTCCTTCAGCTGGCGGGCGATGAAGCGGTCACCGGTGCCCACCGGCTGGTCGGCCGGGATGCAGAACACCACGACGTCGACCTCGGACAGCGTGTCCCGGACGACGTCGTTGAGCCGGCGGCCCAGCAGGCTCCTGGGCTTGTGCAGGCCGGGGGTGTCGACGAGGACGAGCTGCCCGCCGGGCCGGTGCACGACGCCGCGGATCGCGTGCCGGGTGGTCTGCGGCCGGTTGCTGACGATGCCGACCTTCTCGCCGACCATGGCGTTGGTCAGCGTGGTCTTGCCCGCGTTGGGCCGGCCGACCAGGCAGGCGAAGCCGCTGCGGTACGGCTGGTCCGGCGTGCTCACCGGCCCAGTCTCCCACTGCGTGACGACATCGTCGGCCCACCGGCCGACACCGCGGCCACGTGCCGTCCGCCACAGGCGTGGAGCCCCACGGCCGCTCCTCGCGGAGGCCTCCGGCCCCCACTCGTCGCGGTCACGCCGTGGTGCGGAGCATCCCGTCGGGCCCGGCGAGGTGCACCGGCGCCGACGGCGTCAGGTCGTGCACGGCGGCCAGGCCCTCCTGCTCGACGGCGTCGGCGTCGGACACGATCGCCGCCGCCTCCAGGCCCTCGACGCCGCTGGAGACCGCCGCGGCGACGGCCGCCTGCAGCGCGGACAGCCGCAGTGAGGGCAGCGCGACGCTGGCGGCCACGTAGGTGCGCCCGTCGGTGTCGCGGACCGCGGCGCCCTCCGGGGCGCCGGTGCGGCCGCGCGCGGAGCGGGCGAGGGTGACGAGCTTGGCGTCCTCGGGCTGCAGGTCGGGCACGAGGGCTCAGCTTTCCACGCCGGCCGGTACCTCGGCCCGGGTGGCCCCGGACTGGTGCCCGGGATCGGCGTCGGGCACCCGCGTGACGACGATCGTGTCGATGCGGTTGCGCCGCCCGCCGGTGCTCTCGGCGACCAGCCGCAGCCCCGCGACCTCCGCCGACGACCCCTCGATCGGCACCAGCCCGAGCTCGCGGGCGAGCAGGCCGCCGACGGTCTCGACGTCGTCGTCGCGGGGCAGCTCGACGTCGAACAGCTCGGCGAGGTCCTCGACCGGCAGCCGGGCGGTGATCCGCACCGACCCGTCGTCGAGGTGCTCGACCGGCGGCCGCTGGACGGCGTCGTGCTCGTCGGCGATCTCGCCGACGATCTCCTCGAGGATGTCCTCGATGGTGACCAGCCCGGCGAAGCCGCCGTACTCGTCGACGACGATCGCGATGTGGGTGCGGCGGGCCTGCATGTCGCGCAGCAGCTCGTCGACCGGCTTGGACTCCGGCACGAACGCCGGCGGGCGCATGAGCTCCTCCACCTTCGGGCCACGCCCGTCGCCGAGGTTCTGCGACCGGCGCACGAGGTCCTTGAGGTAGACGACGCCGACGACGTCGTCGACGTTCTCCCCGATCACCGGGATGCGGCTGAAGCCGCTGCGCAGCGCCAGGGCCAGCGCCTGCCGGACGGTCTTGGTGCGCTCGATCCACACGACGTCGGTGCGCGGCACCATGACCTCGCGGGCGATGGTGTCGCCGAGCTCGAACACCGAGTGGATCATGTTCCGCTCGCCGGACTCCACGACGCCGCGCTCCTCGGCGAGGTCGACGAGCTCGCGCAGCTCGACCTCGGTGGAGAACGGGCCGTCCCGGTAGCCGCGGCCGGGGGTGATCGCGTTGCCGATCAGGATCAGCAGCGTCGCGACCGGGCCGAGCACCCGGCCCAGCAGCCGCACCACCCCGGCGGTGGTCAGGGCGAGGGGGTAGGCGTGCTGGCGGCCCAGCGTCCGCGGCCCGACGCCGACCAGCACGTAGCTGACGACGGTCATCACGCCGGCGGCGGCGAGCACCGCCTGCCAGCCCATGCCCAGCACGCGGACCAGGACGACGGCGACCAGCACCGCGGCGACCATCTCGCAGACGATCCGCAGCAGCAGGAGCAGCGCCACCAGGCGGGCGCGCTCGTCGAGGACCCGCTCGAGGGTGGCCGCCCGCCGGACGCCGTCGCGGCGCAGCTCCTCGACCCGCGCCGCGGACACCCGCTGCAGGGCGGCGTCCATGGCGCCGAAGAGTCCGGCCAGCGGCACCAGGCAGATCGCGACCACCAGCAGCGTGACCGTACCGGCGCTCATCGCGTCACCGCGTCCCGGGACCCCGTTCGGCCGGCTCGCCGGTGACCGGCTGCCGCGGCGCCGCGCGCCAGCCCTCCAGCAGGCGGGTCTGCAGGCCGAACATCTCCCGCTCCTCCTCGGGCTCCATGTGGTCGTAGCCGAGCAGGTGCAGCACGCCGTGGGTGGCCAGCAGCAGCAGCTCGTCGTCCATGGAGTGGCCGGCGGCGCGGGCCTGCCGGACGGCGACCGAGGGGCACAGCACGACGTCGCCGAGCAGCGCGGGGCCGGGGTCGGGGTCGTCGGGGCGGGCGGTGTCGAGCTCGTCCATGGGGAAGGCCAGGACGTCGGTCGGGCCCTTCTCCCCCATCCAGCGCTCGTGCAGCACGGACATGTAGTCCGGGTCGACGCACAGCACCGACAGCTCGGCCATCGGGTTGACGCCCATCTCGGCGAGGACGTACCGGCAGATGCCGGTCAGCTCGGCCTCGTCGACGGCGATCTCGGACTCGTTGGCGACCTCGACGGGCACGGCGGTCAGCTCCCCTGCCGGCGGGTCGGCCGCGCGGGCCGGGCCGGGCCGGCGGGACGGCCGGCGCCCTGCTGGTGGGCGGCGTCCCACCGCTCGTAGGCGTCCACGATGTCGCCGACCAGCCGGTGACGGACGACGTCGGAGCTGGTCAGGTTGGCGAAGTGCACGTCGTCGATGCCGTCGAGGATCTCGCGCACGACCTTGAGGCCGCTCTGCGCGCCGCCGGGCAGGTCGACCTGCGTGACGTCACCGGTGACGACGATCTTCGAGCCGAAGCCGAGCCGGGTGAGGAACATCTTCATCTGCTCGGCGGTCGTGTTCTGCGCCTCGTCGAGGATCACGAACGCGTCGTTGAGCGTGCGGCCGCGCATGTAGGCCAGCGGCGCGACCTCGATGGTGCCGGACTGCATGAGCCGCGGGATCGACTCGGGGTCGACCATGTCGTGCAGCGCGTCGTAGAGCGGGCGCAGGTACGGGTCGATCTTCTCGCTGAGCGTGCCGGGCAGGTAGCCCAGCCGCTCGCCGGCCTCGACCGCGGGGCGGGTGAGGATGATCCGGTTGACCTGCTTGGTCTGCAGCGCCTGCACGGCCTTGGCCATCGCCAGGTAGGTCTTGCCGGTACCGGCGGGACCGATGCCGAAGACGACCGTGTGCGCGTCGATCGCGTCGACGTAGCGCTTCTGGTTCAGCGTCTTGGGCCGGATCGTGCGGCCGCGGCGGCTGATGATGTCGAGGCTGAGGACGTCGGCCGGCCGCTCGGAGCCGCCGCTGCGCAGCATGCCGATGACCCGGCGCACCGAGTCCGGGCGCAGCGCCTGGCCGGTGCCGAGCAGCGCGATGAGCTCGTCGAACACGCGGACGGCGAAGGCGTTGTCGGCCGGCTGCCCGGTCACGGCGATCTCGTTGCCGCGGACGTGCACGTCGGCGTCGAGCTCGGACTCGACCAGCCGGAGCAGCTCGTCACCGGAGCCGAGCAGGGCGACCATCGAGACGGAGTCGGGGACCGTGATGGTGGCGCGGACCGCGGCGGGGGTGGCGCTCGCGAGGGTGCTGGCGCTGTCCGCGGCGACGGCCTGCGCGGAGGCCTCGCGGGACGTGGGGGCGCCCGGCACGGGGACGTTCGGGGAGGTGTCGGGCAAGAACCCTCGACCCTGCCTTCCTGGCACGGGGACTGAACGGCTCGACTCTACCCGCGCCCCGCCACCGGAACCGCGCTCGCAGGCGGGTCACCGCCCCGAGTAGGTCGCCTTCCCCGGCCCGTCGGCCAGGAAGGAGGCGACGGCGCCGCGCAGGTCGTCGGTGGCGAACAGCGGCCCGGAGACCTGCGGGGTGATCTCGTCGGCGGCCCGCGCGCCGTGCCGCACCGCCGTCGTCACGAGGCGCTTGGTGGCCGCGTGCGCGAGCGTGGGGCCGGCGGCGACCCGGCGCGCGTAGTCGCGGGCGGCCTCGGCGAAGCCGTCGTCGGGCAGCACCCGGTTGACGACGTCCCACCGCTCCAGCACCGCGGCCGGGTAGCGCTCGCCGGTGAAGATGAGTTCCTTCGCCCGCGCCGGGCCGGCCCGCTCGGCCAGCCGCTGCGGCCCGCCCATCGACGGGGTGAGCCCGACGCGGATCTCGAGCAGCCCGAACGAGGCCTTCTCCGCGGCCATCAGCACGTCGCAGGCCAGCGCCAGCTCGAAGGCGGCGGTGAGGGTGAGCCCGTGCGCGGCGAACACGGTGGGGACGGGCAGGTCCTCGAGGGTCTGGGCGATGCGCAGCAGCCGCGCCCACAGCGCCGCGCCGCGCTGCGCGGGCTCGGGCCCCTCGGCGATCTCCTGGAAGGCGTGCACGTCGACGCCCCCGGAGACGACCTTCCCGCGGGCCTCGAGCAGCACCGCGCGGGCGCGGTCGGGCCGGCCGGGCGCGGTGAGGGCGACCAGCTCGGCGGCGACCCGCTCGAAGGCGGCGAACACCGACTCGTCGAAGAGGTTGAGCGGCGGTGCGTCCAGCACGACGACGGCGACGTCGCCGTCCCGCTCGATCCGGACGGGGGCGGCGCTGCCGGCGTCGGTCATGCCGGCCACCCTGCCAGGCGGCCCGCCCGGCTCAGCCCGGGGGCCAGTGCAGGTCGCGGCCGCCGAGGACGTGCAGGTGCAGGTGGTGGACGGTCTGCCCGGCCTGCGGGCCGGTGTTGGCCACCAGCCGGTAGCCGGGCTCGGTGCCGTCCTCGCTGGCCAGCCCCTCCTGGATCGCCACCGCGTGCGCCGCGGCCACCACGTCGGCGAGCAGCTGCGGGTCGGCGCCGACGAGCAGCCCCGCCGTCGCGTGGTGCTGCTTGGGGATGACCAGCACGTGCGTGGGCGCCTGCGGGTTGACGTCCCGGAAGGCCAGCGTGCGGTCGGTCTCGTGCACGACGTCGGCCGGGATCTCCCCGGCGACGATCCGGCAGAACAGGCAGTCGGTCACGCGCCGACACTAGGACGCGCGCCGCCCGGGCACGCGCGACACGATGGGCCGGTCCCCCTCCCCCGCCCGTCCCCGGAGGTGCCCCGTGCCCGTCCCCCCGCCGCCCAGCAGGACGTAGTGACCAGCTGCAGCGCTCTCCGGTCGGGGAGCCCCGGAGTCCACCCGTCCCGCCGCGCGTTCCTCGCCGGCACCGCTCTCGCCCTCGCCACCGCCGCGTGCGGCCGCTCCTCCCCCGTCGGCGCCGCCCCCTCCTCCGGCGCGACGGCCACCATGCGCATCGGCGCGATCCCCGACCAGGACCCCGAGGTCCTGCAGCGCCTCCACGGCACCCTCGCCGACTCGATGTCCGCCGCGCTCGGCCTCGACGTCACCTACGTGCCGGTCACCGACTACGCCGCCGCGGTCTCCCTCTTCCGCACCGGCGACCTCGACCTCGTCTGGTTCGGCGGGCTCACCGGGGTGCAGGCGCGGCTGCAGGCGGCGGGTGCGCGGCCGGTCGCCCAGCGCGACATCGACACGGCGTTCCACTCGCTCTTCGTGGTCCACACGGCCACCGGTCTCGCGCCGTCGGACGACCTGCGCCCGCTGGCCGGGCTGCGGTTCACCTACGGCAGCGAGACCTCGACGTCGGGCCGGCTGATGCCCGCGTACTTCCTGCAGCAGGCCGGCGTCGACCCGCAGGGCTTCCCGGGCGGGCCGGGGTTCTCCGGCTCGCACGACGCGACCATCCAGCTCGTCGCCTCGGGCACCTACCAGGCGGGGGTGCTCAACGAGCAGGTGTGGACCTCCCGCTCCGAGGCGGGCGCGGTGGACCCGGCGGTCGTGCGGTACGCCCGGACCCCGGCCTACCACGACTACCACTGGCTGCTCGGCCCGCGGGCGCCCGAGCGCTTCGGCGACGACGTCGCCGGGCGGCTCACCGGCTACTTCACCGGGCTGTCGGCCGGGGACCCGGACGACGCCGCGGTGCTCGAGCTGTTCGGCGCCGGCTCCTTCGTCCCGGCGCGGGCCTCCGACCACGACCGGATCGAGGAGATCGGCCGCGGCCTGGGGCTGGTCACCTGAGCGCCGTCCTCCGGCTGACCGGCGTCACCGTCCGGTTCGGGGCGGCGACCGCGCTGGAGTCCGTGGACCTCACCGTCGGTCCCGGCGAGCGGGTCGCCGTCGTCGGGGCCTCGGGCGCCGGGAAGTCGACGCTGCTGGCCGTGGCCAACGGCGCGGTGCCGCCGTCGTCCGGCACGGTCGAGGTGCTCGGGCAGGACCCCGCGGCCCTGCGCGGGCGGGCGCTGCGCCGGCTGCGCGCGCGGGTGGGGACCGTCCACCAGCACCTCGAGCTGGTGGGTCCGCTGCGCGTGGTGCACAACGTCAACGCCGGCCGGCTCGGCGGGTGGCCGGCGGCCCGGGCGGCGTGGTCCCTGCTGCGGCCGCAGGGCCTGCCCGAGGTCCTCGCCGCCCTGGAGCGGGTGGGGCTGGCCGACCGCGTCTTCGACCGCACCGGCGCCCTGTCCGGCGGGCAGCGCCAGCGGGTCGCCGTCGCGCGGCTGCTGGTGCAGGACCCCGAGCTGGTCCTGGCCGACGAGCCGGCCTCCGCGCTGGACCCGGCGCTGTCCGGCCGGGTGCTGGAGCTGCTGGGCGGGCCGGCGTCCCGGGGCGGCGCCCTGCTGGCCGCGCTGCACGACCCGGCGCTCGCGCTGCGGTGCTGCGACCGGGTGGTCGGGCTGGCCGCCGGCCGGGTGGTCCTCGACGTCCGCGCCGCCTCGCTGTCGGTCCGCGACCTGGCCGACTTCTACGGGGCGGCCGCGTGACCGCGGTGCTGTCCCGCCCGGCGGCGCCGCCGCTGCGGCGGGACCGGCGCCGCTGGGCGTGGGGGCTGGCCGCGCCGGCCGCCGTCGGCTGGGCGCTCGCGAGCGCGCTGGACGGCGGGGTGCTCAACCCGGCCGGCGGCACGCAGCTCGGCCGGTTCGCCGGGGCGGCGCTGTCCCCGGCGCTCGACGGCGCCTTCCTCGGCGTGCTCGGCACCGCGGCCCTGGTGACGGTCGCCTACGCCGTCCTGGGCACCGCGCTGGCCCTGGTCCTCGGCGCGGCGGGGGCGGTGCTGCTCACCCGCACCACCTGGGGCGGCCGGCGGCTGGGCTGGGCGGCGGCCCGCGGCGCGCTCGCGGTGCCGCGCGGTCTGCACGAGGCGGTGTGGGGCCTGCTGCTGGTGAACCTGCTCGGGCTGGACCCGTGGGTCGGCGTGCTGGCGATCGGCCTGCCCTGCGGCGCCGTGACCGCGAAGGTGTTCGCGGACCTGCTCGACGAGGTGCCCCGCGGGCCGTACGACGCGCTGCTCGCGCAGGGCTCGGGACGGGTCGCCGCCGCGCTGTACGGGCTGGTCCCCCAGGCGGCCGGCGGGCTGCTGTCGTACGCGTTCTACCGCCTGGAGTGCGCGGTCCGGTCCGCCGTCGTGCTGGGGCTGGTCGGCGCCGGCGGGCTGGGCTACCAGCTGTCGCTGTCGTTCTCGTCGCTGCGCTGGCCCGAGGTCTGGACCGCCGTCCACGCGCTGGCCCTCCTGTGCCTCGCCGCCGACGTCGCCGGGCGCGCGGTGCGCCGCCGGGTGGCCGCCCCGAGGCGGCGCGCCGGCACCCTCTCCCGCGACCGCGTGCTGACCGCGGCGGCGCTCGCGGTGCCGGCCGCCGTCGCGTGGGCGTGGTGGTTCCTGGCGCTGTCGCCGGCGTCGCTGGTGTCCGCGCGCGCCCGCGAGCAGGCCGGCTACGTGCTCGGCGCGGCCTGGCCCCCGGCCGGTGGCGGCGACCTGCTGCGGGAGGTCGCCCGGCAGGCGGTCGTCACGCTGCAGACGTCGGTGCTGGCGATCGCGGTGGCGACGGCGGGCGCGGTCCTGGTGGCCGGGCCGGCCGCGCGGCTCGCGGGGCGGTCGGCGCCCGGGCGGGTCGCCGGGGCGCTCGCGCGCGCGGCCCTGCTGCTGCTGCGGGCGGTGCCCCCGCCGGTGTGGGCGCTGGTCCTGCTGTTCGTGCTGCTGCCCGGCGTCCTGCCCGGGGCGCTCGCGCTCGGGGTCTACACGCTCGGGGTGCTCGGGCGGCTGTCCGCCGAGGTGGTGGAGGAGGCCGACGCCCGGCCGCGGTCGGCGCTCACCGCCCTGGGCGCCCGCCCGGCGGGGGCGTGGCTGTACGGGGTGGCGCCGCAGGCGGCCGGGCCGGTGCTGGCGTTCGCGCTGTACCGGTGGGAGGTCGCCGTCCGGGACACGCTGCTGGTCGGGCTGCTCGGCGCCGGCGGGCTGGGCGCGCTGCTGGCCTCACGCCTGGCGGTCTTCGACTGGCCCGCCGTGACGACGGTGCTGCTGGCCACGATCGCGCTGACCCTCGCCGTGGACCTGGTCAGCGAGCGGGCGCGGCGGGCCCTGCGCTGAGCGTGCTCAGGCCCAGCGGGTCCGGACCGACAGGGCGGCCAGCGCCGCGGCGCCGGCGGTGGAGGTCCGCAGCACCTCCGGCCCGAGCCGCACCGGCTGGGCGCCGGCCGCGCGCAGGGCCACGACCTCGCCGTCGGTGAGCCCGCCCTCGGGGCCGACGACGACGGCGACCGTGCCGCTGGCGGGGACGTCCACCCCGGCGAGGGGACGGCGGGCCTGCTCGTGCAGCACCAGCGCGAGGTCGACGTCGGCGAGCTCCCCGCACACCTGCCGGGTGGTCATGAGGTCGCCGATCTCGGGGACCCGCGGCCGCCGCGACTGCTTGGCCGCCGCCCGGGCCGCGGCCCGCCACTTCGCCAGGCCCTTCTCGACGCGGTCCTCGCGCCAGCGGGTGACGCAGCGCGCGGCCGCCCACGGGACCACCCGGTCGACGCCGAGCTCGGTGGCCAGCTCCACGGCCAGCGGGCCGCGGTCGCCCTTGGGCAGGGCCTGGACCAGCACGAACTCCGGCTCGGCCGGGGGCACGTCGTGGCGGGCGGTGACCTGCACGCGCAGCCCGGCCGGCCCGGCGTGGAGCACGGTGCCCTCGACGACCGCGCCGCGGCCGTCGCCGACCCGCACCGCCTCGCCGGCGGCCAGCCGCAGCACGTCGACGGCGTGCCGGCCCTCGGCGCCGCCGACGAGCACCTCGTCCGCCCCGTCACCCGGCAGCTCGTCGAGGAGGAACAGCGGGGAGCCGTCGAGGGCCGGCCGGGCGTCGTCGGGGGCCGGGACGCTCACTTGAACGAGTTCCGGACCCGGGAGAACAGGCCGCCCTGCGTCTCCGCCGGGCCGGGGCGGTCCTCGCCGCGCAGCACCGCCAGCTCGCGCAGCAGCTTCTCCTGCTCGGCGTCGAGTCGCGTCGGCGTCTGGACGTCGACGTGCACGTGCAGGTTGCCCCGGCCGGTGGCCCGCAGCCGTGGCGCGCCCTGGCCGCGGAGGGTGAGGACGGTGCCCGCCTGGGTGCCGGGGCGGACGTCGACGTCGGTGTCCTCGCCGTCGAGCAGGGTCAGCGGCAGCGTGGTGCCCAGCGCCGCGGCCGTCATCGGCAGCGCGACGTGGCAGTGCAGGTCCTCGCCGTCGCGGGTGAACACCGGGTGCGGGCGCTCGCGGATCTCCACGTACAGGTCGCCGGCGGGGCCGCCGCCGGGGCCGACCTCGCCGCGGCCGGTGAGCCGGATCCGCATGCCGTCCTCAACGCCGGCGGGCACCTTGACCTGGATGTCCTGCCGTGCGCGGACCCGGCCCTCGCTGCCGCACTCGGGGCAGGGGTCGGGGATGACCTGGCCGGTGCCGGCGCAGGTCGGGCACGGCCGGCTGGAGACGACCTGGCCGAGGAACGAGCGCTGCACGTTCTGCACCTCGCCGCGGCCGGAGCAGGTGACGCAGGTGGTCGGGTGGGTGCCCGGCGCGGTGCCGGCGCCGGCGCAGGTGCCGCACAGGACGGCGGTGTCGACGGTGATCGTCTCGGTGGTGCCGAAGACCGTCTGCTCGAGGTCGAGCTCCAGCGCGATCAGGGCGTCGTCGCCGGCGCGGACGCGGCTGCGCGGCCCGCGCGTGCCCATCCCGCCGCCGAAGAAGGCGTCCATGATGTCGCCGAGCCCGCCGAAGCCGGCCCCGCCGAACGGCGAGCCCGCGGCGGCGCCGGCGCCGCTGTCGAACGGGTCCCCGCCGAGGTCGACGATGCGCCGCTTGTCCGGGTCGGTCAGCGCCTGGTAGGCCCGGCTGACCTCCTGGAAGCGCTCCTTGGCCTCCGGGTCGGGGTTGACGTCGGGGTGCAGGTCCCGCGCCAGCCGCCGGTAGGCCTTCTTGATGTCGGCGTCGGAGGCGCCCCGGGAGAGCCCGAGCACGCCGTAGTAGTCGGTTGCCATCAGGGGTCGAGACCTCAGCTCCCGGCCAGCAACTGGCCGACGTAGCGGGCCACGGCTCGCACCGCGGCCATGTTGCCTGGGTAGTCCATGCGGGTCGGGCCGACGATGCCCAGCCCGCCCAGCGCCCGGTCACCGGTGCCGTACCCCACCGAGACGACCGACGCACCGGCCAGCGCCTCGTGGGCGTTCTCCTCGCCGATGCGCACGAGCACCGCGCCGCTGCTGTCGACCTCGCTGATCAGCTTGAGGACGACGACCTGCTCCTCCAGTGCCTCCAGCAGCGGGCGCAGGCTGCCCGGGTCGAGCGCGACGCGCGCCAGGTTCGCCGTCCCGCCGATGACGAGACGGTCCTCCCCCGGCTCGACCAGGGTCTCGACCAGCGCGGCGCTGACCGCGGCGACCAGCGCCCGCAGTTGCTCCGGCGCGGTCTCGACGAGGTCGGGGACCTTGCTGCCGGCGTCGGCGAGCCGGGCGCCGGTGAACGCGGCGTTGAGCGTGGCGCGCAGGTCCGAGACGTCGTCGCGGCTGACGTCGACCGGGCAGTCGACGACCCGCTGCTCGACGCGGCCGGTGTCGGTGATGAGCACCAGCAGCAGCCGCGAGCCGGTCAGCTGCACCACCTCGAGGTGGCGGACCGCGCTGCGCGACAGGGTCGGGTACTGGACGACGGCGACCTGGTGGGTCAGCTGGGCGAGCAGGCGCACCGTGCGGCCGAGGACGTCGTGCAGGTCGACCGCGCCGTCGAGGAACCGCTCGATGGCGCGGCGCTCGGCGGGCGACAGCGGCTTGACCGCCGAGAGCCGGTCGACGAACAGCCGGTAGCCCTTGTCGGTGGGCACCCGCCCGGCGCTGGTGTGCGGCTGGGTGATGTAGCCCTGCTCCTCGAGGACGGCCATGTCGTTGCGGATGGTCGCCGGCGAGACCCCGAGGTCGTGCCGTTCGGCCAGGGCCTTGCTGCCCACGGGGTCGTTGGTGGAGACGAAGTCCTGCACGATCGCCCGCAGGACCTGCAGGCGCCGTTCGTCGTGCGCCACGGTGACACCTCCCCGAACCGGTCGACGTCGCCGTGCGGGGAGCCGCGGGGGCTCCGGCCCGCCCTCGCCGGGTGCCCGGCCGGGTTGGCACTCGCACGGACCGAGTGCCAATCCAGCATACGACCGGGGAGCCGTTCCGTCGCGGACGTGACGGGGTCCACCACCCGGTGGGGGCCCGGCACGGCGGGCAGCGGGCCGATACGCTCGGACGCGTCAGTGCCGGTACGGGGCAGGTGTTTGGACGGAGGTCGGGTCCCTGATCTTCAAAGCGGTGCGGAACGGGCGCCCCTATCCCGAGCACGGGTTGTCCACCAGGGACTGGGCGATGATCCCGCCCCGGCAGATCCGGCTCGACACCCTCGTCACCACCAAGCGCGAACTGGCGCTGGACACCCTGCTCGCCGACGACTCGACCTTCTACGGCGACCTGTTCCCGCACGCCGTCCAGTGGCACGGCGACCTCTACCTCGAGGACGGCCTGCACCGCGCGCTGCGGGCGGCCCTGCAGCAGCGCTCGGTCATCCACGTCCGCGTGCTCGACCTCGACGCGCTGATGCCCGCCAACCTGGCCTGATGGACCCGGCCCGGCTCGACGGCGGGGTGCTGCTGCGGGAGGCGACCGCCGGGGACCTGCCCGCGGTGGTCGCGCTGCTGGCCGACGACCCGCTGGGCGCGACCCGGGAGTCGGCCGACCCCGCCCCGTACGAGCGGGCGTTCGCCGCCGTCGACGCCGACCCCGCGCACCTGCTGGTCGTGGCCGAGGACGCCGGCGCCGTCGTCGGCACCCTGCAGCTGTCGTTCCTGCCCGGGCTGTCCCGCGGCGGCGCGCTGCGCGCACAGGTGGAGGGCGTGCGGGTGGCCGCGGCCGCCCGCGGGCGGGGGCTCGGCGAGGCGATGCTGCGGTGGTGCGCCGCGGAGTCCCGCCGCCGCGGCGCCGCCCTGCTGCAGCTGACCACCGACGTCCGCCGCCCCGACGCGCACCGCTTCTACGAGCGGCTGGGCTTCGTCGCCTCACACGTCGGCATGAAGCTGGAGCTCTAGCCGCTACAGCCAGCCCTTGTCGGCGGCGACGCGGGCGGCCTCCACCCGCGTGCGGGCGCCGGTCTTGCCGATCGCCGAGGACAGGTAGTTGCGCACCGTGCCCTCGGACAGGAACAGCCGCCGGGCGATGTCGGCGACGGTGGCGCCGTCGGCGGCCTCCCGCAGCACGTCGGCCTCGCGCGCGGACAGCGGCGTCGCGCCGATCGCCAGCGCGGCGGCGGCCAGTTCCCGGTCGATCACCCGCTCCCCCGCGACGACGGCGCGGATCGACCGGGCGAGCTCGGCGACCGGCGCGTCCTTCACCAGGAAGCCCGCCGCGCCCACCTCCATGGCGCGGCGCAGGAACCCCGGCCGGCCGAAGGTGGTGAGGACGACGGCGCGCACGCCCGGCAGCTCGGCGGCCAGCTCGCGGGCGGCCTCCAGACCGTCCCGCCCGGGCATCTCGATGTCGAGCAGCGCGACGTCGGGGGCGTGCTCCCGGGCGGCGGCCAGCACCTCGTCGCCCCGGCCCACCTCGGCGACGACGGTGATGTCGGGCTCCAGCTCCAGCAGCGCCCGCAGCGCGCCGCGGACCATCGACTGGTCCTCGGCCACCAGCACCCGGATCACCGGGCCACCGCCGCCGCGTGAGCCGGCACCAGCGGCAGGACCGCGCGCAGCTCGTAGCCGCCGTCGCGGCCGGCGCCGCCGGTGAGCCGGCCGCCGAGCGCGCCCACCCGCTCGGACAGGCCGGTGAGCCCGGAGCCGGGCCCGGTGTCGTCGGCGGGGCCGCGGCCGTCGTCGGCGACGGTGAGCGCCGCGTCGGTGCCGTCGTCGGCGAGGGTGACGGTGACCGTCCGGGCGCCGCTGTGCCGCAGCACGTTCGTCGTCGCCTCGCGGACCACCCAGCCCAGGGCGGCGTCGACCGGGCCGGGCAGCACGGGCACCCGGTCGGGCAGGCGGGCGGCGATCCCCGCGCCGGACAGCGCCGCGCGCGCCTCGGCCAGCGCCTGCGCGCAGCTGACCTGGCGGTAGCCGCTGACCGCGTCGCGGACCTCGGCCAGCGCGCGGCGGGCGGCGGCCTCGACGTCGGCCATCTCGGTGCGCGCCCGTGCCGGGTCGACCTCGGCCAGCCGCCCGGCGAGCTCGCTCTTGAGCGCGATGAGCGACAGGCTGTGGCCGAGCAGGTCGTGCAGGTCGCGGGCGAAGCGCAGCCGCTCCTCGGCGACCGCGTTGCGCGCCAGCTCCTCGCGGGCCGCGGCGAGCTCGGTGTTGACCTCCACCAGGTGGCGGGTGCCGCGCATCGCGAACGCCGTGAGCAGGCACATCACCGGGAGGATGAACAGGTTCGCGAGCTGGCCGTCGGCCGTGACGACCCCGGCGCACACCGCGGCGGCGGCGAGCACCGCCGGCCAGACCCAGCGCCGCGGCAGTGCCGCCGCCGAGGCCGCCGACACGTAGATCAGCAGACCCGCCCACGCCGGGCCCAGCCAGACGGCGAGGCCGGCACCGAGCGCCGCGACCACCGCCAGCCGGCCGAGCGGTCCGCCCGGGTCGCAGCTGGTGAACGACCGGCGGAACACGGCGAGGTAGACGGCGGTGAACACCAGCAGCGCGGCGCCGGCGACCACCCGGACCGCCGTCGGCCGGTCGGTGGTCAGCAGGTCGGCGAGGGGGAAGGCCTGGAACAGCAGCCAGGGCAGGGACCAGCCGATCTGCCGCCACCGGGAGTGGGCGTCCACGGCGCCCGACCGTAGACCTGCCGATCCCGGTACCGGACCTGCCGGACGTCGTCGGCCCGGGCTGACATCCGTCAGGTGCTGTCCCCGCCTTCCGCGCGCGAGAGGCGGAGCCTCAGTCCGTCAGGTCCCGGACGACGGCGTCGGCGAGCAGGCGGCCGCGGTCGGTGAGCACCGCCCGGCCCCCGGCGTGCGCGGCGGGCTCCAGCAGGCCGCGGGCGACGGCGTCGGCGGCGCGGGCCCGGCCGGTGTCGGACAGCGCGGTCAGCGGCAGCCCGTCGCGCAGCCGCAGGCCGAGCATGACCGTCTCCAGCGCGCGGTCGGCGGGCTCGAGCACCTCGCGGTCGGCCACCGGGCCCTCCCCCGCCGCCAGCCGCTGCGCGTACGCCGCCGGGTGCTTGACGTTCCACCAGCGCACGCCGCCGACGTGGCTGTGCGCGCCCGGGCCCACGCCCCACCAGTTGGCGTTGGCCCAGTACAGCTCGTTGTGCCGGCAGCGGGCGGCGTCCCCGCGCGACCAGTTGCTGACCTCGTACCAGTCGAACCCGGCGCCGCGCAGCACGGTGTCGGCCTGGACGTAGCGGTCGGCGAGGACGTCGTCGTCGGGCATCGGCAGCTCGCCGCGGGCGATCCGGCGGGCCAGCCGGGTGCCGTCCTCGACGATGAGCGCGTACGCGCTGACGTGGTCGACCGGCGCGGCCAGGACGGCGTCGAGCGAGGCGGCCCAGTCGGCGTCGGTCTCGCCCGGGGTACCGTAGATGAGGTCCAGGTTGACGTGCTCGAAACCGGCCGCGACCGCCTCCCGCGCGGCCTGCGCCGCGCGCCCCGGGGTGTGCCGCCGGTCGAGGACGGCCAGGACGTGCTCGGCGGCGGACTGCATCCCGAGGCTGAGCCGGGTGAACCCGGCCGCGCGCAGGGTCGCCAGCGACCGCGGGGTCACCGACTCGGGGTTGGCCTCGGTGGTCACCTCGACGCCGTCGGCGACCGGGAACAGCTCGCGGACGGCGGCCAGCACGGCGGCGAGGTCCTCGGCGGGCAGCAGCGTCGGGGTGCCGCCGCCGACGAAGACGGTGGAGACCGTCGGCAGGTCGGGGCCGAGGACCCGCGCGGCGCGGTGCAGCTCGGCGATCGCGGTGCCCGCGTACTCGGCGCGGTTGGCGCCGGGGCCGAGCTCGTCGGAGGTGTAGGTGTTGAAGTCGCAGTAGCCGCAGCGGGTGGCGCAGAACGGCACGTGCACGTAGAGGCCGAACGGCGTCGTCGTCAGGTGCTCGCGGGCACCGGCCGGCAGGTCGTCGTCCGCGGGCGGACGCGCCGGCAGCAGCGGCAGGGTGGTGGTCATCTGCTCCCAGTGTGCCGCGCCCCCGCCACCCCGGGGCAGGATGCCCGGGTGAGCTCTGCGCCCGTGGACGAGGACCGGCTGCTGCAGGTGACCGTCGCGGGGGGCGTGGCCCGGCTGGTGCTGGACTCCCCCGGCAACCGCAACGCGCTCTCCCGGGCGCTGCGCGCGCAGCTGCGCGAGGCCCTCGACGCCGTGCTCGCCGACGACGCGGTGCGCGTGGTCGTGCTCGACCACACCGGGCGGGTGTTCTGCTCGGGGATGGACCTGTCCGAGGCGGCCGGCGCCGGGGCCGGGGACCAGGGGGTGCGCGAGCTCCCCGACCTGCTGCGGACGATCTGGACCGCCCCCAAGCCGGTGGTGGCCGCGGTGCGCGGGCCGGCGCGGGCCGGCGGGGTCGGCCTGGCCGCGGCCTGTGACGTCGTGGTGGCCGCGTCCTCGGCGACGTTCGGCATGTCGGAGGTGCGGCTCGGGCTGGTGCCCGCCGTCATCTCCGCGGTCGTGCTGCCGCGGATGCTCCCGCACGTGGCACACCGGCTCATGCTCACCGGCGAGGTGTTCGACGCCGCCACCGCCGCGGCCGGCGGGCTGGTGGACCTGGTGGCGCCCGACGACGGGGTCGACGCCGCCGTCGACGGGCAGGTGCTGGCGCTGGCCGCCGGGTCGCCGTGGGCGCTGGCCGAGACCAAGCGGCTGCTGCGCGCCGGCGGGCTCCGCGGCTCCTTCGACGACCTGCTCGAGCTCTCGGCGCGGGCCTTCGCCGGCGAGGACGGTCAGGAGGGCATCGCCGCGTTCCGGGAGAGGCGCCCGGCGCGCTGGGTCCCCTCGCTGTAACCGGTCCGGCGCGGGATGCTGCGGGCGTGACCGTTCCCGAGGACCCGCGCGAACGCTTCCGCACCCTGCCCGAGCCGGTCGACCTCGAGGACACCGTGGAGACCGTCGACGCCTCCTCCGCGCAGCCGGTGCTGACGGAGAGCGACGAGCGCGACGCGCTGCTGCGCCAGGCCGGCGGCTGACCTGTCCCGTGCGCGGTCGTGCTCTGCCCCGCCGGTGGGGGCAGAGCACGAGCTCCCGCGAGGGAACACCCCTGCCGCGCACTCGTGCTCCGCCCCCACCTGTGTGCAGAGCACGACCGCGGTCAGAGCACGTAGGTGGCGATCATCTGGCCGAGCTGGCGGATGTCGGAGTTGCCCTTGAACTCCAGCCGCACCTTTGCCCAGGCCGCTGAACCACAGGTCGAGCTCGGCGTCGAGGTCGAAGGTGCCCGCGGTCTCCACGGAGAACGCCTGGATCCTGCTGTAGGGCAGCGAGGTGAAGTCCTTCTTGCGGCCGGTCATGCCTTGCACGTTCACCGCGATCAGCCGCTTGTCGGTGAAGACGACGAAGTCCCGCACCGTCTTGAACGCGAAGTACAGCTGCTCGCCCGGGATGAGCAGCGGGGCGACGTCGCCGGCGACGTCCTGGGGGTTGCACTGGCTCAGCTTGAACACCGAGCCGTTGGAGAAGTCGATCACCCGGACACGTTAGGTCAGCGGAACGTCACGGTCCGTGTCCCACGCCGGGTCAGCGGAGCCGGCGGGACGCGTCGGGCAACCGCTCGGTGACCCCGCGCGCGTCCAGCCACTCCATGAGCGGCACGGCCACCCGCCGCGTCGTCCCCCACGCCGAGCGTGCCTGGCTGAGCGTGAACGGCTGCGGGACCGCGGCCAGCCGCGCGCGGGCGGCCTCCTCCACGCCCGGTGCCAGGTAGACGCCGTCGGCGATGCGCACCAGCTGCCCGTCGCGCACCGCGGCCGCCAGCTCGCGCGGGCCGAGGCGGGCCGCGCGCAGCTCGTCGGCGTCCGGGGCGGCGAACGGATCGGCGGCCAGCCGCGCCCGGATCGCGTCGACCGCCCGCTGCACCGCTGGCGGCAGCCCGGCGGCGGCCACGACCACCCGGCCCTCGCGCAGCGCCAGCGGCGGCCGCACGACCAGGGCCACCAGGTCGTCGTCGGGCAGGTCCAGCTCCCGGCGGACGACGGCGACCGGCGGCCCGGGCTCCAGCGGGTGCGCCTGCCGGTGCGCGGCCACCAGCCCGGGCACCCGGCGGGCCAGCTCGCCGACCAGCCCCGGCGCCAGCAGCCACGGTCCGGCGCGGACGGCGTCGCCGGGCACCGGCCAGCCCATCGCGGTGAAGTCGTCGGCGCGCACCACCCGGCGGCGGGCGAGGTCGGCGGCGGCACCGGCCGGGCCGGCCTGCTGGCGGCCCAGCTCGCCGGCCCGCTGCCGGGCCGCCCCGCGGCGGCGCAGCTCCGGCGGCGCGACGTCGCGGACGTCGGCGCCGAGCACCCGCCGGGCCCCCGGGTCGCGCAGCAGCACGCGGTCCCCCACCCGCAGCGGCAGGGGGGCGGTCAGCCGCAGCCGCACCGCCCGCCCGTCGAGCGGGCGCAGCCGCACCGGCACCGCCGCCGAGCCGACGTGCAGCACCGCCTCGGCCGGCAGCCGCCCCTCGGGCGCGCGGGCCAGGACGACGTCGGCCTCCGCGGTGGTCCGGAACGCGCCGGGGGTGAGCAGCGCGTCGCCGCGGGAGAGGTCCTCGACGGCGATCCCGCGCAGGTTCAGCGCCACCCGCGCGGTCGCCGTCGCCCGCTCCACCGGACGGCCCAGCGACTGCACGCCGCGCACGCCCACCTCGCGGTCGCCGAGCCGCAGCCGGTCGCCGGGCGCGACGGACCCGGCGGCGAGCGTCCCGGTGACCACGGTGCCGGCGCCGCGGATCGGGAACGCGCGGTCGATCCACAGCCGCACCGGCGCCTCGGCGTCCGGCGCGGGCAGCCCGGCCAGCAGCGTCTCGAGGGCGGCGGTCAGCTCGGGGACGCCGCGGCCGGTCGGCGCGCTCACGGCCACGCCGGGGACGGCGCCCATCGACGTCGCGGCCAGCCGCTCGGTGGCGTCGGCGAGCACGGGCGCGGGGTCGGCGAGGTCGGCCTTGGTGACGGCGAGCAGCGCGTGCCGCACGCCGAGCGCGTCGAGGACGGCGACGTGCTCGGCGGTCTGCGGCGACCAGCCGTCGTCGGCGGCGACCACGACCAGCGCGGCCGGCACCGACCCGACGCCGGCGAGCATGTTGCCGACGAACCGCTCGTGCCCCGGCACGTCGACGACGGCCAGCACCCGGCCCGAGGGCAGCGTCGTCCAGGCGAAGCCGAGGTCGATGGTCAGGCCGCGGCGGCGCTCCTCCTCCCACCGGTCGGGCTCCATGCCGGTGAGCGCGCGGACCAGCGTCGACTTGCCGTGGTCCACGTGCCCGGCGGTGGCGATCACGTCCATGCCGCTCAGGGACACCGCTGCGCCACCTCCAGCACCGCGGCGGCGAGGTTGTCGTCCGCCGACGGCGGCACGCTGCGCAGGTCGAGCAGGGTGCGCCCGTCGGCCACGTAGCCGACGACCGGCCGCGCACCCCGCCGCAGCGGCTCGGCGAACGGCTCGGGCAGCGAGACCGCCGCGCTGGGCAGCGGGTGCTCGGGCGCCCCTCCCCCGCCGACCCGGGCGGCGGAGTCGACGGCGTGCGCGTCGACCCCGGCGGCGGCCAGCCGGCCGGCCAGCGCCCGCGCCCGGGCGCGCAGCCCGTCCACGTCGGCAGCGAGCATCTGCTGCACCGGCGGCTGCGGGCCGCGCAGCGTGGCCTCCAGCGCCGCGAGCGTCGTCTTGTCCACCCGCAGCGCCCGGTACAGCGGGTGCCGGCGCAGCCGCTGCACCAGGTCGGCGCGGCCGAGCACCAGGCCGGCCTGCGGGCCGCCGAGCAGCTTGTCGCCGCTGGCGAGCACCAGGTCGGCGCCGTCGGCCAGCGTCGTCTGCAGGTCCGGCTCGTCGGGCAGCGCCGGGTGCGGCCGCAGCAGCCCGGAGCCGACGTCGGCCACCAGCGGCACGCCGCTGTTCGCCAGCGCCTCGGCCAGCTCGTGCACCGGCACGGCCCGCGTGAAGCCGCGGACGACGAAGTTCGACGGGTGCACCTTGAGCACCGCGCCGGTGTCGTCGTGCAGGGCGTCGCGGTAGTCGTCGAGGGTCACCCGGTTCGTCGTCCCCACCTCGCGCAGCCGGGCGCCGGTCGACTCGAGCAGGGCGGGGATGCGGAAGCCGTCGCCGATCTCGACCAGCTCGCCGCGGGCGATGACCAGCTCGCCGCCCAGCGCCGTGGCCACCAGCGCCAGCGCGGCCGCGCAGTTGTTCACCACGATCGCGGCCCCGGCGGCGGGGACGGCGGCCAGCAGCGCGGCGATCGCCGCCTCGCCGCGCGGCCCGCGGCGGCCGGTGGCCAGGTCCAGCTCGACGTCGGTGGTGCCGCTGGCCGCGACCACCGCCTCGACGGCCGCGGCCGACAGCGGCGCCCGCCCGAGGTTGGTGTGCACGAGGACGCCGGTGGCGTTGAGCACCGGGCGCAGGGCGGACGCGGTCGAGGGCAGGCCGGCGAGGACGGCGGCGACCGCGTCGTCGGCCGCGAGCTCGCCCGCGCGGATGCGGGACTGCACGGCGCGGACGGCGTCCTTGACCAGCTCCCGGCCCAGGCGCGAGGCGGCGTCGGCCAGCGCCGGGTCGGCCAGCAGCGTGTCGGTGCGGGGCACTGCCCGCCGCGGGTCGGCGCTCATCGCTGCGGAGCGTATGCGCGCCGGCCCGCGGGGAGGCTGGCGGAGGCGGACGGGAATCGAACCCGCCTGACCGAGCTGCTCGGCCACGTCGGCTTTAGAGGCCGCGGGGGCCACCAGGCGCCCTGACGCCTCCGCCGGCCAGCCTACGGTGGGGCCGTGACCAGCGCGCCCGCACGGATCCGCCTCACCCAGTACGCGCACGGCGGCGGCTGCGCCTGCAAGATCCCGCCCGGGGAGCTCGAGGCCGTCGTCGCGGGGCTCACGCACACCGGCCCGGTCGACCCGGCCGCCGAGCTCGTCATCGGCCTCGACGACGGCGACGACGCGGCCGTCGTCCGCACCGCCGGCGGGCAGGGGCTGGTGCTCACCACCGACTTCTTCACCCCGGTCGTCGACGACGCGTACACCTTCGGCCGGATCGCCGCGGCCAACGCGCTGTCCGACGTCTACGCGATGGGCGGCACCCCGGTGGTCGCGGTCAACCTGCTCGGCTGGCCGCGCGACGTGCTGCCCGCCGAGCTCGCCGCCGAGGTGCTGCGCGGCGGGCTCGAGGCGGCGCAGGAGGCCGGCTGCCACGTCGGCGGCGGGCACTCGATCGACGACCCCGAGCCCAAGTACGGCATGGCCGTCACCGGCGTCCTCGACCTCGACCGGGTCATCCGCAACGACGCCGCCGTCGCCGGGACGCCGCTGTCGCTGACCAAGCCGCTGGGCGTCGGCGTGCTCAACAACCGGATGAAGGCCACCGGCGAGGTCAGCGAGGAGGCGGTGGCCTCGATGACCGCGCTCAACCGGGACGCCTCGCGCGCCGCCCTGGCCGCCGGCGTCCGCGCGGGCACCGACGTCACCGGCTTCGGCCTGCTCGGTCACCTGTACAAGATGGCGCGCGCCAGCGGGGTGACCGCGGTGGTCGACGCCGCCGCCGTCCCCTACCTGGCCGGCGCCCGCGAGGCGCTGGCCGCGGGGTTCGTCTCCGGCGGCACCCGGCGCAACCTCGACTGGGTGCGCCCGCACACCGACCTGTCCGCCGTCGGGGAGGACGAGGCGCTGCTGCTGGCCGACGCGCAGACCTCCGGCGGGCTGCTGCTGGCCGGCGAGGTGCCCGGCGCCCCGGTGATCGGCGAGTTCGTCCCGCGCGGCGAGCACGTCGTCGTCGTCCGCTAGGCCCTTCCGCCGCCCGGCGGCGGCTGCCATCCTCCGCGCCCGGCAGCGGCGGAGGAGGACGGCGTGCGGTGGATCGCGGGCGGGGTGGCGCTGCTGCTGGCCGGGTGCGGCGGACAGGCGACGGCGGTCCCGCGGGCCGCCCCGACGGCCCCGGCCGCGCCGGACGACGGCGGCACCGGGTACGCCAGCGCGTTCCTCGGCGCCGGCGGCGACAGCGGCAGCGACGACCTCTTCGTGCACGTCACCGTCTTCGACCCGCCGGACGCCGACGCCTTCGGCAACGGCGAGTTCTTCGTCCTCGGCTGGGACTGCCTGACCGAGCAGCGGGTCCCCGCCACCGTCGCCGGGCTGGACTCGGCCACCGCCCGCGGCGAGCTGGCGCTGACCTGCGGGTCGCACACCCAGCCGGGCGAGGTCACCGGCACCGCCGTGGTGGACCTGACCTGGACCGCGGAGGGCCCCGGCCACGAGTACACCCTCGACAGTCCCGACGGCGCCTGCCGCGAGCTGCTCACCGACCGGCACGCCGTGGTGACCGGGCAGGTGCGCGTCGTCGTGCCGGACCTCGGCTACGACGGCGTCGCGGTCACCCTGGCCGACGACGACGACTCGCTCGCCCGGGGCGTCCCGGCCTGCCCGTGACCGGCGTCGCCGCAGGCCCGACCCTCGGCTAGCGTCGCGGCCGTGCGCGCCGTCTTCGTCTCCACGCCCTCGCCCGACGACCCGCTCTCCGTCCTGGAGGTCGGCGACCGGCCCGAGCCGGAGGCGCCCGACGGCTGGACGACGGTGCAGGTGAAGGCCGTCTCACTCAACCACCACGACCTGTTCAGCCTGCGCGGCATCGGGCTGCCGCAGGAGCGGATGCCGATGATCCTGGGCACCGACGCGGCCGGGCTCGACGAGGACGGCAACGAGGTCGTCGTCCACGGCGTCGTCGCCAGCCCCGGCTGGACCGGTGACGAGACGCTCGACCCCAAGCGCACGCTCTTCTCCGAGCTGCACCAGGGCACGATGGCCGAGCGGGTCGCCGTCCCCCGGCGCAACGTGCTGCCCAAGCCCGCCGAGCTGTCGTTCGCCGAGGCCGCCTGCCTGCCCACCGCCTGGCTGACCGCCTACCGGATGCTGTTCGTCCGCTCCGGTCTGCGGCCCGGCCAGACGGTGCTCGTGCAGGGCGCCAGCGGCGGCGTCGCCACCGCGCTGGTCGTGCTGGGGCGGGCCGCCGGCTACCGGGTGTGGGTGACCGGCCGCAGCGAGGAGAAGCGCGCGGCCGCGCTCGAGCTCGGCGCCGACCAGGCCTTCGAGACCGGCGCCCGGCTGCCCGAGCGGGTCGACGGCGTCATGGAGACGGTCGGCAAGGCGACCTGGAGCCACAGCGTCAAGTCGCTCAGGCCCGGCGGCGTCATCGTCACCTCCGGCGCCACCACCGGCTACGACCCGGGCGCCGAGCTCAACCGGGTGTTCTTCACCCAGCTGTCGGTGGTCGGGTCCACCATGGGCACCCGCGACGAGCTCGAGTCGCTGGTCCGGATGTGCGCGGTGACCGGCGTCCGCCCGGTCATCGACGTCGAGCTGCCGCTCGAGGAGGCCCGCGAGGGCTTCGCCCGCATGCTCGAGGGGCGCACCGCCGGGAAGATCGTCTTCACGCTCTGACGAGGAGGCCGGCCGTGGCCAGGACAGCGCGGGTGTGGCGGGGCTGGGTCCGCACCGGGGACGCCGACGCCTACGCCGCCTACGTCGAGGAGACCGGCGTGGGTGAGTACCGGCGGACGCCGGGCAACGAGGGCGCCTGGGTGCTGACCCGCGACCTCGGCGACGGCCGCACCGAGGTCGTCGCGCTGAGCCTGTGGGAGTCGCTGGACGCGGTCCGCGGGTTCGCCGGCGACGACCTCGAGGCCGCCGTCTACTACCCCGAGGACGACCGCTTCCTGGTGCAGCGCGAGGACACCGTCACGCACTACGCGGTGCACGAGCCGCGCTGACCTCGCGCAGCAGCACCAGCGCCGCGACCGCCGCCAGCGCGGCGGCGACCGCGGCGCCGGCGAAGACGGTGTGCAGCTGGGTGAGGACGGCCTGGTCGACGGCCGCCTCGTAGGCGGGGCAGTCGGCCGGGGTGTCCGGGCAGACGGTCAGCGGCGAGCCGACCGCCGCCACCTCGGCGGTGAACCGGCGCAGCGCCACCGCGGTGAGCAGCGACAGCCCGACCAGCATCCCCACGGTCCGGGCGACGACGGCGAGCGCGCTGGCACTGCCGTGCACGGCCGGCCCGGTGACCGCCAGCAGCACCGCGTTGACCGGCGCGATCGCCAGGCCGAACCCGAGCCCCGCGGCCAGCAGCACGACCGTGGACCCCCACCGGTCCAGCGACGTCTCGCCCCAGCCGGTCATCGCCCACAGCGCCAGCGCGGCCAGCACCGTGCCGCCGGCCGCGACCAGCCGCGGGGGCAGCACCCGGCACAGCCACCCGCCGGCGACCGCGCCCACCGGGACCGCCACCAGCAGCCGCACCAGCACGAGCGCGGCGCCGAGCTGGTCGCCGGGCGTCGTCGTGGCGCGGGCGAACAGCGGGATATCGACCAGCGCGGCCACCAGCGCCACCCCGACCAGCAGGTTGACCAGCAGCGCGCCCCACGCGCCGGCCGGCCGCAGCGCGCCCAGCGGCAGCACCGGGTCGGATGCGCGCCGCTCGTGCAGCCAGAAGCCGGCGGCGGCCAGCGCGGCGACCGGCAGCAGCACCGGGCCGTGGGCGACGACCTCGGTGGCCGGGTCGGCCGCGGCGAAGGACCACACCAGCGCCCCGAGCGCGACGACGGCGAGCAGCGAGCCCAGCACGTCGACCTCGCGGACCAGCCGCGGCACCCCGCGCAGCGGCAGCACCGCACCGGCGGGGTGCGCGAGGCTCCGCGCGACCAGCGCCAGCCCGGCGGCCACGGCGGCCAGCACCAGCGGCGTCGAGGCGGCTCCGCCGTCGGCCAGCGGCACCCAGGCCAGCCCGAGGGTCACGTCCTCGGCCAGCACCGCCGGCTCGGCCAGCTGCAGGCCCGCGGCGGCACCGGCGAGCAGCAGCAGGACCAGGCCGACGGGGTCGGGCCGCCGGCGGCCGCCGGTGAGCACCACCCCCGCGGCGAGGACCAGCCCGAGCAGCAGGTTGAGCCAGAAGACCGCCCGCCAGTCGCTGACCGCGAGCACCGCGGCGCCGGCCAGCGGGCCGAGCACCGCGCCGGCCTCCTGCACCGCGCCGACCACGCCCAGCGGCACCGCCCGGCGCTCGGGCGGCCACCGGTCGGCGACCAGTGCCAGCGTGGCCGGGACCAGCCCGCCGGCGCCCACCCCCTGCAACCCGCGGCCGGCGACGGCGAGGCCCAGGTCGGTCGCCGTGGCGGTCAGCAGGGAGCCCAGCGCGAACAGCAGCAGGCAGCCGGCCAGCACCGGGACCCGGCCGCGCAGGTCGGCCAGCCGGCCCAGCAGCGGCAGCGTGGCGGTGTAGCCGAGCAGGAAGCCCCCGACGATCGGCGTCGCCCGCTGCAGCTCGTCGATGCCGACGCCGACCCCGGTGAGGATGTCCGGCAGCGCCAGGACGACGACGTAGGTGTCGGCCGCGGTGACCAGCACCGCCAGGGTGGCGAGGACGACCAGCGGCAGCCCCGGGACCGCGGACGCCTGCGGTTCAGCCGACAGGCGGTGCGGTGATCTCGACATCGTCGCCGGGGTCGGAGAGCTCGATGGTGAAGGTGGCGTCCTGGTCGGCGGCGTAGAACGGGCCGGTCAGCTCGGCGCGGCGCAGCTGGCCGGACTCGGTCGCCACGGAGAAGCGGGCCTCCACCGGCTGGCTCGGGTCCTCGCTGGTGAGCACCTGCTCGACCAGGTCGCCGGGGATCTCCGCGGTCACCTCGCGCACCACCTCGCCGTCGACCCGGCGCTCCTCCCCCAGCTCGGCGGCGTCGGCCTGGGCGAGCAGCTGCGAGATGCCGGTGTCGGGGTCCAGCAGCGCGCCGGGGTCGCCGAAGCCGAACTGCGCGGGGTCGACGACGCTGTAGCCGCTGGTGAAGGGCAGCTGCGCGTAGACGGTGCCGTCGACCGAGACGACGGCGAGGTCGAGCGCCGAACCGACGGCCAGCACCTGCAGCGTGCCCTCGAACGAGGCCGGGCGGAGGACGTCGCCCTCGCCGCCGACCAGCGCGGTGCCGGTGGTGGGGGCGCCCTCGCTGGTCAGCACGAAGTGCAGCGACTCGGTCTCGTCGAGCGTGGTCTTGGCGCGGGCGAGCAGGTCGCCGGCGGACTCCTCCGGCTCGCTCCCGCCGCAGCCGGCCAGCGCGGACACCGCGACCACCAGCCCGGCCACCGTCGCGGCAGCACAGCGCAGCACCATCGTCGTCCTCCCCGCTCCCGCCGGTCGGCTCCCGGCGCGGGCACGGTAGCGCGTCGCGGTGGCCGGCAGACGCAGGCGGCGGGGGTCCCGGGGACGGGAAGGCCGGTCCACGCCGGCGCCGCGTCAGGCCGGGGCGGCGGCCCTCGCGGCGATCCGCGCGGCGAGCTTGGGCTGGTCCTTGACCGGGAACGACGCCAGCGCGGGCTGCAGCTGGGCGATCCGGTACCGCTGGGTGGTGAGCGCGCGGAAGGCCAGGCCGGCGGTGACCCCGTGCTCCGGCCGGTCGACGACGGCGACCTCGTCCCCCGTGCCGACGTCGCCGTTCTCGAGCACCCGCAGGTAGGCGCCGGTGGCGCCGTGCGCGGTGAACCGCTTGACCAGGTCCGGGACGTCCCAGAAGCGGGCGAAGTTGGCGCACGGGATGCGCGGCGCGGTCACCTCGAGCAGCGCCGTCCCCACCCGCCAGCGCTCGCCGATGACCGCCTCGGTGAGGTCCAGGCCCGCCGTCCGGAGGTTCTCGCCGAAGCGGCCCGGCGGCAGGTCGCGGCCGAGGTCGGCGGCCCACCAGTCGGCGTCCTCCTGGGCGTAGGCGTAGACCGCCTGCCCCTCCCCGCCGTGGTGCTTCCGGTTGACCTGGACGTCGCCGTCCAGGCCCAGCTCGCCGACGGCGACGCGGCCGGGCCTCGGCCGCTTGTCGATGCCGCTGCGGTCGGGCCGGCGCCCGGGCAGGGGCAGCAGGTCGGAGCCGGAGACGCAGACGGCGAGCAGCCGGCCGCTCACTTCTTGGCGGCGGAGGGCTCGTTGGTCGACAGCGCGGCGACGAAGGCCTCCTGCGGGACCTCGACGCGGCCGACCATCTTCATCCGCTTCTTGCCCTCCTTCTGCTTCTCCAGCAGCTTCCGCTTGCGGGTGATGTCACCGCCGTAGCACTTGGCGAGGACGTCCTTGCGGATGGCGCGCACGGTCTCGCGGGCGATCACCCGGGAGCCGACGGCGGCCTGGATGGGCACCTCGAACTGCTGCCGCGGGATGAGCTCGCGCAGCTTGCCGGCCATCATCACGCCGTAGCCGTACGCCTTGTCCTTGTGGACGATGGCGCTGAACGCGTCGACGGCCTCGCCCTGCAGCAGGATGTCCACCTTGACCAGCGAGGACTCCTGCTCGCCGGCCTCGGCGTAGTCGAGGCTGGCGTAGCCGCGGGTGCGCGACTTCAGGGCGTCGAAGAAGTCGAAGATGATCTCGCCGAGCGGCAGGGTGTAGCGCAGCTCGACGCGGGACTCGCTCAGGTAGTCCATGCCGCCGAGCTGGCCGCGCCGGCTCTGGCAGAGCTCCATGATCGCGCCGGTGTAGTCGCTGGGCGCGATGATCGTGGCGTTGACGATCGGCTCGTAGACCTTGTCGATCTTGCCCTCGGGCCAGTCGCTGGGGTTGGTGACGGTGTGCTCGGTGCCGTCCTCCATCACCACCCGGTAGACGACGTTGGGCGCCGTGGAGATGAGGCTGATGCCGGCCTCGCGCTCGAGCCGCTCGCGGACGATCTCCAGGTGCAGCAGGCCGAGGAAGCCGACGCGGAAGCCGAAGCCGAGCGCCGCGGAGGTCTCCGGCTCGTAGGTCAGCGCCGCGTCGTTGAGCAGCAGCTTGTCCAGCGCCTCGCGCAGCAGCGGGTACTCGCTGCCGTCGATCGGGTACAGGCCGGAGTAGACCATCGGCTTGGGGTCGCTGTAGCCGCCGATCGGCTCGGCGGCCGGGCGGTGCTGCAGCGTGACGGTGTCGCCCACGCGGGACTGGCGGACGTCCTTCACCCCGGTGATGAAGTAGCCGACCTCGCCGACGCCGAGGCCGTCGACCGGCTTGGGCTCGGGCGAGATGACGCCGATCTCGAGCAGCTCGTGGGTGGCGCCGGTCGACATCATCCGGATGCGCTCGCGGCTGGAGATCCGCCCGTCGACGACGCGGACGTAGGTGATGACGCCCCGGTAGATGTCGTAGACCGAGTCGAAGATCATCGCGCGGGCCGGGGCCTCGGCGTCGCCCTCCGGCGCGGGGATCTGCGCGACGATCGCGTCCAGCAGCTCCGGCACGCCCTCGCCGGTCTTGCCGCTGACCTTGAGGACGTCCTCGGGCTCGCAGCCGATGATGTGCGCGATCTCGGCGGCGTACCTCTCCGGCTGCGCGGCCGGCAGGTCGATCTTGTTGAGGACGGGGATGATCGTGAGGTCGTTCTCCAGGGCCAGGTAGAGGTTGGCCAGGGTCTGCGCCTCGATGCCCTGCGCGGCGTCGACGAGCAGGACCGCGCCCTCGCAGGCGGCCAGCGACCGGGACACCTCGTAGGTGAAGTCGACGTGGCCGGGGGTGTCGATCATGTCGAGGACGTACTCGGTGTCCCCGACCTTCCAGGGCAGGCGCACGTTCTGCGCCTTGATGGTGATGCCGCGCTCGCGCTCGATGTCCATCCGGTCGAGGTACTGCGCGCGCATCTGCCGCGCCTCGATGATCCCGGTCACCTCGAGCATCCGGTCGGCCAGCGTCGACTTGCCGTGGTCGATGTGGGCGATGATGCAGAAGTTCCGGATCCGGGCGGGATCGGTGGCAGCGGGAGTCGTCACAGTGCCGCCATCGTCCCACGCCCGGGCACGGCGGTGGAGCACCGTGCCGGGGAGGTCCCCCCGCGGCCGGGTTGGGACGGCGCGCCGCACGCTGGTAACCTGGCAGGCCGGTCCGCTGACGCATGCCGTCCGGACGCACCGACAGACCCTTTCCCTCCTGCGAGACACCGAGGCTCACGCGTGGCGAACATCAAGTCCCAGATCAAGCGGAACAAGACGAACGAGAAGGCGCGCCAGCGCAACGTCGCCGTCAAGTCCGCCCTGAAGACGGCCGTCCGCCGCTTCCGCGAGGCCGCCGCCGCCGGCGACACCGAGGCCGCGACCACGGCGCTGCAGAAGGCCAGCAAGGCCCTCGACAAGGCCGCCAGCAAGGGCATCATCCACAAGAACCAGGCCGCCAACCGCAAGTCGGGCATGGCCAAGCAGCTGACCAGCCTCTGAGCTGCGTCCCAGCGCTCCCGGGCCCCCGTCCTCCCCCCCGGAGGACGGGGGCCCGTCGCTGTGCGGGGCGGGCCGGCCGCTCAGTAGCCGGCGCGGACCCGGCCGCGGCCGGTGGTGGCGCGGATGTCGACGATCCGGCGGATGGCCCGCTCGAGCGCGTAGTCGGCACTCGCGGCGACGCCCTTGACGTCGGCGTTGAGCTCGGCGGCCACCCCGATCGCCTGCTGCAGGCCCTCGATGCTCCAGCCGCGCGCCTGCGTCTGGGCCTTCTTCACCTTCCACGGCGGCAGCTTGAGCGCCCGCGCGAGGTCACCGGTGTTGGTGGTGTTCAGCGAGGTGACCCGGGCCGCGGTCCGGATGCCGTCGGCGATCGCGTCGGCGATGAGCACGTGCGCCACGCCGCGGTCCAGCGCCCAGCGCAGCGTCTCCAGCGAGCCCTGACGGTCCCCCACCAGCACCTTCTCGGCGACGGTGAAGCCGGTGACCTCGGCCTGCCCGCGGTGGAAGCGGGCGACGGCGTCGGCGTCGATGGTCCCGCCGAAGTCGGCGACCAGCTGGGTGGCCGCCGACGACAGCGCCCGCAGGTCCGCGCCGACGGCGTCGACCAGGGCGGCCACCGCGTCGGGGGTGATCCGGCCGCCGGCCGCGCGCACCTCGTTGCGGACGAACGCCGCCCGGTCGCCGGGCGAGGAGATCTTGGCGCACTCGTCGAGCGCCGCACCGGCCGCGGTGAACGCCTTGACCAGCGCCTCGTTGCGCTTGCCGCCGTGGTGGACGACGACCAGCGTGAGCTCCGGGTCGGGGTCCTTGCAGTAGCCGGTCAGGGCGTCGACCAGGGCGCCCGCGGCCTCGTGCACCCCGCTGACGACGACCAGGCGGTGCTCGCCGAACAGCGACGGCGCCAGCACGTCGGCGAGCTGCCCGACCGGCAGGCCCGCGGCGACCAGCTCGTGCACCTCCGCGGCGGGGTGGCGCTCGAGGACGGCGGCGCGCACGGCGGCGACGGCGCGGGAGCGCAGCAGCTCCTCCTCGCCGACGACGGCCCGCAGGCGGGAGGTCGGTGCCGGGGGTGCCGCTGCCACGCTCCGATGGTGTCACGGCCCGCCGACGGTCCGGCCGCACCGCGGGTCCTCCCGGCACGCCGTCGTCGCCGGGGTGCACCGGTCCGGCCTGCGCCCCCGGGGCGCCGCGGGCGGCGACGCCCCACTCCCCCACCGAGCCGACGACGGCCAGGTCGCCCTCCCGGTCGGTGCGGTGCACCCGCACCCCGTCCCGGGCCAGCAGCGACAGCAGCCGCGGCGCCGGGTGCCCGTAGGTGTTCCCCGCGCCGACGCTGACCAGCGCCACCCGGGCGCCGGTCGCGGCGAGGAAGGCCGGGTCGACGTCGGCACTGCCGTGGTGCGGGACCTTCAGCACGTCGGCGCGCAGGTCCACCCCCCGGTCGAGGACCCGCGCCTCGGCCGCCGCGCTCAGGTCGCCGGTGAGCAGCACCCGCACGCCGCGCACGGTGACCCGCACGACCAGGGAGAGGTCGTTGGGCTCGGCCGCGGCGGTCGCGATCTCCGGCGGCGGCGCCAGCACCTCGAGCCGGGCGCCGCCGACGTCGCGGTGGTCGCCGGGGACGAGGACCTCGCGGCGCGCGCCCGCCCGGGCGGCGGCGCGGGCCAGGGCGCCGGCCCGGTCGTCGGCCGGGGACAGCGTGCCGGTGGCGACGGCGCCCACCTCCCGCCCGTCCAGCGCCCCGGCCAGCCCGCCGACGTGGTCGGCGTCGAGGTGCGACAGCAGCACCAGCGGCAGCCGGTCGACGCCCAGCCGGTCCAGGCAGCGGTCGACCGCGCCCACCTCCGGGCCGGCGTCGACGAGCACGGCCTCGCCCGGGCCGGTCGGCAGGACCAGCGCGTCGCCCTGGCCGACGTCGCAGGCCACCAGCACGGTCTCCGGCGGCGGCCAGCCGTCGGCCACCTGGCGCAGCGGCCAGCCGAGCAGCACCAGCCCGAGCAGCGCGGCCAGCCCCAGCGGGCGCAGCCGCCGGTACCGCCACAGCGCCAGCCCGGCGGCGAGCAGCAGGACGGTCAGCAGCAACGCGCCGCCGGTGCCGGCCGGCCAGCCGGTCGCGCCGTCGGGCAGAGCGGCCGCGGTGCGCGCCACGGCGACCAGCCACCGCACCGGCCAGCCCGCCAGCCACACCAGGCCGTCCCCGGCGACCGGCACGACCGGTCCCACGACGGCGGCCAGCAGGCCGAGCACCGTCGCCGGAGCCACCGCGGGCGCGGCGAGCACGTTGGCCGGGAGCGACACCGGGCTGACCAGCCCGGACAGGCCCGCCACCAGCGGCGCGGTGGCCAGCCCGGCGGCCGCCGCGACCGCCACCGCGTCGGCGGGGGTGCGCGGCCAGCCGCGGCGCCGCAGCCGGTGCGACCAGCGGGGCGCCAGCAGCACGATCGCCGCCGTCGCCGCGACCGACAGGGCGAAGCCGGCGTCGCGGGCCAGGCGCGGGTCGAGCAGCAGCAGCACCGCGACCGAGGCGGCCAGCGCGGGGACCGCGGCCCGCGCCCGGCCGGAGGCCAGCGCCAGGAGGGTGACCGCGCCCATGGCCGCCGCCCGGAGGACGCTGGCGTCGGGCCGGACCAGCACCACGAAGCCGGCGAGGACCGCGAGGGCCACGACCGCCTGCACCCGGCGGTCGACCGCCCGCCGGCGCAGCGGCGCGAGCACGCCGGTGAGGACGATCGCCACGTTGGCGCCGGAGACCGCGGTGAGGTGGGACAGGCCCGCGCGGCGGAAGTCCTCCTCCAGCACCGGGTCCAGGCCCCGGGTGTCGCCGACGACCAGGCCGGGCAGCAGCCCGTCCGCGGGTGCGGGCAGCACGCGCCGGGCGGAGGCGGCCAGCCCGTCGCGGACGGCACCGGCGGCACGCTGCAGCCGGGACGGCCCCTCGACCGGCTCCGGCGGGCCGCGGGCCGACAGCCGGGCGACGACGCCGTCGGTGGCGGGCGCGGTCGCCACCGCCGCCCGGGTGCGCACCACCTGCCCGGGCAGCACGCCGGTCCAGTCCTGCGCCGGCGCGAACAGCACCGCCCCGGCGGTCAGCGACACCGTGGCCGCCCGGTCGGTCACCGCGGTGACCGTGACGTCGAGGACCAGCCGGGGCGGGCCGGCACCGGCGGCGCGCCGCGGGTCGCCGTCGACCTCCAGGACCACCTCGACCGTGCGGCCGGCCGCGACGTCGGCGAGCGGGGAGGCGGCGTGGGCGGCGCCGCGGACGGCGGCGACGGTCGCGGTGGTGGCCACGGCGGCGAGCACGGCGAGCAGCGCGAGGACGCCGGCCCGCCCCCGGCGCCGGACGAGCAGCAGCGCCGCGAGCGTGGCCGCGCCGGCCAGGACGAGCAGGACCGGGGGCGACAGCAGGCCGGCGGCGAGGGTGACCGCCCACACCGCGGCGGCGGCCGGGACCAGGCGCAGGTCCAGCCACGACCAGCGTCGGTCGGGGCGGGCGCTCACACCCGGACCAGGTCGGCGAGCTCGCCGTAGACGGCGGGGCCGATGCCCGGGACGTCGTCGAGCTGTTCGACGCTGGTGAACCGGCCGTGCTGCCCGCGGTGGTCGACGATGCGCTGGGCGAGCACCGGGCCGATGCCGGGCAGGGCGTCGAGGTCGGCGACCGTGGCGGCGTTGAGGTCCAGCGGGCCGGCCGGGGCGGCTCCCCCGCCGGCCGGCGCGGCGGCCGTGCCGGGGACGCCGACGGCGATCTGCTGCCCGTCGCTGACGACCGCGGCCAGGTTGACCGAGGCGGGATCGGCCTCGGGCAGGAGGCCGCCGGCCGCGGCCACCGCGTCGGCGACCCGGGCGCCCTCGGGCAGCGTCACCAGGCCGGGCGTGACGACGAGGCCGACGACCGAGACCACGACGGTCGTGCGGGCCCCGGCCGCCTCCGCGGGCGCGGGCTCCGTGTCGGCGGCCGGGGCCGGCTCGGGAGCCGGTTCCACCTCCGGCCGCTGCAGCCAGGTCCACCCGGCGAGCAGGAGCGCCGCCATCAGGCCGGTGAGCCACAGCGCCGCGCTGCCTCGGCGGCCGGGGTCCACCCGCACCGCGCGCCCGGGCGCCCGGTGCCGGCCGAGCCCGCCCGGCAGCCGCCCGCCCGCCGGCTCGTCGTCGCGGTCGTCGTCGACCCGGTCCCCACGGGGCTCCGGGCGGCGGAGGAGGGCGACGCCGGTGCGCGGCGGGGACTCGAGCGGGTCGTCGTCGGGCAGCCAGCCCGAGCGCCGGCCCTCGTCGAGCAGCACCCGGAGACGGGCACGGATGACGTCGGCGGCGGGGTCGCGGCGGGAGGTCAGGCGCACGCGGCGGACGCTAGGGAGACCGCCCGCCCGGGAGGACCGGTCCGCGGGGACTGTGGACGGCGGTGCGGACTGTGGACGGGCGCGGGCCGCTCGGCGGGTGCCGGGTGCACGCTGCGCGCCGTGTCCGCCCTCCGCTCAGTCCCCCTCCGCCGGGGTCACCACGACGCCGACCGCGCCCGGCCCGACGTGCGCGCCGACCGCCGCCCCCAGCTCGCTGACGTGCAGCTCCCGGACGCCGGGCACGGCGCGCTGCAGCTCGGCGGCCAGGCGCTGCGCGCGCTCGGGCGCGGCCAGGTGGTGGACGGCGAGGGAGGCGCCCGGGCCGCCGGCGGCCTCCTCCGCACGCTTCACCAGCCGGGCGAGGGCGCGCCCGGAGGTGCGCACCCGCTCCAGCGGGACGACCCGCCCCTCGGCCACGTGCAGCACCGGCTTGACCGCCAGCGCGGTGCCCAGCAGCGAGGCGGCCGAGCCGATGCGGCCGCCGCGGCGCAGGTGCTCGAGGGTGTCGACGACGAACAGCGTGCGGGTGCGCGCGGCGGTCCGCGCGGCCACGGCGGCGACCTCGGCCGCGGTGGCGCCGTCGGCCGCGGCGCGGGCGGCGGCGAGGACGGGAAAGCCGGTGCCCATCGCCGTCGACCGCGAGTCGACGACGGTCACGAGGTGCTCCCCCACCTGGGCGGCGGCCAGCCGGGCGGCGTCCCAGGTGCTCGACAGCTCGGCGGACAGGTGGATCGACACCACCCGGTCCGCGCCCTCGGCGAGCCGGCGGCGGTAGGCGGCGACGAAGTCGCCGGGGGTCGGCCGCGAGGTCGAGACCTGCTGCCCGCGGGAGGTCAGCGCCCGGGCGACGTCCTCCGGGGTGATCTCGGTGCCCTCCCGGCCGGAGTGCCCGGCGAGGACGACGTAGAGCGGGACCACCTCGATGCCGTACCGCGCGACGAGGTCGGGCGGCAGGTAGGCCGTGGAGTCGGTGACCACGGCGACGGACACCAGGGGAGGCTAGCCCGACGCCGACCGGCGGCCGACGCGCAGGCGGACGGTCGGTGGCCGGCGGGTGACCTCAGAGGACCGCGTCGGCGTCCTGGGCCGGCGGGGGCGCGGCGCCCTCCGGGGTGGCCGCGGCGTCGGCCGGGACCGGCGCCGGGGCGCCGACGGCCGGTCCCTCGACCCGGCCCGGCAGGGCGGCCACGACGGCGTTGTGCCGCATCAGCCGCCACCGGTCCCCCTGCCGGGCCAGTTCGCTCCAGCCGCAGTTGGCCAGCGGGCCGAACACCCGCCGGTGCTGCGGGCCGAGCTCGAGCAGGGCCTCGACGAGCCGGCCGGCGGTCCCGCCGTGGGTGACGACGACGGCCACCTCGGCCGGCGGCAGGTCGCGCAGGGCGGCCAGCGCGCGGTGGGCGACGTCGGCGGCCTCCTCGCCGCCGCGGCCCTGCACCGGCCGGCCCGCGAGCCAGTCGGCGTACTGCTCGGGGTGGCGCTCGGCGACCTCGGCGCGGGTGAGCCCCTCCCAGCAGCCCAGCCCGTGCTCGCGCAGCCGCTCGTCCAGCCGCAGCGGCACGCCGAGCAGGCCGGTCAGGGCGGCGGCGGTGTCGGCGGCGCGGACCAGGTCGCTGGCGACCACGACGGTCGTCCCCGGCGCCAGCCCGGCCGCCACCAGGTGGGGCGCGGTGCGGGCGGCCTGGGCGCGGCCCTCCGCGTCCAGCGGCGGGTCCATCTGGCCCTGGAAGCGCCCGGTGGCGTTCCACTCGGTCCGCCCGTGCCGCCAGACGACCAGCCGGGGCACCGGCAGGTCGAGGGCGGCGGGAGCCGTCACCGGCCGGTCGTCCCCGCGTCCCCGTCGGCGGCGCCGCCGAGGGGCTCCTCCTGGAGCGGGTCGCCCTCGAGGGCGTCCTCGTCGGCCAGTTCGTCGTCGGTGAGGTCGTCCTCGGGGAGGTCCTCGGTCGGGTCGGGCGCCAGCGGGACGGGGTCGGAGCTGCCCGGGTCGACGTCGTCGGTGGACAGCGTGCCGGTCGCGGCGGGCGCACCGTCGGTGGCGGGCGGGGCGGCGCGGTCGACGAACGGGATGGTCGGGCAGTCCTTCCACAGCCGCTCGAGGGCGTAGTAGGCGCGCTCCTCGGCGTGCTGGACGTGCACCACGACGTCGACGAAGTCCAGCAGCACCCAGCGGGCCTCGGCGACGCCCTCGCGGCGGACCGGCTTCACGCCGTGCCGGCGCAGCCGCTCCTCGACCTCGTCGACGATCGCCTGCACCTGGCGCTCGTTGGGCGCCGCGGCGAGCACGAACGCGTCGGTGATGGCCAGGCGGTCGCTGACGTCGACGATCGAGACGTCGGTGGCGAGCTTGTCCGCGGCGGCCTGGGCGGCGAGCAGCGCGGTCTCCCGGGCCTCGGCGGAGGCGGTCATCGGGGCACCTCCCGGAGGTGGGCAGACGGTGGGTCGGGGGGGTCGGGGTCGGCCGGCTCCGCCTGCGCGGCGGGCGGGGGGCGGTCGTGGGTGGGCCGGTCGCCGCGCGGGCCCGGCGAGCGCCGGCCGCCGGCGCGGTACAGGCCCCGCTTCTCGATGTACTGCACCACGCCGTCGGGCACGAGGTACCAGACCGGCATGCCGCGGGCCACGCGGTCGCGGCAGTCGGTGGAGCTGATCGCCAGGGCCGGGACCTCGACCAGGCTGACCGCGCCCTCGGGCAGGTGCCCGTCGGCGAGGGCGAAACCGGGGCGGGTGACCCCGATGAAGTGGGCCAGCCGGAGGAACCGGTCGCTGTCGCGCCAGCTGAGGATCTGCGCCAGCGCGTCGGCGCCGGTGATGAAGAACAGCTCGGCGTCGGGACGCTGGGCGTGCAGGTCGGTGAGCGTGTCGATCGTGTAGGTCGGGCCCTCGCGGTCGACGTCGACCCGGCTGACGGAGAACCGCGGGTTGGAGGCGGTGGCGATGACGGTCATGAGGTAGCGGTCCTCGGCGGGGCTGACCTCGCGCTCGGTCTTCTGCCAGGGCTGGCCGGTGGGGACGAAGACCACCTCGTCGAGACCGAACAGCCCGGCCACCTCGCTGGCGGCGACCAGGTGACCGTGGTGGACGGGGTCGAACGTCCCACCCATCACGCCGATCCGGGTACCAGCCACCGATCGAGCCTAGCCGGGCACCGCACCGGCGGCCCGGGTGCACCCGGCGGATCCGGTCCCGGACGGCCGGGCGCGGGGCGCCGCCGCACCCGGCCGTCGGGACGGGACCGTCCCGGTCGCGACCGGCACCCCCGTGCCGTCGGTCGCGCCGCCCGCGCTCCCGACCGCGACGACGGGAGCACGGGCCGGGCACCGTGTCGCGTCTCGGTGCCCGCGCTGACCAACGGCGCAGCCGGCCACCGGTTACGCGCGGTCTCGCAGCGGGTCCCCCGGGCGTGTCGCCGGGACCGGGTGGTGTCAGAGCGTGGTGACGAACTCCGCCAGCTGGGTGGCGTTGCGGCACTCGACCATGTCGACGACCTCGCCGTAGCGGTCGGCGGCGGAGTCGCCGCTGCCCCACAGCCGCCGCGGCTCGGGGTTGAGCCAGTGCGCCGAGCGGGCGCGGCGGACCAGGTCGGCGAGCACCGGCAGGCCGGGCTGGCGGTAGTTGGTCCGCCCGTCGCCGAGCACCAGCAGCGAGGTCTTCGGCCCGACGGCGGTGGGCCAGCGGTCGGCGAACACCTCCAGGGCGTTGCCGTAGTCGCTGTGCCCGTCGAAGGCGACGACGTCGGCCTCGCGGCCGATCCGCGCGACGGCGCCGGCGACGTCGGCGCCGGGCCGGAAGAACCGGGTCACCTCGTCGGTGGAGTCGACGAAGGCGAACGCCCGGACGCCGGAGAAGTGCTCGCGCAGCGCCTGGGTGAGCATCAGCGTGAAGTGGCTGAACCCGGCCACCGAGCCGCTGACGTCGCAGAGCACGACCAGCTCGGGCTTGTGCACCTTGCGCGGCCGGTGGTGGGTGACCACCGGCACCCCGCCGGTGCCGAGGGAGGCGCGCACGGTCCTGCGGAAGTCCAGCCGGCCCTGGCGGCCCATCCGCCGCCGCGCCGACAGCCGCACCGCGAGCCGGCGGGCCAGCGGTGCCACCGCCCGCCGCAGCTCGGCGAGGTCGGACTGCTGGGCGCGCAGGAAGTCGACCTGCTCGGCCAGCGGCCGCACCGCGCTCTTCGCCACCCGGTCGCGCCCGCGGTCGGCCGCGGCCCGGCGGCGCACCTCGGCGTCGACGGCGGTGCGGAAGGCGGCCAGCCGCTCGCGGACGGTCTGCCGGGCCACCTGCTCGGCCAGGCCGCCGCGGTCCCCGTCGCCGAGCAGCCCGGCCAGCAGCTGCGTGACCAGGGTGTCCGGCGACAGCGCCCGCATCACCCGGTAGCCGAAGTAGGACTGCCCCGACGGCGACGCCGGCGCCCGGCCGAGCTGCTCGACCGCCTGGCGGGCGAAGCGGCGCAGCGCCTCGTCGTCGCCCTCGAGCAGCAGCCGGGCCAGCTGCTCGCGCATCCGCTGCGCGAGGTCGCGCTCGTCGCCGTCGCCGTGCCCGTCGGGCAGGTCCAGGGTCGAGCCGTCGTGGGCCTGCGGCTCGCCGTCGGCCGGGTCCGCGTCGTCGCCGGCGGGGCCGGGAGCGGGCCGGTCCGACAGCGGCCACCACAGGTCGAACAGCACGTCGTAGGCCGGGCGCTGCGAGGCGCGCTGCAGCAGCACCGCCGCCAGCCCGTGCCGCAGCTGCTCGCGGTCGAGCAGGTCGACGACGGTGAGGATCTCCGCGGCGTCGACGGCCTGGCTGATCCCGACCGGGATGCCGGCCTCCCGCACCGCCCGCACGAAGCCGTCGAGGTGACCGGCCAGCCCCCCGGCGGGCGCCGACGGCGCGGACATCAGTTGAGCCGCAGCTCGGCGGCGGCGCGGTCCTGGTCGCTGGTGTGCTTGAGCACCACGCCGAGCGTCGAGCGCACCGCGGTCTCGTCGAGGGTGTCCAGGCCCAGCTCGAGCAGGGTCTGCGCCCAGTCGAGGGTCTCGGAGATCGACGGCGACTTCTTCAGCTCCATCGCCCGCAGCGCCCGGATGGTGCGCACCAGCTGCTCGGCCAGCCCCGGCGCGAGGTCGGGCACCCGGGAGAGCACGATCTCCCGCTCCCGCTCGGCCGAGGGGTAGTCCAGCGACAGGTACAGGCAGCGCCGCTTGAGCGCCTCGGACAGCTCACGGGTGGCGTTGGAGGTGAGGACGACGGTCGGCCGGCGGGTGGCGGTCACCGTGCCGAGCTCGGGGATCGTCACCTGGAAGTCGCTGAGCACCTCCAGCAGCAGGCCCTCGACCTCGACGTCGGCCTTGTCGGTCTCGTCGATGAGCAGGACGGTCGGCTCGGTGCGCCGGATCGCGGTCAGCAGCGGCCGGGAGAGCAGGAACTCCTCGCCGAAGATGTCGTCGTGGACGGTGTCCCAGTCCGCGCCGTCCCCGCCCTGCGCCGCCTGGATCCGCAGCAGCTGCTTCTTGTAGTTCCACTCGTACAGCGCCCGCGCCTCGTCCAGGCCCTCGTAGCACTGCAGCCGGATCAGCTCCGAGCCCGTGGCCGCCGCCAGCGCCTTGGCCAGCTCGGTCTTGCCGGTGCCCGCCGGGCCCTCGACCAGCAGCGGCTTGCCCAGCCGGTCGGCGAGGAAGACCGTCGTCGCGATCTGCGCGTCGGGCAGGTACCCGGCGGTCGACAACCGCTTGCTCACGTCGGCCACCGAGGAGAACTGGGGCGACTGCGTCGGCGGGCGGGGCATGCGACTCCTCGGATCGGAGGCCGGGATCAGCGGGTGTGGCCGTTCCCGGTGACGACGTAGGTGGTGCTGGTCAGCTCGGGCAGGCCCAGCGGCCCGCGCGCGTGCAGCTTCTGGGTGGAGATGCCGATCTCGGCGCCGAAGCCGAACTCGCCGCCGTCGGTGAACCGGGTGGAGGCGTTGACCAGGACGGCGGCGGCGTCGACCCCGGCGGTGAACGCCGCGATGGCCGACGCGGAGTCGGCGACGATCGCCTCGCTGTGCCCGCTCCCCCACGTCGCGATGTGCCCGAGCGCGGCCGGCAGGTCGTCGACGACGCGCACCGCCATGTCCATCGACAGGTACTCGGTGGCCCAGTCCTCGTCGGTGGCCGGGACGACGGCCTGGAGACCGGACTGCGCAGCGGCGTCGATCGTCGCCTGGTCACCGTGCAGGGTGACGCCGGCGTCGACCAGCGCCGACAGCAGGCGCGGGAGGAACGGCACGTCGCGGTGCACGAGCAGCGTCTCCGCGGAGTTGCAGACGCTCACCCGGTGGGTCTTGGAGTTGAGCACGATCGCCTCGGCCATCGCCGGGTCGGCGGAGGCGTCGACGTAGACGTGGCAGTTGCCGACGCCGGTCTCGATCACCGGGACCTGCGCCTCGCGGACCACCCGCTGGATGAGCGAGGCGCCGCCGCGCGGGATGACCAGGTCGACGTGCCCGCGCGCGGACAGCAGCTCGCCCACCGAGGCGCGGTCGGCCGGCAGCAGCTCGACCGAGCCCTCGGGCAGCCCGGCCTTCTGCCCGGCCTCCATGAGCACGGTGACCAGCGCGAGGTTGGTCCGGTACGCCGAGGCCGACCCGCGCAGGAGCGCCGCGTTGCCGCTCTTGAGGCACAGGCCGGCGGCGTCGACGGTCACGTTCGGGCGGGCCTCGTAGACGATGCCGACCACGCCGAAGGGCACCCGGACCTGCCGCAGCTCCAGCCCGTTGGGCAGCCGCGAGCCGCGGACGACGTCACCGACCGGGTCGGGCAGGGCGACCAGCTCGCGCAGCGCGGCGGCCACCCCGGCCACCCGCCCGGCGTCCAGCCGCAGCCGGTCCAGCACCGACGCCGGCGTGCCGTCGGCCTCGGCGGCCGCGACGTCCTGGGCGTTGGCGGCCAGCACCGCGTCGGTCCGCTCGACCAGCGCCTCGGCCATCGCGGTGAGCGCGGCGTCCTTGACGTCGGTCGGGAGGGTGCGCAGGACGCGGGACGCGGCGCGGGCACGCAGCGCGGCGGCCCCGATCAGCGGCAGGTCGGCGGCGTCGGACACGCCCCGCAGGGTACGCGCCGCCCCCTCCGGCCGGGCACCTCCGCCACTGTGTGAGAATGGTTCTCATGAGCACGACGACGCGCGCCCTCGCCGCGACCACCGCCGCCGCCACCGTCCTGCTGCTGGCCGCGTGCGGCTCCTCCGGGGAGGACGAGGCCGCGGCCGCGGACGGCGTCTCGGTCCAGGCCGCCTTCTACCCACTGCAGTGGGCGGCCGAGCGGGTCGGCGGTGACCGCGTCGACGTCGAGTCGCTGACCCCGCCGGGCGCCGAGCCGCACGACCTGGAGCTCACCCCGCAGGACGTCGCGTCACTGACGGAGGCCGACCTCGTCGTCTACCTCGCCGGCTTCCAGCCCGGCCTCGACGACGCCGTCGCCGAGGCCGGGGACGCCGCCTGGGACGCCGGCGAGGCCGCCGACCTGTCGCTGACCGCCGAGGAGCACGACCACGAGGGCGAGAGCGAGGAGGAGCACGCCGAGCACGCCGGCGAGGAGGGCGAGGCCGTCGACCCGCACTTCTGGCTCGACCCCACCCGGCTGGCCGACGTCGGCGACGCCCTGGCCGACCGGCTGGCCGAGGTCGACCCCGACGGCGCGGACACCTACCGGGGAAACGCCGCGGCGCTGCGCACCGACCTCGAGGCGCTCGACGCCGAGATGGAGCAGGGGCTGGCGAACTGCGCGGTGACCACGCTGGTCACCGCGCACGACGCGTTCGGCTACCTCGGCGAGCGGTACGGCCTCGACGTGGTGGGCGTCAGCGGGCTGAGCCCGTCGACCGAGCCCAGCCCGGCGCAGCTGGCCGAGATCTCTACGCTGGTCCGGGAGCGCGGGGTGACGACCGTCTACACCGAGACCCTCGTCGACCCCGCCGTGGCCGAGACCGTCGCCGAGGAGGCCGGTGTGCGAACCGCCGTCCTCGACCCGATCGAGGGCCTGACCGACGAGTCGGCCGGCGAGGACTACCTCGCGGTCATGCGCGCGGACCTCGCCACGCTGCAGGAGGGACAGGGCTGCGCATGAACGACGCCGCGCTCCGGCTGGCCGGCGCCACGATCGGCTACGGCGACGTGGCCATCGTCCGCGACGCCGGCCTGACCGTCCGGCGCGGCGAGGCCGTCGCGGTCCTCGGCTCCAACGGCTCGGGCAAGACCACCCTCATGCGGGGCGTGCTGGGCCTGGCCACCGTCCTGGGCGGCACGGTCGAGGTGCTCGGCGCCCCGGTCGGCCGGCTGCGCGAGCGCGGACGCGTGGGCTACGTCCCGCAGCGGCACACCGTCAGCGGCGCGATGCCGGCCACCGTGCGCGAGGTGGTCGGCGTCGGGCGGCTGCCGCGGCTGGGACTGTTCCGCCGGCCCGGCCCGCGCGACCGGGCGGCCGTCGCCGAGGCGGTCGACGCCGTGGGCCTCGCCGACCGGCTCGAGGACCCGGTCGCCTCCCTCTCGGGGGGCCAGCAGCGCCGGGTGCTGGTGGCGCGGGCGCTGGCCGCCGAGCCGGAGCTGCTGGTCATGGACGAGCCGACCGCCGGCGTCGACGCCGCCAGCCAGGCCGCGCTGGCCGCGGTGCTGACCCGCGTCGCGGCCGCCGGGACGACACTCGTCGTCGTGACCCACGAGACCGGCCCCCTCGCTGGCGTCCTGGCGCGCGCGGTCGTCGTCGACTCCGGCCGGCTCACCTACGACGGGCCGCTGGCCGGCGCCGGGCCCGCCGGCCCGGACTGCCACCACCCCGGGGAGAGCACCGAGCCGGCGGCGCGCGGCTACCGCCTGGACCAGCCGCGGCCGGCGCCGGACGCGGTGCGCGTGCGCGACGGGAGCCGCTGACGTGGAGCTGCTCGAGTACGGGTTCATGCAGCGGGCGCTGCTGGCCTCGCTGATGGTCGGGCTGGTCGCGCCCGCCGTCGGCGTCTTCCTGGTGCAGCGCCGGCTGTCGCTGCTCGGTGACGGCCTCGGGCACGTGGCGCTGACCGGCGTCGGCATCGGGGTGCTCACCTCCACCGCGCCGGTGGGGACGGCGCTGGTCGCCGCCGTGCTGGGCGCGGTGCTCATCGAGCTGGTCCGCGCGCGCGGGCGGACCAGTGGCGACGTCGCCCTCGCGGTGCTGTTCTACGGCGGCATCGCCGGCGGCGTCGTGCTGCTGTCGCTGGCGCCGCGCGGGCAGGCCACCAACCTCGACGCCTACCTGTTCGGCGCGATCACCACGACGACCGGCGCCGACGTCGCCGTCTTCGGCGTCATCACCGTCGTCGTCCTCGCGGTCGTGTGGCTGCTCGGCCGGCGGCTGTACGCGGTCAGCGACGACGAGGAGTACGCCCGGGCGGTCGGCCTGCCGGTGCTGCCGCTCAACGTGGTGCTGGCCGCGCTCGTCGCCTCGACCGTCGTCCTGTCGATGCGCGTGGTCGGCCTGCTGCTGATCAGCGCGCTGATGATCCTGCCGAGCGCGGTCGCCCAGCTGGTCGGGCGCAGCTTCCGCGCCACCCTGCACCTGGCCTGCGCGATCGGCCTGGTGGTCAGCGTCGGGGGGACGGCGGCGTCGTACTACACCGGCACCCCCTCCGGCGGCACGATCGTGCTGGGGGCCATCGCCCTGTTCCTGCTGGTCACGGTGGCCGTGGCACTGCGCGAGGCGACGGCACGGCGCCGGCACGGGCGGCGGGTGCAGGTGCACGCCGCGCACCCGCACGAGCACGGCGACGGCTGCGGGCACCGCCCGGTGCCGCACGGCGACCACGTCGACTACGACCACGACGGGCACCTGCACGCGCCGCACCGCACCGGCACGGGCGTGCACTACGACGAGCACGACGGGCCTGCCCACCCGCCCGCCGCCGTCCCGCCGACGGTGGGGACGGAGCGGCCGTGAGCGCACCCGAGGTCCCGGTCCGCCGCCAGACCCGCCAGCGGACCGCGGTCATGGCCCTGCTCGAGGAGCTCGACGGGTTCCGCACCGCCCAGGACCTGCACGCCCTGCTGCGCGAGCGCGGCGACGCGGTCGGCCTGGCCACCGTCTACCGGGCCCTGCAGGCGCTGGTGGACGACGGCCTGGTCGACGTGCTGCGCGGCGAGGATGGCGAGGCCGCCTACCGGCGCTGCTCGCCGGTGCACCACCACCACCTGGTCTGCCGCTCCTGCGGGACCACCGTGGAGGTCGCCGACCCGCCCGTGGAGCGCTGGGCCGCGAGGGTGGCCGCCGAGCACGGTTTCGCCGACGTGCAGCACCAGCTGGAGGTCTTCGGGACCTGCGGCAGCTGCACCGCCGCTCAGCGGTAGGGGTCGGTCACCTCGCGCAGCCGGGTGAGCGCCGCCCGCAGCTCCGCGGTCGTCTCCTCGCCCAGATACGCGGTCCACTCGGCCTCCACCTCGGCCTCCACCCGGCGGGCGATCGCCACCAGCTCCCGCCCCCGCTCGGCCATCTGCACCAGCCGGGCGCGGGCGTCGGTGGGGTCGGGCACCCGGCGCACGTAGCCGGCGCGCTGGAGCTGGTCGACCAGGTGCCCGGCGGTCTGCTTGGTGACCTGCGCCTGCGCGGCCAGGTCGGTCAGCCGGGTGCCGGAGGGGCCGATCCGGGCGGCGATGCGCCCCTGGGCGAGCGTGATGTCGTCGTGCCCCTCGGCCGCCAGGGCCGCGAGTACCCGGACCTCCATCGCCCGGTGCGGGTAGAAGCACAGCAGGGCCAGGTTCTGGTGCTCCTGCTCCCGGCCTGGGCGGTCCCCGTCCTGCCGGACCTCGTCGCGGACGCTCACGATCCCCCTTGACGTTGGTCAGACGATCTGACTGAATGGTCAGACCATCTTACCAACACCGGGGGAGGTCGTCGTGGACCTCGACGACGTGTGGCGCACCATCGACGCCCAGCGCCTGAGCCTGGCCGACCTGCTCGACGACCTCTCGCCGACCGAGTGGGAGACCCCGTCCCTGTGCGACGCCTGGCGGGTGCGCGACGTCGCCGCGCACCTGACGCTGGCGCAGATGGGCCCGTGGCCCCTGACGGTCGCCGCGATCCGGGCGGGCGGCAGCTTCAACCGGATCATCCGGGACACGGCCCTGCGCGTCGGCCCGCTGCCCGACGACGAGTACGGCCGGCGGATCCGGGCGATGGTCGGCTCGCGGAAGCGGGCGCCGTTCATCTCCCCCATCGAGCCGCTCACCGACGTCCTCGTGCACGGGCAGGACATCGCCCTGCCGCTGGGCAGGGAGCGGCCGATCCCGCCGGTCCCCGCGGCCGTGTCGGCCCGGCGGGCCTGGGCGATGAGCTTCCCGTTCGGGGTGCGGAAGCGGCTGGCCGGCCTGCAGCTGCGGGCCACCGACAGCGACCTCGTGCTGGGCGAGGGCGCGCCGGTCGAGGGCACGACCGGCGACCTGCTCCTGCTCATCACCGGGCGCACCGCGACGGTGCACCGGCTCTCCGGCGAGGGGCGGCAACGGCTGCCGGCGGCGGACGGCCGCCGGGAGGAGTCGAGGAGGACGACATGACCCTGGGTGTGATCACGGACGTGTCCGCACCGGTGGAGACCTACGACGCGATGCACGCGGCGATGCTCGAGCGGATCGGCCCGGCCGTCGAGGGCCTGCTGCTGCACCTGGGCCGGCAGACGGCGGACGGCTTCCAGGTGATCGACGTGTGGGAGTCCCGCGAGGCCTACGAGCGTGGGATCCGGGAGGTGGTCGGGCCGGTGTCCGAGGAGGTGCTGGGAGGACGGGCACGGCCGGCCACGACCGTCACCGAGTTCGAGGTCCGCGGCCTCGTGCTGCCGCGGGCCGGCGTCGCGGTCTGACGTCGCGCTCTCGTCGGAGAGGGGGACGAGGTCATGTGGGCAGTGACCGAGGACGCGTCCGCACCGGTGGAGCAGCCGTACGACGTGGTGGAGCTCTACGACACCGTGCACCGGCTGCTGCTGGAGCGCACCGGCGGGGTCTTCGACGGCCGACTGGTCCAGCTGGCCTGGGCGACCGCCGACGGGTTGCGGGAGGTGGCGGTGTGGGAGTCCCGCGAGCAGTACGACCGCTACGGCCGCGAGGGCATCGGGCCGCTGGTCGCGGAGGTCCTCGCGGGGCGGCCGTGGCCGACCGTGGTGGTCACCCCGTTCGACGTCCGCGGCCTGGTGGTCCCGGCCGGCGGGGTGGCACTCCCCGCCGGCCGGTGACCCGCCGGCTCAGTTGAGCGCGCGGGTGCCGGGCGGCAGGACGCCGCCGCCGACCATCTCGACGACGGCGTCCTGCAGCGCGGTCAGCGCGACCCGCTGGGTGAACGGGCCGGTGGAGACGCGGGCGACGCCGAGCTCCTGCATCTCGCGGGCCGGCAGCGACCGGCCGGGCACGCTGATCAGCGTCAGCCTGTTGCGGCCCAGGCCCTCGACGACCGCCTCGATCTCCTCGCGCCCGATCAGCCCGGGGACGAACACGACCGGGGCGCCGGCCTCGAGGAAGGCCTGCCCGCGGCGGATCGCCTCGGCGACCAGCTCAGCGCGGTCGGCGTCGCGCCCGGCGCGGACGAAGGCGTCGGTGCGGGCGTTGAGCACGAAGTCGATGCCGGCGTCGCGCCCGGCCCGCACCACCGCCTCGACGGCGGCCACGGCCTCGTCCAGCGGCTTCATCTGGTCCTCGAGGTTGCCGCCGACGACGCCCTGCCCGATGGCGCGGCGGGCGGTCTCGCCGGCGTCGCCGTAGCCGGCCTCCATGTCCATGCTGACCGGCAGGTCCACCGCGGCGGTGATCCGGCCGACCATGTCCAGGTGCAGGTCCAGCGGGATGTTCTCGCCGTCCTCGTAGCCGAAGGTGGCGGCGATGCCGTGGCTGGCGGTGGCCAGGGCCCGCACCCCGTCGGTGGCCGCCACCACCTGCGCGGAGACGACGTCCCACACGTTGGTGAGGACGAGGATCTCCGGGGCGGTGTGCAGGTCGAGCAGGGTCCGGGCGCGGGTGGCGAGGTCGGTCACGGGACCCGACCGTACGGCCTCGTCCAGAGGCTCGCACCGGGCTCGCGAGGGGTGAGGAGGACGAGGTCCTTCACCGGTCGCGCAGCGCGCGCAGGGCGGCCTTGCGGGCTTCGCCGGCGAGCCGGTCGAGGAACACCTTCCCGTCGAGGTGGTCCACCTCGTGCTGCAGGCAGCGGGCCATGAGCCCGGTGCCCGACAGCCGCAGCGGCCCCCCGTGCACGTCGAAGCCCTCGACGACGGCGGACATCGCGCGCACCGTGGGCGCCCAGAGCCCCGGGATGGACAGGCAGCCCTCGTCGCCGTCCTGGGTCTCCTCCGACAGCTCCACGACCCGCGGGTTGACCACGTGGCCGATCTCGCCGTCGACGTTGTAGCTGAACACCCGGGCGCTCACCCCGATCTGCGGGGCGGCCAGCCCGGCGCGGCCGGGGTGGTCGACGGTCTCCTCGAGGTCGCGGACCAGGGCGGCCAGTTCCTTGTCGAAGGCCCGCACCTCGTCGGCGGGCGTGCGGAGCACGGGGTCACCGAGCTCGCGGATGGGGCGGATCGTCACCCGGGCAGTCTCGCAGCCGTCCGCGGCCGCCCGACCAGCACCATCTCGTCGCGGTGCACCACCTCGCGCCGGTACTCCGGGTCGAGGTCGGTCGTGCGGCGGCCGAGCAGCGCCGGCAGCTCCCGGGCGTCGTAGGCGACTAGTCCGCGGGCGACGACGGTGCCGTCGGGCCCCACGAGCTCGACCGGGTCGTCGGCCAGGAAGTCGCCGTCGACGCCGGTGACCCCGGCGGCCAGCAGCGAGGCGTGCCGCTCGCGGACCGCGCGGACCGCGCCGTCGTCGAGCACCAGCCGCCCGCGCGGCCGGCTGGCGTAGCGCAGCCAGAACTGCCGGCCCGAGGGACGGCGGCCCGAGGGCTCGAACAGCGTGCCGACCCGCTCGCCGGCCAGCGCGGCCGCGGCCTGCGGCGTCGAGGTGACCACGACCGGCACGCCCGCGCCCGAGGCGATCAGCGCCGCCTCGACCTTGGTGGCCATGCCCCCGGTGCCGACGCCGTTGCGCCGGGCGGTGCCGAGGGTGACCGCGGCGAGGTCACCCGGGCCGCGGACGGTGTCGAGCAGCTGCGCCGGGCCGGTGCGCGGGTCGCCGTCGTAGACGCCGTCGACGTCGGACAGCAGCACGAGCGCGTCGGCGGCGGCCACGTGCGCCACCAGGGCGGCGAGCCGGTCGTTGTCGCCGAAGCGGATCTCGTCGGTGGCGACCGTGTCGTTCTCGTTGACGATCGGGATCACGCCGAGGGTGAGCAGCCGCTCCAGCGTCTGCCGGGCGTTGCGGTAGTGCCCGCGGCGGGTGAGGTCGTCGGCGGTCAGCAGCACCTGCCCGACGGTGACGCCGTGCCGGTCGAAGGCGTCGGCGTAGGTCTGCACCAGCCGCAGCTGGCCGACGCTGGCCGCCGCCTGCGCCGTCGCCAGGTCCCGCGGCCGGCCCTCGACGCCGAGCGGCGCCAGGCCCGCCGCGATCGCCCCCGAGGACACCAGCACCACCTCGCGGCCCTGCGCCCGCACCGCCGCGAGGACGTCGACCAGCGCGGCGAGCCGGTCGGCGTCCAGCCCGCCGGGCAGCGTGGTCAGCGACGAGGACCCGACCTTGACGACGACCCGGGGGGCGCCGGCGACCTGCGGACGGGCGGTCACTCGGTCTCCCCGGGCAGGTCGTCGTCGGTCCACGTCTCGGTGAGCTCGTAGGGCACCCGGCGGGCCTTCTTCGCCGCCAGCCGCTCGGCCGCGCGCACGCGGTGCGGCGCGTCGATGCGGTTGTCGGTGCCCCGGCCGCCCAGGCCCGCGGTCTCCTCGGCCAGCGGCGTGCCGGCGGGCAGGCTGGGCGCGAAGTCGAAGGCCACGTCGCCGATGACGACGGTGTCGCCCTCCTGCGCGCCGAGCTCCGTCAGCTCGTCCTCGACGCCGAGCCGGTTGAGCCGGTCGGCGAGGTAGCCGACCGCCTCGTCGTTGGTGAAGTCGGTCTGCCGCACCCAGCGCTCGGGCTTCACGCCGCGGACGACGTAGGCCTCGTCCTCGGCGTCGAAGGCGACGGTGAACCCGGAGTCGTCGACGGCGCGCGGGGTGAGCGTGACGCGGGCGGGCTCGGGCGCCGGCAGCGCGGCGCGGTGCTCCTCGACGGCGGCGGCCAGCGCGTAGCCGAGCTCGGGCAGCCCCTCCCCCGTCGCGGCGCTGACCGCGAACACCCGCAGCCCGCGCTCCTCCAGCGCCGGGCGGACGAGGTCGACCAGCTCGCGGCCGTCCGGCACGTCGATCTTGTTGAGGACGGCGAAGCGCAACCGGCCCACCAGGTCCAGCTCGTCGCCGCCGGCCGCGCCCTCGGAGTACAGGGCGAGCTCGCGCTCCAGCGCCTCGATGTCGCTCTCCGGGTCCCGGCCGGGCTCGAGCGTCGCCGTGTCGACCACGTGCACGAGCACCGCGCAGCGCTCGACGTGGCGGAGGAACTGCAGGCCCAGGCCCTTGCCGGTGGCCGCGCCCGGGATCAGCCCGGGCACGTCGGCCATCGTGAACACGGTGTCGCCGGCGCGGACGACGCCGAGGTTGGGCACCAGCGTGGTGAACGGGTAGTCGGCGATCTTGGGCCGGGCCGCGGACATCGCCGCGATCAGCGAGGACTTGCCCGCCGAGGGGAACCCGACCAGGCCGACGTCGGCGACGCTCTTGAGCTCGAGGACGGCGTCGAAGCCCTCCCCCGGCTCCCCGAGCAGCGCGAAGCCCGGGGCCTTGCGCCGGGGGTTGGCCAGCGCGGCGTTGCCCAGCCCGCCCTTGCCGCCATGGGCGAGCACGACGCGGGTGCCGGCACCCATCAGGTCGGCGACCACCTCGCCGCCGACGCTGACGACCGTGCCCTCCGGGACGCGCAGCACGCGGTCCTCGCCGCGGGCGCCGTGCCGGTGGCTGCCGGCGCCGGGCCGGCCGTTGCCCGCCCGCTGGTGCGGGCGGTGGTGGAAGTCGAGGAGCGTGTGGACCGAGGGGTCCACCTCGAGGACGACGTCGCCGCCGTCCCCTCCGTTGCCGCCGTCGGGGCCGCCGAGGGGCTTGTACTTCTCGCGGTGCACGGACGAGACGCCGTGACCGCCGTTGCCCGCGGCGACGTGCACGACGACGCGGTCGACGAACGCGGCCATGTCTGCTCTACCTGCTCACTGCTCGCTCAACGACGACGAGCGCACGGGCCCGAAGCCCGTGCGCTCGTCCTCGTGCTGTCCGTGGTGACCTCACGGTCGGCCCCCCCGCAGGGCCCCGCCCCGAGCGGAGCGAGGGGTGGGGGCGGTGGGGTCCTTCCTCAGGCCTCGACCGTGGTGATCGAGACGGTCTTGCGGCCCCGGCTGGTGCCGAAGGTGACCGCACCGGGGGTCAGCGCGAACAGCGTGTCGTCGCCGCCGCGGCCGACGCCCAGGCCCGGGTGGAAGTGGGTGCCGCGCTGGCGCACGATGATCTCGCCGGCCTTGACGACCTGGCCGCCGAAGCGCTTGACGCCGAGGCGCTGGGCGTTCGAGTCGCGGCCGTTGCGGGAGGACGAGGCGCCCTTCTTGTGTGCCATGTCGTCGTCAGCCCTTCGTGATGTCGCGGACGACCACGTCGGTCAGCGGCTGACGGTGGCCCTGACGCTTGTGGTAGCCCGTCTTGTTCTTGAACTTGTGGATGCGGATCTTCGGGCCCTTGCCGTGGCCGACGATCTCGCCGGTCACGGTCACGCCGGCCAGCGCCTGCGCGTCACTGGTGACGGTCTCGCCGTCGACCAGGAGCAGGGCCGGGAGGGTGACGGTGTCGCCCGCCTCACCCGCGAGACGGTTGACCGTGAACCGGTCGCCCACGGCCACCTTGTGCTGCCGGCCCCCGGCCTTCACGACTGCGTACACCACTGAACTCCTCGATCGCTGCTGTCTGTCCCCGCGCTGCGTCCTACGCGCACCCCGGCGCGGGCGCCGGGTGCTGGACGGGCCGCTCCGCCTGCGCGGGACCGGGAGACCCGGTCCGGGGCGGTGCAACCCGACCAGCGTACCCGAGCAGCCGGGACCGGGTCGAACGCGGCCCCGGCTGCCCGGAGGGTCTAGCTGGCCGGCGGCCCGGCCGGGCGGCTGGCGGCCCGGCGGCGGCGCGGGCGCGCCCCGCCCACCGCGGCACCGGTGCCGTCGTCGGCCACCGGCGGCTGCGCCTCGGCGGCCGGGGTCTCCTCGGCCGGGGCCTCCTCGGCCAGGACCCCCTCGGCCGGGACCTGGCCGCCGGGGGCCTGCGGGTCCGCCGCCGGGGCCGGGTCGTCGGGGCCGGCGCCCGCGGGGACCGCCTCCTCCTCGCCCGGGCCCTGCGGCTCCGCGGAGGCGGCGTCCACCGGGACGGGGGCGTCGGTGACCAGCAGGCCGGGGTCGGCCTGCGGGGCCTCCCCCGCGTCCTCCGGCTCCGCGACCTCGGGCTCCGCGGTCAGGGGCCGAGCCGGCCCGGGCTGCGGCGCCTCCTCCGGCTCGGTCACCTCGGCGCCCGGCACCTCGGCGCCGACCGCGGCCGTGACCTCGACCTCGGGGGCCTCGTCGGCGGCCGCGGCCGGACCGGCGACGGCCTGCTCCGCGACGGCCTCCTCGGACGTCCCGGCGTCGGCGGGCTCCTCGCCGGAGGCTGCGGCGAGCACCGCGGCGTCCTCGGCGGCGCGCTCCTCACCGGACTGGCCGCGGTTGCGCCGTCCCCGGTTGCGCCGCCCGCCGCCGGACCGCTGGCCCTCGCCGTTCTCGGCGGCGTCGGGCCCGGTCCCGGGCGCGGCGACCTCGGCCTCGGTCCGGTCGGCGTCCTTGCGGTCGGTGTCCTTGCGCTCGGTGTCCTTGCGCTCGGTGTCCTTGCGCTCGCCGCGCTCGGCGTCCTTGCGGCCCCCCTGGTCGCGCCGGCCGCCGTTGCCGGAGCCCGGGCCGTGCCCGCCCGAGCCGTTGCCGCCGCGGCGGCGGTCGTCGACCGGGTCGGTGTGCACGATGACGCCGCGGCCGCGGCAGTGCTCGCACGGCTCGGAGAACACCTCGAGCAGGCCCTGGCCCACCCGCTTGCGGGTCATCTGCACCAGGCCCAGCGACGTCACCTCGGCGACCTGGTGCTTGGTGCGGTCGCGGCCCAGGCACTCGGTCAGCCGCCGCAGCACCAGGTCGCGGTTGCTCTCGAGCACCATGTCGATGAAGTCGATGACGATGATGCCGCCGACGTCGCGCAGCCGGAGCTGGCGGACGATCTCCTCGGCCGCCTCCATGTTGTTGCGCGTGACGGTCTGCTCGAGGTTGCCGCCGGACCCGGTGAACTTGCCGGTGTTGACGTCGATGACCGTCATCGCCTCGGTGCGGTCGATGACCAGGGAGCCGCCCGAGGGCAGCCAGACCTTGCGGTCCAGTGCCTTGGCCAGCTGCTCGTCGATGCGCAGGTCGCGGAAGACGTCGCCCTCGCCGGTGTGCCGGGTCAGCCGCCCGGTGAGCTCCGGGGAGACGTGCGCGACGTAGGCCTCGACGGTGTCCCACGCGTCGTCGCCCTGGACGACGAGCTCGCTGAAGTCCTCGTTGAAGACGTCGCGGATGACCCGGATGGCGAGGTCGGGCTCGCCGTAGAGCAGCGCCGGGGCGTTGTTCGACGACTCCGACTTCTGCCGGATGACCTCCCACTGCGCCTGCAGCCGGGCGACGTCGCGGGTGAGCTCCTCCTCCGAGGCGCCCTCCGCGGCGGTGCGGATGATCACGCCGGCGTCGTCGGGGACGATCTTCTTCAGGATGTCCTTGAGCCGCTGCCGCTCGGTGTCGGGCAGCTTGCGGCTGATGCCGGTCATCGACCCGCCGGGCACGTAGACCAGGAACCGGCCGGGCAGGTTGACCTGCTGGGTCAGCCGGGCGCCCTTGTGGCCGATCGGGTCCTTGGTGACCTGCACCAGCACCTTGTCGCCGGACTTGAGCGCCTGCTCGATCGAGCGCTGCTTGCCGCTGAGCCCGGCGACGTCCCAGTTGACCTCGCCGGCGTACAGGACGGCGTTGCGGCCCTTGCCGATGTCCACGAACGCCGCCTCCATGCTGGGCAGCACGTTCTGCACCCGGCCGAGGTAGACGTTCCCGGCGAACGACGTCGCCTGGGCCTGGGTGACGTAGTGCTCGACCAGCACGCCGTCCTCGAGGACGGCGATCTGGGTGCGCTCGCCGCGCTGGCGGATCACCATCCGGCGCTCCACCGCCTCGCGGCGGGCGAGGAACTCGGCCTCGGTGAGGATCGGCGCGCGGCGGCGGCCGCTGTCCCGGCCCTCGCGGCGGCGCTGGCGCTTGGCCTCCAGCCGGGTGGAACCGGTGACGCCGCGGACGTCGTCGTCGCTGGTGCTGCGGCCGTTGCGGCCGGCGCGCTCGGGGCGGTCGTCGTCGTCCTCGGCCGCGGCTGCCTCGCCGTCCCCGCCGCGGCGGCGGCGCCGGCGGCGGCGCCGCGTGGTCGACGTGCCCTCGGCGCCCTCGCCGTCGTCGCCCTCGGCGTCCTCGCCGGCCTCCGCGTCGGGGTCCTCGTCCTCGGCGTCCTCGTCGTCGGAGGCGCGCTCGGCGGTGTCCTCGTCGGCGTCGGTGTCCGCGGCGTCGTCCCCGTTGCGGCCGCGGCCGCGGCCGCGGCGGCCCCGGCGGCGGCGCCGGCTGCCGCCGGCGGTCTCGTCGCGGTCGGCCTCGTCGCGGTCGGTCTCGTCGCGGTCGGCGTCGTCGCGGTCGGCGTCGTCGCGGTCGGCCTCGTCGGCGTCCTCGGCGGTCCCGACGACGGCCCGCTCGTCGGCGGGCTGCTCCTCGGCGGCCCCGCCGCGGCGGCGCGACCGGCTGCGGCGCGAGCGCGGCGCCGGGGGCTCCGCGTCGTCCTCCGCCGGCGCCGCGACGTCCTCGACGTCGGGCGACTCGGGCAGCGGCCGGCGGCTGCGCCGGCGCGGCGCCGGCGTCACCTCCGCCTCGGGGGCCACGAAGCTCACGAAGGCCGGCGCCACCGGGGCGGCGACCGGCGGGGGCGGCGTCCAGGCGGCGGGCTCGGGGGCGGCCGCCGGGCGGGTGGCGCGGCGGCGGGGCCGGGCGATGACCGCGGTCGGCTCCGGTGAGCTGAACTGGGCGCCGAACGGCGACCGGTCCGGCTCGTCCTCCGGCTCCTCCTCGGGCTCCGGGGCGGGCGGGGGCTCCGGGTCGGGGTGGGAGTCGGAGTCGGCCTCCGCCGGCGGCTCGGCCGCGGCGGTCCCCGCCGGCTCCTCGGCCGGGGTCTCCCCGGTCGCCGCCTCGCCGCTCAGGACCTCCGCGACCGGCGCGTCGCCGGGCGGGAGGGCGGGCGCGCTGCCGGCGTCGGTGGTCGGGGTGTCGGTGGTCGGGGTGTCGCTGTCCTGGTCGGCCACGAGGGCTCGCCTCCTGTGTGGTGCTCCCGGGCGCCGGTCCCCACCGGGGACGGGCGGCCGCGCAGGAGCACGGGTTGGGCGGGCCGGGCGGCCGCACGGGGTGCGGCGGCGAGCCCGGCTCGCGAAGTCTGTGGTCGGTCCCGCGCGGCGGTCGCCGCGGCCGGGGCCGGACTGCTGGTGGAGCGGTGGTGCCGATGGTCTCGGGTGGTGCCGGTCCTGGGCGGCACGTCTGGCAGCCGTGTCGCTCGACGTCGCGGTGGCTCCCGGGTCGCCCGGTCAGACGGCGGCGTGCTCCCCCTGGCAGCGGGTGCGCGCCGCTCGGTCGGGACCGAGCGGATCGGCCACGGTCCCGCTGCCGTCGAGCCGGCCCTGCGCCTCACGCACGGCCCGGGGGGGCGACGGCGGGCGCAGGTCGGCGACGGCGGCGAGAGCGGCCACCACGTCGTCGGGTCGAACGGCGGGCGTCACCTGCCGGACGACCACGTGCAGTATGGCACATCCTGCCTCCCCGCCCGCGGACGCGGACGCGACGGGGCCGCGCGCATCGACGTCGCGGAGGCCGTTCTTGGTGCGCTTGGCGACCAGCACCTCCTCCCGGGCCAGGAAGGCGTCGACCGCCGCGGCGAGGGTCGCGGGCTCGACGCCGGACAGCTCGATCCGCCACCGCGCGGCGTCGATCCGGTCGGCCAGCGAGCCGCCGCCCTCGGCGGCCTCCACGCACTCGAGGACGTCGATGCCCGGGGGCAGCGACGCGTCCAGCGCGGCCCGGACCTCCTCGGGATCGCGCCGCTCGGCCAGGCCGATCTCCAGGTACTCCGCCTCGCTGGCCGCCCCGGTCGGCGCCGCGCCCACGTAGCTGATCTTCGGGTGCGGGGTGAAGCCGGCGGAGTAGGCCATCGGCACCCGCGCGCGGCGCAGCGCCCGCTCCAGCGCGCGGGCGAGGTCGCGGTGGGAGGCGAAGCGCAGCGGGCCGCGCTTGGCGTAGCGCAGCCGCAGGCGCTGGACGGTCGGCGGCGGGGGCGGGCCCTCCGGGGTGCGGGCCACGGTCAGCGGCCGACGACGGTGAGCGGGAGCAGGCTGCGCCCGGTGGGGCCGATCTGGATCTCGGTGCCGTTGGTCGGGCAGACGCCGCAGTCGTAGCAGGGGGTCCACCGGCAGTCGGCGACCTCCTCCTCCGACAGCGCGTCCTGCCAGTCGTCCCAGAGCCACTCCTTGTCCAGCCCGGAGTCCAGGTGGTCCCAGGGCAGGACCTCGTCCTGGGTGCGCTCGCGGGTGGTGAACCAGTCGAGGTCCACGCCGAGCGGGGTGAGCTCCGCGGCGGCCGCGGCGGTCCAGCGCTCGTAGGAGAAGTGCTCGCTCCAGCCGTCGAACCGGCCGCCCTCGCGCCACACCCGCTCGACGACCCGGCCCACCCGGCGGTCGCCGCGGGACAGCAGGCCCTCGATGACGCCGGGCTTGCCGTCGTGGTAGCGCAGGCCGATGGAGCGACCGATCCGGCGGTCGGCGTTGATCGCCTGCCGCAGGACCCTCAGGCGGTGGTCGATGGTCTCCGCGCTCGCCTGCCCGGCCCACTGGAACGGCGTGTGCGGCTTGGGCACGAACCCGCCGATGGACACGGTGCAGCGGATGTCCTTGCGGCCGCTGGCCTCGCGGCCCGCCCGGATCACCTCCACGGCCAGCTCGGCGATCTCCAGGACGTCCTCGTCGGTCTCCGTGGGGAGCCCGCACATGAAGTAGAGCTTCACCTGCTGCCAGCCGTTGGCGTAGGCGGTGGTGACCGTGGCGACCAGGTCCTCCTTGGACACGGTCTTGTTGATCACCCGGCGGATCCGCTCGCTGCCGCCCTCGGGCGCGAAGGTCAGACCCGAGCGGCGCCCGTTGCGGGACAGCTCGTTGGCGAGGGTGACGTTGAAGGCGTCGACGCGGGTGCTCGGCAGCGACAGCCCGGTGTTGGTGCCCTCGTAGCGGTCGGCGAGCTCCTTGGCGACCTGGCCGATCTCGGAGTGGTCGGCGCTGGACAGCGACAGCAGCCCGACCTCCTCGTAGCCGGTCGCGCGCAGGCCCTGGTCGACCATCGAGCCGATACCGGTGATCGTCCGCTCGCGCACCGGGCGGGTGATCATCCCGGCCTGGCAGAACCGGCAGCCGCGGGTGCAGCCGCGGAAGATCTCGACGCTCATCCGCTCGTGCACGCTCTCGGCCAGCGGCACCAGCGGCGTCTTCGGGTAGGGCCACTCGTCGAGGTCCATGACGGTGCGCTTGCCGACCCGGGCCGGGACGTCGTCGCGGGTGCGGGTCACCGCGGCGATCGCGCCGTCGGGACCGTAGGAGACGGCGTAGAAGCGCGGCACGTACACGCCGTCGACGCGGGCCAGCCGGGCCAGCAGCTCCTCGCGGCCGCCGGGGCGGCCCTGCTTCTTCCACGCCTTGACGACGTCGGTGACGTCCCCGACGACCTGCTCGCCGTCACCGAGGACGGCGCAGTCGACGAAGTCGGCGATCGGCTCCGGGTTGAACGCCGCGTGCCCGCCGGCCACGACGACCGGGTGCGTCTCGTCGCGGTCGGCCGCGTGCAGCGGGATCCCGGCGAGGTCGAGGGCCTCGAGCAGGTTCGTGTAGCCCAGCTCGGTGGCGAAGCTGACGCCGAGGACGTCGAAGTCGCGCACCGGGCGGTGGGCGTCGACGGTGAACTGGCCGACGCCGTGCTCGCGCATGAGCGCGGCGAGGTCGGGCCAGACGGCGTAGGTGCGCTCGGCGAGGGCGTCGGAGCGCTCGTTGAGCACCTCGTACAGGATCATGAGGCCCTGGTTGGGCAGCCCCACCTCGTAGGCGTCCGGGTACATCAGCGCCCAGCGCACGGCGACGTCGTCCCAGGCCTTGACCTGCGCGTTCAGCTCACCGCCCACGTACTGGATGGGCTTCTGCACCTGGGCCAGCAGGGGCTCGAGACGGGGGTACAGGCTCTCTCCGCTCATGACCCGTCCAGGGTAGACGGCTCCCCCGCCGTCCCCGGCCCGGTTCTCGACCGGCGGCTCACCGTGATCGCGACTAAACTGTCGGTGACCAGCAGGACGGCCTCCGAGGAGGAGCATGGTCCCGCCGGCCGGGAGCACCGGTGCACTGCGCGACGCCGACGGCGTCTCCCCGACCCGACCCTCCGGCCGGCTCCCGCACCCGCTGCCCCGGGGCCGGGCTGTGTCCCCGCTGCCCCGCGGCCGGGCGATGTCCCCGCTGCCCCGGGGCCGGGCGATGCCGGCGGAGCAGTGGGCCGCCCACCACCTCCTCGTCCTCCGGACGCTGCTGGTGCTGGTCGCCGCGGTCCCGGTCTACGCGCTGGTCCGCGGGAGCGGCGTCGTCCCCGCGGTGCTGCACGCCGCACCCCTGGCGCTGCTGACCGCGCTGGCCTGGGCCCCGGGGCTGGGCCGCAACACCCGCGCCGCGGCCGCCGCCATCGGGCTGATGACCGCCGCCGCCCTGGGCGTGTGGCTGTCCGACGGCGCCACCGAGGCGCACTTCCTGTTCTTCGCCCTGCTCCCGCTCGCCGCTCTCTACGCCGCGCGGGCGCCGTTCCTGCTCGCGGTCGGCTTCGTGGCCCTCCACCACCTGGTGCTGGGCACGCTGTGGCCGCACGCGGTGTTCGCGCACTCCGTCCCGGCGCTGCCGATGGCCGCCCTGCACGCGGCGTTCGTGCTGCTGGAGAGCTGGGCGTGCCTGGCGGCCTGGCGGCGCTTCGACGACCGGCGCGAGCGCGTCGAGCAGCTGGTCGCCGAGCGCACCGCCGAGCTGCGCGCCCAGCGCGACGAGCTGGCCCGGCTGGCGGCCGTCGTCCAGACCACCGACGACGCCGTCGTCACGACGACCCCCGACGGCCGGATCACCAGCTGGAACCCGGGCGCGGAGCGGCTCTACGGCTGGACCGCCGCGGAGGCCCTCGGTCGGCACGTGTCGATGCTGTCCGCCGGCGCCCCGCTGCCCGCGGACCTGACCCGGCTGCCGCCCGGCAGTCACGAGCGGCGGCACCGCCGGGCGGACGGCTCGGTCTTCGACGCCCTGGTCACCTCCTCCCTCATCCGCGACGAGGACGGCACCCCGACCGGCGTGGCCGGGATCACCCGGGACATCACCGGCCGCAAGCGCGAGGAGGCCGAGGCCCGCGCCGCCGCCCGCCAGCTCGAGCAGCAGGCCGGCGAGCTGGCCCGGATGGCGCTGCACGACCCGCTCACGGGCCTGGCGAACCGGGCGCTCCTGCAGGACCGGCTCGAGCACGCCCTCGCCGACCGCCGCGTCCGCCGGCACGCGGTCCTGCTGCTCGACCTCGACGACTTCAAGGCGGTCAACGACGACTGCGGGCACGAGGCGGGCGACGCCGTCCTGACCGCCGTCGCCCGGCGGCTCGAGTCGCACGTGCGGCCGGCCGACACCGTCGCCCGCCTCGGCGGCGACGAGTTCGTCGTGCTCATGGAGGACGTCGAGGGCCGCTGCGACGTCCTGGCCGTGGCCGATCGGCTGCTGCGAGCGCTGCGCGAGCCCGTGGCCTGGGGCGACGAGCGGTTCACCGTGGGCGGCAGCGTCGGGGTCACGCTCACCGACGCCGGCGACCGGCGCGGCATGGACGACCTGCTCCGCGACGCCGACCTCGCGATGTACGTGGCCAAGTCCGGCGGCAAGGACCGGGTGCGGGTGTTCGAGCGCGGCATGCGCGAGGAGGTCGCCGCGCAGGACGAGCTGGTCCGCGACCTGCGCGCCGCCGTCGACTCCGGCGAGCTGCGGGTGCTCTACCAGCCGCAGGTGGACCTGCGCAGCGGCGCGGTCACCGGCGTGGAGGCGCTGGCCCGCTGGCAGTCGCGCACCCGCGGGCTGGTGGAGCCGGCCGGCTTCATCCCGGTCGCCGAGGCCAGCGGCGTCATCGACGCGATCGACGACTGGGTGATCGGCCGGGCCTGCGCCCAGCTGCGCGCGTGGGACGACGCCGGCCTGCCCCCGCTGCGGGTGGCGGTCAACGTCTCCCCGCGCCGGCTGGCCACCGGCGACCTCGCCGTCAGCATCGCCGCGGCCGCCCGGGACGCGGGCGTGGACCCCGGCCGGCTGGAGATCGAGGTCCCCGAGGCCGTCGCCGCCGGCCCCGACGCCGCGGCCGGGATCCGCGAGGTGCGGGCGCTGGGCGTGCACGTGGCCATCGACGACTTCGGGACCGGCGCGTCGTCGCTGTCCCGGCTGCAGGACCTGCCGCTGGACCGGCTGAAGATCGACCCCTCGTCGGTGGCGCCGCTGGCCGCCGGCGCCGCCGCCGGCTCGGTCGCCGACGCCGTCATCGCGCTCGGCAACAGCCTGGGCCTGCAGGTGGTGGCCGAGGGGGTCGAGCAGCCCGCCCAGCTGGCGGCACTCCGGTCGCTGGGCTGCGACGCCGCGCAGGGCCACCTGTTCGGCTCCCCGGTGCCGGCCGACACCGTCGAGCGGCTGGTCCGCGCCGGCCGTCCGCTGCTCGGGGTGGCCTGAACCTCAGCGCAGCAGCAGGCCCGCCAGCCGGCGGGCGCCCACCGCGAGGCCCGCCACGCCCAGCACCGCGAGGTAGGCGACCGAGACCAGCAGCCCCCACCGCACGTCGCCGGTCACCAGCCCGCGGACCAGCTCGATGCCGTGGTAGAGCGGCGTGCACTCGACGACGACCTGCAGCGGCCGCGGGTAGGTCGACAGCGGGTAGAAGGTCGTGGAGAACAGGAACAGCGGCAGGATCACCACCTGCACGAACTCGAAGTCCTGCCAGCCGCGGAGGAAGGTGCTCGCGGCCAGCCCGACGGCGGCGAAGGCGAAGCCGATGAGCACCGCCGCGGGCAGGGCGAGCAGCGCCCACCACGAGCCGACCAGCCCCATCACGAGCATGACCAGCAGGAACGCCGCGGAGTAGACGGCCCCGCGCAGCAGCGCCCACACCGTCTCCCCCACCGCGGCGTCGGCGGCCGAGACCGGCGTGGCGAGGACGGCGTCGTAGAGCTTGGCGTAGCGCAGCTTGAAGAACAGGTTGAAGACGGCGTCGTAGACCGCGCCGTTCATCGCGGCCGACGCGAGCAGCGCCGGGGCGACGAACTCCTGGTAGGTCAGCGCGGTGCCGGTGTCGGTGACGACGTCGCCGACCAGCCCGCCGATGCCGACGCCGATCGAGAACAGGTAGAAGAACGGCTCGGCGAACCCGGAGACGAACACCAGCCAGCTGCGCCGGGCCACCAGCAGGTTCCGGTACACCAGCTGCCCGGCCCGCCGCGCGGACAGCGGGTACAGCGGCACGATCCGCAGCAGCAGCGACGCCGGGCGCACCGGCGCGGGGACGCCGGTCACCGCACCAGCCGCCGCTGCAGCGCCCGGGCGGCCAGCCACGTGCCGGCGGCGACCCACAGCGCCAGGTAGCCGACGTGCAGCAGCGCGGACCCCGCCCCCGCCGTCCCGAGGGCGAGGTCGCGGGCCAGCGCGACGCCGTGCCACAGCGGGGTGGCGTAGGCGAACCACTCCAGCGCCGCCGGCAGCTGCGTCACCGGGAAGAACGTCCCGCTGAACAGGAACATCGGCACGATGAGGAACCGCTGCAGCGCGGCGAAGGCGGCGTCCTCCTCCAGCCGGGCGGCCATGGCCGTCACCGGCGCGGCGAAGGCCAGGCCGGTGAGCAGCGCGACCGGCAGCGCGAGCACCACCAGCGGGCTCTCCGCGGCGCCGAACAGCACGAGGACGACGAGGAACGCCGCGGCCGACGTCGCGACGCGGAAGGCGACGTAGAGCAGGTGGCCGGTGAGGACGTCGGCCGGGCGGGCGGGGGTGGCGAGCACCGCCTCGTAGAGCCGGTCCCACTTGAGCGCCCCGAGCACCGGGTAGGTCGACTCGCCCGTCGCCGTCTGCATCGCCGCGGCCACCAGCAGGCCCGGGGCGAGGAAGGCCAGGTAGCCCACCCCGCCCGGGACGCCGGGCCCGCGGTCGACGAGGGTGCCGAGCGTCAGGCCCATCGCGGCGAGGAACAGCACCGGCTCCAGCACGCTGCCGATCGCGCTGCTGCGCCAGAAGTGCCGGTGCGCGGTCAGCCGCTGGGCCAGGAAGGAGCGGGCGGCCGGGGACGGGACCACGTCAGTCGACCAGCGTCCGGCCGGTCAGCCGCAGGAAGACGTCCTCCAGCGAGCTGCGCCGGACCAGCGACGACAGCGGACGCAGTCCGAGCGCGAGCACCTCGCTCAGCGCGGCGTCGCCGTCGGGGGTGTAGAGCAGCAGCCGGTCGGGCAGCACCTCGACCCGCTCGACGGCGCCGCGGGAGACCAGCGGCGCCAGCGCGTCGGCGTGCGCGGCCGGCCCGCCGCCGCCCTCGGTCAGCGGGAAGCGCAGCTCGCACACCTCGCGGGTGGACCAGGCGGCGATCAGCTGCGCCGGGGAGCCCTCGGCGGCGATCCGGCCGCGGTCCATGACCACCAGCCGGTCGCACAGCTGCTCGGCCTCGTCCATGTAGTGGGTGGTGAGGACGAGGGTGACCCCGCTCTGCTTGAGCCGGTACAGCCGCTCCCAGAGCACGTGCCGGGCCTGCGGGTCCAGCCCGGTGGTGGGCTCGTCGAGCAGCACGACGTCGGGGTCGTTGACCAGCGCGCGGGCGATGGTGACCCGCCGCTTCATCCCGCCCGACAGCGGCTCGACCCGGTCCCGCGCCCGGTCGGTGAGCTGCACGAAGTCCAGCAGCTCCGCCGTGCGCTCCCGCACGACGGCCCGCGGCAGCCCGAAGTACCGGCCGTAGACCAGCAGGTTCTCCTCGACGGTGAGCTCGAGGTCGAGGTTGTCGGTCTGCGGGACGACACCGAGGCGGGCGCGGATCGCCGGGCCATCGACGGCGGGGTCCATGCCGAGGATCCGCAGCTCCCCCGCCGTCGGCGGCGACACCGCCCCGACCATGCGCATGGTCGTGCTCTTGCCGGCGCCGTTGGGCCCGAGGAAGCCGAAGGCCTCCCCGGGCGCGATGTCGACGTCGATGCCGTCGACGGCGGTGTGCTCGCCGAAGCGCTTCACCAGGCCCCGGGCCCGGACCAGCGACTCCACCATGTCCCCCATGCTGACCCCGGCCCCGGGGGCCGGGTCGAACCGACTACGCCGCGAGGTCCGGGAAGAACAGGCCGATCTCGCGGGCGGCGGACTCGGCGGAGTCCGAGCCGTGCACGATGTTCGACTGCACCTCGAGGGCGAAGTCGCCGCGGATGGTGCCGGGGGCGGCCTTGACCGGGTCCGTGGCGCCGGCCAGCGCGCGGAACGCCTCGACCGCGCGCGGCCCCTCGACGACGAGGGCGAGCAGCGGGCCGCCGGTGATGAACTCGACGAGCGAGCCGAAGAACGGCTTCTCGCGGTGTTCGCCGTAGTGCTCCTCGGCGACCTCACGGGTCAGGGTGCGCAGCTCGGCGGCGACCAGGCGCAGGCCCTTGGCCTCCAGCCGCGAGACGACCTCTCCGACCAGGCCGCGGGCGACGCCGTCGGGCTTGACGAGGACCAGGGTGCGATCAGTCACGGGACGGCAGCCTACGGGTCGCCGTCCGTCAACCGGGGTTGACATCCCCGAAGCTGTCAACCACAGTTGACACCGTGACCAGCCGGACCGCGGACGAGACGCTCACCGCCGCCACCAGCGACGACCCCGCCGTCGGCCTGCGCGGGGTCCGCGCCCTGCGGGACCTGGCCGACCGGCTCGAGGGGTTGCAGGTCGCCGCCGCCCGCCGGCGGGGCTGGTCGTGGCAGCAGGTCGCCGACGCGCTCAGCGTCACGCGGCAGGCGGTGCACAAGAAGCACGCCCGGTCGTCCGGGGCGACGTGGAGGGAGTCCTGAGGTGTTCGAACGGTTCGCCGCCGAGGCACGCACGGTCGTGGTCCTGGCGCAGGAGGAGGCCCGCTCCGCCGGGTCGGACGGCGTCGACCCGGTGCACCTGCTGGTCGCCCTCGCCGCCGCGCCCGGCGCCGCCGGCCCGCTGCTGGCCGCCGCGGGCGTGCACGTGACCGACCTCCGCGCGGGCCTGCCCTCCTCCGGGGGCGGTGCGCTCGATGCGGAGGCGCTGGCCGCGCTCGGCATCGACCTGGACCGGGTGCGGGCGGCCGCCGAGGCGGCGTTCGGCCCCGGCGCGCTGGACCGCGGGTCCCCCGGCCGCCGGAGGGGGCACCTGCGCTTCGCCTCCGGCAGCAGGGAGGCGCTCAAGGAGGCGCTGCGCGCGGCGATCGCGCGCGGCGACCGGGTCATCGACGGCCGGCACCTGCTCGCCGGGGTGCTCGAGGTCGGCGACCCCGCGGTGTCCGCGGCGCTGGCCCGCGCCGGCGCCGACGTCGCCGGCCTGCGCCGCCGCCTGGCGGGCGAGGCCGACGCGGCCTGATCAGGCGGGCGGCGCGTCGTCCCCGGAGGGAGCGGCCGGCTCGCGGAACGGCGCGCCGAGCAGCTCCTTGCGGATCTGCAGCAGGTACAGCCAGATCAGCAGGAACACGCCGCCGACGAACCACATCGACGAGTCGATGAGCCCGGTGAGCAGCAGCGGGACCTGCAGCGCGGTGCCGATCTCCAGGCCGCGCGGCCGCCGCTGGACGCCGCTGGCCAGCACGAGGACGACGGCGAGCACCAGCAGGACCGTCAGCCGGGTGGCGCCGAGGCCCGCCTCGGTCTGCGCGATCGCCCGCGGGACGAACAGCACCGCGATGCCCTCGAGCAGCAGCACGGCGGCGGCCGCCCCCCGCAGCGCCCTCGCGGCCCGGACCGGGTCGGGCGCCGTCACGGCCGGCCGCCCAGGACCGTGCGGGCCTCGCCGGCGGTGACCACGCTGCCGGTGACCAGCACGCCGGAGCCGCCGAGGGCGTCGTCGGGACCGGCCTCGGCCAGCTCGATCGCCTCGGTGAGCGCCTCCGGCAGCCGCGGGGAGACGCTCACCCGGTCGGCGCCGAACACGTCGACGGCGAGCGCGCCGAGCTCGTCGGCCGGCACCGCCCGCGGCGAGCTGTTCTGCGTCACCACCAGCTCCGCGCAGACGGTCTCCAGCTCGCGCAGCATGCCCTCGACGTCCTTGCCGTGCACCGCGCCGACCACCCCGACCAGCCGGGTGAAGTCGAAGGACTCCCGGATCGCCTCGACGGTCGCGGCCATCCCGGCGGGGTTGTGCGCGGCGTCGACCAGCACCGTCGGGCTGGTGCGCACCCGCTCGAGGCGGCCGGGCGAGCGGACGGCGGCGAAGGCCGCGCGCACCGTCTCGACGTCGACGGTCCCGGTGGCCGCGCCGGCGCCGAGGAACGCCTCGACCGCGGCCAGCGCGGTGGCCGCGTTCTGCGCCTGGTGCGCGCCGAACAGCGGCAGGTAGACGTCGTCGTACTCCCCGCCCAGGCCCTGCAGCCGCAGCTGCTGCCCGCCGACGGCGACCCGCCGGTCCAGCACGCCGAACTCGGTGCCCTCGCGCGCCACCACGGCCTCGACCTCGACCGCGCGGCGGACCAGCGCGTCCAGCGCCCCGGGCTGCTGGTGGGCGAGGACGGCGATCGCGTCGGCCTTGATGATCCCGGCCTTCTCGCCGGCGATCGTGGCGACGTCGGGACCGAGGTACTCGGCGTGGTCCAGCGCCACCGGCGTGACGACGGCGACCCGCGCGTCGACGACGTTCGTGGCGTCCCACGTGCCGCCCATGCCGACCTCGACGACCGCGACGTCGACCGGCGCCTCGGCGAACAGCGCGTACGCCATGCCGACCACGACCTCGAAGAAGCTCATCGGGTGCTCGCCGGCGGCGTCGACCATCTGCACGTAGGGCGCGATGTCGTCGTACGTCTCCACGAACCGCTCGGCGCTCACCGGCTCGCCGTCGAGCACGATCCGCTCGCGCACCGACTGCAGGTGCGGGCTGGTGAACCGGCCCACGCGCAGGCCGAAGCCGCGCAGCAGCTCGTCGACCATCCGCGACGTCGTCGTCTTGCCGTTGGTGCCGGCGACGTGCACGACCGGGTAGGCCCGGTGCGGGCTGCCCAGCAGGTCCACCAGGGCGGCGATGCGGCCCAGCGAGGGCTCCAGCCGGGTCTCCGGCCAGCGGGCCAGCAGCTCCTTCTCGACGCGGGCCAGCTCGGCCTCGGGACTGCTGCTCATCCTCCCCAGGATGCCAGTCGCGCACTTCCTAGGATGGGGGCATGGTCGCCGATCCCCTCACCCCGGTCAGCACCACCCCGGGAGCCGGGGCCGGGGTACCCGAGAAGCCGAGCCTCGACGGACTCGAGGACACCTGGGTCGCCCGCTGGGCCGAGCAGGACACCTACGCCTTCGACCGCGCCGCCGCCCTCGCCGCGCCGCGCGAGCAGGTGTACTCGATCGACACCCCGCCGCCGACCGCCAGCGGGTCGCTGCACGTGGGGCACGTGTTCAGCTACACCCACACCGACATCGTCGCCCGCTACCAGCGCATGCGCGGCAAGCACGTCTTCTACCCGATGGGCTGGGACGACAACGGGCTGCCGACCGAGCGGCGGGTGCAGAACTACTACGGCGTCCGCTGCGACCCCTCCCTCCCCTACGACCCGGGCTTCGAGCCGCCGGCCAAGCCGGGCAAGGACCAGGTGCCGATCAGCCGGCGCAACTTCGTCGAGCTGTGCATGCAGCTGACGGAGGAGGACGAGCGCGCCTACGAGCAGCTGTGGCGCCGGGTCGGGCTGTCGGTGGACTGGTCGAACGTCTACCGGACGATCTCGGAGACCTCGCGGGCCACCGCGCAGCGGATGTTCCTGCACAACCTGGCCCGCGGTGAGGCCTACGCCCAGGAGGCGCCGACCCTCTGGGACGTCAGCTTCCGCACCGCCGTGGCGCAGGCCGAGCTCGAGGACCGCGAGCGCCCCGGCGCCTACCACCGGATCTCGTTCCACTCCGCCGACGGCCCGGTGCTCATCGAGACCACCCGGCCGGAGCTGCTGCCCGCCTGCGTCGCGCTGGTCGCCCACCCCGACGACGAGCGCTACCGGCAGCTGTTCGGCACGACGGTGCGCACGCCGCTGTTCGACGTCGAGGTGCCGGTGGTCGCCCACCGCCTGGCCGAGCCGGACAAGGGCTCGGGCATCGCGATGATCTGCACCTTCGGCGACCTCAACGACGTCACCTGGTGGCGCGAGCTGCAGCTGCCCACCCGCGCGGTGGTCGGCTGGGACGGCCGCTTCGTCGCCGACGCCCCGGACGGCGTCCCCGCCGGCGTCTACGCCGAGCTCGCCGGGAAGACGCCGTTCAGCGCCCAGCAGCGGATCGTGGAGATGCTGCGCGAGTCCGGCGACCTGCAGGGCGAGCCGAAGGCGATCACCCACCCGGTCAAGTTCTTCGAGAAGGGCGACCGGCCGCTGGAGATCGTCACCACGCGGCAGTGGTACATCCGCAACGGCGGGCGGGACGCCTCGCTCCGGGACGCCCTCGTCGCCCGCGGGCGGGAGATCCAGTGGGTGCCCGAGCACATGCGGCACCGCTACGAGAACTGGGTCGAGGGCCTCAACGGCGACTGGCTGATCAGCCGGCAGCGGTTCTTCGGCGTCCCGTTCCCGGTCTGGTACCGGCTCGACCCCTCCGGCGACCCCGTCTACGACGAGCCGATCCTGGCCGACGAGGCGTCGCTGCCGGTCGACCCCTCCTCGGACGTGCCGCCGGGCTTCGACGAGTCGCAGCGCGGCGTCCCCGGCGGCTTCATGGCCGACCCCGACGTCATGGACACCTGGGCGACGTCGTCGCTGTCGCCGCAGGTGGCCTCGGGCTGGGACACCGACCCGGAGCTGTTCGCGCACGTCTTCCCGATGGACCAGCGGCCCCAGGCGCACGACATCATCCGCACCTGGCTGTTCTCCACCGTCGTCCGCTCGCACTTCGAGTTCGGCGCGGTGCCGTGGACGCACGCCACCATCTCCGGGTTCGTCGTCGACCCCGACCGCAAGAAGATGTCGAAGTCGAAGGGCAACGTCGTCACGCCGATCGACGTGCTCGAGCGCTACGGCACCGACGCCGTCCGCTGGCGCGCCGCCGGCGCCCGGCCGGGCGCGGACTCGCCGTTCGACGAGGCGCAGATGAAGGTCGGCCGCCGGCTGGCCATGAAGATCCTCAACGTCGGCAAGTTCGTGCTGGGCCTCGGCGTCACCGCCGACCTCTCCGCCGGGCAGGTCACCGAGCCGATCGACCTCGGGCTGCTGCGCCGGCTGGCCGACGTCGTCGACGAGGCGACCGCGGCGATGGAGGCCTACAACTACACCCGGGCGCTCGAGGTGTCCGAGGCGTTCTTCTGGTCGTTCTGCGACGACTACGTGGAGCTGGTGAAGTCCCGCGCCTACGGCTCGGACGACGCCGCCCGCTCCGCCCAGGCCACGCTGGCCCTCGCGCTGTCGGTGCAGCTGCGGCTGTTCGCGCCGGTGCTGCCGTTCGTCACCGAGGAGGTCTGGTCCTGGTGGCAGGCCGGCTCGGTGCACCGGGCGGCGTGGCCGGCCGCCGACGAGCTGCCCGGCGGCGGCGACCCGGCGGTCGTCGAGGTGGCCGCCGAGGCGCTGGCCGCGGTGCGCAAGGCCAAGTCGGAGGCCAAGCAGTCGATGCGGGCCGACGTCGAGTCCGCGACGGTGACCGCGCCGGAGGCGCAGGTGCCGCAGGTGGAGGCCGCGCGGGACGACCTGGTGTCGGCCGGGCGGATCGCCTCGCTGACCGTCGTCGCCGGCGACGGCCCCCTGACCGTCGACGTCGTCCTCGCCGCCCCCGCGGACTGACCTCCGGGACCGCTGTACGCCGGGGGCCCAGGACCGCGCCGGTCCTGGGCCACCGGCGTTCAGAGGTCGGGATGTCCACAGGGCACCGGCGGCGGGGCACCCGTCTGGGCCAGGCTCCCGGCCCGTGCACGAACTCGCCACCCTCCTCCCCCACGGCGCCGCCCGCCGCGACCGGGTCACCCTCGCCACGAGCTCTAGCAGCGTCAGCCGGTGGCTGACCCGCGGTGACGTCGTCCTGCTGCACCCCGGCGTGCTCGCCATCGCGCACCGGGTGGACGAGTGGCCGGTCCGGGCGCTCGCCGCGGCGCTGTGGACCCGCGGGCCGCTGAGCCACCTCTCCGCCCTGGGCGTGCACGGCCTGGCTCCCGCACCCACCGGACCGGTGCACGTCACCGTGCCGGCCGACCGCTGGCCCGCGGGCGTCGTCGCCCACCGGACGACGCTGCCGATGCGTCCCGTCCGGGTCTCCAGCCTGCCGGTGCTCGGTGCCGCGCGCAGCTTCGTCGACGCGTGGAGCTGGGCGGCCAGCCCGCGCCGCAACCCGCTGGCCGCCGTCGACGTCCCGGTGGTCCGGCAGGCGGTGATCGAGGCGGTCCGCACCCGTGCGGTCGACGTCGAGGACCTGCGGGAGGAGTCCGCCGGACAGCGGGTGCACGCCGGCCGGGCGGAGCTGACCGACCTGCTCGGCCTCGTCGCGGGCGGCTGTCAGAGCGAGCTCGAGGTCTTCGGCGTCCTGCACGTCCTCCGCGCACCGGGCATCCCGCCGTTCGTGCAGCAGCACCGGGTCCTGCTCCCCGGGGGCCGCGCCGTCCTGCTCGACGCCGCCTGGCCCGAGCTCCGGGTGGCCGTCGAGCTCGACGGCGCCGCCTTCCACGGCAGCCGCGAGCAGCGGGAGCGGGACCTGCGCCGCGACACGGCCCTGGCGGCGCTCGGCTGGGTCGTGCAGCGCTTCAGCTACCGGCGATTGACCTCAGACCCGGACGGCTGCCGGCGCGAGCTCGAGGCCGTGCTGAGGCGGCGTCGGGCGTACCTCTGAACGCCGGTGGCCCAGGACTCGGCGAATCCTGGGCCACCGGCGTTCAGCTGTATCAGTGCTACGCGCTCTTCTCGCGGCGCTCGCGGGTGGGCTTGCGCGGCACGATCGTCGGGTTGACGTGCTCCAGCACGACCTCCTTGGTGATCACCACGGAGGCGACGTCCTCGCGGCTGGGCACCTCGTACATCACCGACTGCAGCACCTCCTCCATGATCGCCCGGAGCCCGCGGGCGCCGGTGCCGCGGAGGATGGCCTGGTCGGCGATCGCCTCGAGGGCGTCGTCGGTGAACTCCAGCTCCACGCCGTCGAGCTCGAACAGCCGCCGGTACTGGCGCACCAGCGCGTTCTTCGGCTCGGTGAGGATCTGGATCAGCGCGTCCCGGTCGAGGGCCTGCACGCTGGTGATCACCGGGAGCCGGCCGATGAACTCGGGGATCATGCCGAACTTCAGCAGGTCCTCGGGCATGACCTCGGCGAAGGCGTTGGCCTCCTCGATCTCCTTCTTGCCGCGGATCTCCGCGCCGAAGCCGATGCCCTGCTTGCCGACCCGCTGCTCGATGACCTTCTCCAGGCCGGCGAAGGCACCGCCCACGATGAACAGCACGTTCGTCGTGTCGATCTGGATGAACTCCTGGTGCGGGTGCTTGCGGCCGCCCTGCGGGGGCACCGACGCCGTCGTGCCCTCGAGGATCTTCAGCAGCGCCTGCTGCACGCCCTCGCCGGAGACGTCGCGGGTGATCGACGGGTTCTCGCTCTTGCGGGCGATCTTGTCGACCTCGTCGATGTAGATGATCCCGGTCTCGGCGCGCTTGACGTCGTAGTCCGCGGCCTGGATCAGCTTGAGCAGGATGTTCTCGACGTCCTCGCCGACGTAGCCGGCCTCGGTCAGCGCCGTGGCGTCGGCGATCGCGAACGGGACGTTGAGCATCCGGGCCAGCGTCTGCGCCAGGTGCGTCTTGCCGCACCCGGTCGGGCCCATCAGCAGGATGTTGGACTTGGCGAGCTCGACCGAGTCGTCCCGGGAGCGCTCACCACCGGCCTGCACCCGCTTGTAGTGGTTGTAGACGGCGACGGCGAGGGTGCGCTTGGCCTTCTCCTGGCCGATGACGTACTGCTCGAGGAAGTCGTGGATCTCGCGGGGCTTCGGCAGCTCGTCGAACTTCAGGTCCGACGACTCCGACAGCTCCTCCTCGATGATCTCGTTGCAGAGGTCGATGCACTCGTCGCAGATGTAGACGCCGGGGCCCGCGATGAGCTTCTTGACCTGCTTCTGGCTCTTCCCGCAGAACGAGCACTTGAGCAGGTCACCGCTCTCACCGATTCGTGCCACCTGCTGACCTCCACCTCAGGGGGTTTGCAGGTCCCGGGGATGCGGACCTGCGGATCGTGTGTCGCTTGCTGCCCGTGCTCGGCCCCGCGGGAGCGGGTGCCGCGAGGGTGACCTCCCGGCGCTGCCGGCCGGGGATCGGACGCTCGCCGACGGTACCTGCCGCCGCCGACGCCGCGGGGGTTCGACGCCCCGGTGCGCCGGGGGCGTCCGACTCGCGCGTCACTCCCGGCACTGCACCTCGAACGGTACGGGTCGAGTGCGCGACACGCGATGACTCGACCCGTACCGATCGGGCGATCACGGCGATCAGACCGGCAGCGCGTTGAGCTTGCGGCTCTGGATGACCTGGTCGACGATCCCGTACTCCTTGGCCTCGGGGGCCGTCAGGATCTTGTCGCGGTCGATGTCGGCGCGGACCTGCTCCACCGAGCGGCCGGTGTGGCGGGCCAGGATCTCCTCCATCTGGGCCCGCACCCGCGCGATCTCGGCGGCGTGGATCTCGAGGTCCGAGACCTGGCCGCCGGCCTCGCCGGAGGGCTGGTGGATCAGCACGCGGGAGTACGGCAGCGCCAGCCGCTTGCCCGGGGTGCCGGCCGCGAGCAGGACGGCGGCGGCCGAGGCGGCCTGGCCCATGCACACGGTCTGGATGTCCGGGCGGACGAACATCATCGTGTCGTAGATGGCCATCAGCGACGTGAACGAGCCACCGGGCGAGTTGATGTAGATCGTGATGTCGCGGTCGGGGTCGGCCGACTCCAGCGTGATCAGCTGGGCCATCACGTCGTTGGCCGACGCGTCGTCGATCTGCACCCCGAGGAAGATGATCCGCTCCTCGAAGAGCTTGTTGTACGGGTTGCTCTCCTTCATGCCGTAGCTGGTCCGCTCCACGAAGGAGGGCAGCACGTACCGGCTGGAGGGCAGCTGGAAGTCGCTCATCGTCTGTCAGTCCTCGCTGCTCAGTTGTCGGAGACCGGGTTGGCGCTGTCGGTCATCGCGGCGCGGCTGACGACGTGGTCGACGAAGCCGTACTCGAGGGCCTCCTGCGCGGTGAACCAGCGGTCGCGGTCGGAGTCCCGCTCGATCTGCTCGATGGACTGGCCGGTGTGGAACGCCTGCAGCTCGTTGAGCTCGCGCTTGGTGCGGCGGAACAGGTCGGCCTGGATGGCGATGTCCGCGGCGGTGCCACCGACGCCCGCCGAGGGCTGGTGCATCATGATCCGCGCGTGCGGCAGGGCGTAGCGCTTGCCCTTGGTGCCCGCGGTCAGCAGGAACTGGCCCATCGAGGCGGCCAGGCCCATGCCGTAGGTGGCGACGTCGCAGTCGATGAACTGCATCGTGTCGTAGATGGCCATGCCGGCGCTGACCGAGCCGCCCGGCGAGTTGATGTACAGGTGGATGTCCTGCTTGGGGTCCTCGGCGGACAGCAGCAGCATCTGCGCGGCCAGCTGGTTGGCGATGACGTCGTCGACCTGGGTGCCCAGGAAGATGATGCGCTCGCGCAGCAGGCGCTCGTAGACCGAGTCGTTGAGGTTCATCCCCCCGGCGGCACCCCGCATCAGCGGGCTGTACGCCGGGTTCGGGTCGGTGCTCACGGGTGGTGTGACCTCCGTTGGCGGTGGATCGAGTCGGTCTCGGTGGGCGGGAGGCGGGGCCGGCGGCCCTGGCGGGCCGTACCCCCGGCGTCCGCCCCGAGTCACGTCGACCCTAACGCGCACCCCCGGGCCCGGAGTCCCGGCGCGGGGGCCTGTTCGCCGACGGCGCAGCGCGCCCCCGGGAAGACGACGGACGCCGCCCTCCCCCGCGTGCGCGGGGGAGGACGGCGTCCGTGGTGGGCATCCGGGTGGCCCCGTGCCGAGGCTCACCCCGAGCTCGCTCGGGGTGAGGAGGACGGGTCCTCCGTCAGCCCTTGGCGACGTCCCCGCTGTCCTCGGTGGCACCCTCGGTCGCCTCGACGGCGGCCGCGTCGGCGACCTCGGCGTCGGGGGCCTCGTCGGCCTCCTCGGCGGCGGTGTCGTCGGCGGCGGTGTCGTCGCCGGCGGTGTCGTCAGCCGCGGGGGCGGCCTCGGCGGCACGCACCGTCTGCGGGCGGGCGGCCTCCAGGTCGACGACGTTGCCCGAGGCGTCGGTGATCGTCGTCTGCTCGAGCAGCTGGGCCAGCGCCTTGGTGCGGCGCACGTCGGCGACGAACTCGGCGATGTTGCCGCTCTGCTGCAGCTGCTGGGCGTACTGCTCCGGGCTCATCCGGTTGCGCGAGGCCTGCGCCATGATCTGCGCCGACAGGTCGTCGTTGTCGACGGTGATCTCACGGGCGTCGGCGATCGCGTCGAGGACGAACTGGGTGCGGACCGCCTCCTCGATGTTCTTCCGCTGCTCGGCGTCGTAGGCCTCGCGGCTCTCGCTGCCCGACATGGACAGGAAGGTGTCCCAGTCCATGCCGGCGCCGTTGAGCTCGGTGGCCAGCGCGTTGTTGCGGAACTCGAGCTCGCGGTCGACCAGGCCCTCGGGGATCGGGACCTCGGTGACCTCGAGCAGGTGCTCGACCAGCTTGTCGCGGGCCTGCGCGCCCTGCTGCATGACCTTCACCCGCGACAGCCGGGTGCGGACGTCGTCGCGCAGCTCCTCGAGGGTGTCGAACTCGCTGGCGGTGGAGGCGAACTCGTCGTCGAGCTCCGGCAGCTCCTTGGCCTTCACCGAGCGGACGGTGACGGTGACCTGCGCCTGCTCGCCGGCGTGGGGGCCCTGCTGCAGCGGGGTCTCGAAGGTGGCCGACTCGTCGGCGGACAGCCCGCGGACGGCGTCGTCGAGGCCCTCCATGAGCGAGCCGGAGCCGACCTCGTAGGACATGCCGCTGGTGGTGCCGTCCTCGAGCACCTCGTCGCCGACGCGGGCCTCGAGGTCGATGGAGACGTAGTCGCCGTCCTGGGCGGCGCGCTCGACGCCGGTCAGCATGGCGAAGCGCTCGCGCATGACCGAGACCTGCTGGTCGATCTCCTCGTCGGTGACCTCGACGTCGTCGACGGTGACGTTCAGGTCGTCGAGGGCCGGCAGCTCGATCTTCGGCGCGACGTCGACCTCGGCGGTGAACGCCAGGGTGTCGTTGTCGTCGAGGCGGGTCACCTCGATGTCGGGCTGGCCGATGACGCGGACCTGGTTGTCGCGGACGACCTCGGAGTAGACCTCCGGGATGGCGTGCTGGACGACCTGCTCGAGGACGACCGGGCGACCGATGCGCTGGTCGAGGATGCGGTTGGGCACCTTGCCCGGGCGGAACCCGGGGACGCGCACCTGCCGCTTGAGCTCCTTGTAGACCTCACCGAAGGCGTGGTCCAGGTCTCCCCACGGCACCTCGATCGCCATCCGGACCCGCGTGGGGCCCAGTTCCTCGATGGTGCTCTTCACAGCGGCAGTGCTCCTCGGTACGACGGAAGGGGGACGCCGGGACCGGCGCCGGGTCGACCCCCGAGTCTAGAGACGCCGGGGGCGGGGTCGGGGTGGCGGGATTCGAACCCACGGCCCCCCGCTCCCAAAGCGGGTGCGCTACCAAGCTGCGCCACACCCCGTGGCGGCTGCGAGTCTAGGCGGGCACCGGCGGGCGGCGTGCCGCCCACGGGGCGGCCTCCTCCAGCGCGGCCGCGACCCGCACGAGCAGGTCCTCCCGCCCGGCGCCCGCGACCAGCTGCACGCCGACCGGCAGCCCGGCGTCGGTGGTGTGCAGCGGCAGGCTGACCGCCGGCTGGCCGGTGACGTTGGCCTGGGCGGTGTAGGGGATGAACGCCCCGATCCGGCGGCCCTCCTCGCGCGGGCCCGCGGCGGTGAACCAGCCGAGCTCCGGCGGGGGCGCGCCCACGGTCGGGGTCACCAGCAGGTCGAAGCCCTGCCCGCCGTCCTCGGCCGGTGTCCAGAAGACCGCCATCCGGCGGGCCCAGGAGCCCAGCCAGCCGCGGTGCCCGAGGTACTCGGCCGCGGACATCCGGTTCCCGGTCAGCCGGTAGTACGCGTTCCGCGGCTCCAGTTCGTCGTCGGTGATCTCCCGGCCGAGGACGCGCTCGTGATCGGCGAGCATGCGGGCGGCGTCGGCGGCGATGGTGGCGTTGAACGCCCGGGAGAAGCCGTCGTCGAAGAAGGCGGCCGGGCCGGCCTTCTCGACGGCGCAGCCGAGATCCTCGAGCAGCTGACCGGCCCGCGCGACGGCCGTTCGGCAGTCGGGATCGTCGAGGTATCGCTCGTCGGGCGGGGAGGCGAGCAGGCCGACCCGCAGCCGACCGACCGGGGCGCCGACCTCCTCGCCCAGCGGGCGCGGCAGCGGCGGCGCCGCGTACGGGTCGCCGGGCATCGGCCGGCTGATCAGGTCGAGAACGGCGGCGGTGTCGCGGACGGTGCGGGTGACGACGCCGTCGATGGTGGCGCCGGCCCAGCCCTCCGCGACGCTGGGCCCCTGGCTGACCCGTGCCCGGCTGGGCTTGAGACCGACCAGCCCGCACTGGGCGGCGGGGATGCGGATCGACCCACCGCCGTCGCTGGCGTGCGCGACCGGTACGTACCGCGCAGCCACCGCCGCGGCCGATCCGCCGCTGGAGCCTCCGGTCGAGCGTGCAGGGTCCCACGGGTTGCAGGCCGGCACGTGGCACGCGGGTTCGGTGGTGACCGTCGTCCCGAGCTCGGGGACGTTCGTGCGGCCGAGGACGACGAACCCGGCGGCGCGGAAGGCGTTCGCCAGGTGGCTGTCGCGCCGCCAGCGCACGTGCGCGTCGCGCAGCGGACCCAGGCCGTAGGCGGTCTCCTCCCCCGCCATGTGCGCGCCCATGTCCTTGAGCAGCAGCGGCACGCCGCGGAACGGCCCGTCGGGCAGCGTGCCGGCGGCCTCGGCGCGGGCGGCGTCGAACCGCTCGCGGATGACGGCGGCGAACTGCGCGTTCGTCGCCTCGATCCGGGCGATGGCGGCGTCGACGAGTTCGGCGGGGCTCACCTCGCCCCGGCGCACGAGGTCGGCCTGCGCGGTGGCGTCCAGCTCTGTGGGCTCGGTCACGCCCGGACGCTATCGGCCCGGCCCGCTACGCTGGTGCGGCACCTCGCGGGTGTAGCTCAATGGCAGAGCCCCAGCCTTCCAAGCTGGCCATGCGGGTTCGATTCCCGTCACCCGCTCCACGTGTCACCGCAGGTCAACCGGCCCGTGAGGCCCTCTGGAGGAGCTCTGGAGGAGCCTCCGGACGGCTCGTTCGAACCCTTTCAGGCCCCTGTTCCCCGCCGCGTGGGTCATGAACGGGTCACGTCGGGCGGCCCTGCAAGGCCTGGTGAGCTCGAGGCCGTGCCCCCCGGCGACTCGCCGGGCGGTCTCCTCCACCGGCATCGCGAGCCGCTCGGCCGCCACCCGGCGGTAGATCACGACGACGTGAGCGGCCCACCGCCACAGCGGGGTCTGCCACCACCCGGCGTCGCCGAGGAGCCCGGCCCGTGGTCCCGCCGCGACGGCACGCTGCCCGCGATCGCGGGCGTCCCGGACGGCCGCAGGCGGGGCACGAGTCGGTCCTCTGCAGGTCAGGCGGACGGTGGACCGCGGTCGCCGCCGTTGATCGTCGTCGTGACGAGACCCGCGAGGAGATCGTGGAGGACGGTGAGCACGGAAAGCTGGCCGCCGAGTTCGTACCTGTCGGCCAGCTCCCGAGGGTCGTGGTAGGCGAGGTGCGTGCTACCGGACTCCGACCACACCAGCAGGCGTAGCGGCAGGTCCACACCGGCACGCGGATCGGCCTGCATGAGCGCCGTGCCGACCGCGGGGTTGCCGAAGATCAGCAGCACTTCGTCCTGCAGCTGCAGGCCGGCCTCCTCCGCGCCTGCGGCGTGGTCGATCGTCGCGAAGAGCGGCACCCGGCGTCCGTGGAGTGCAGCGGTGATCAGCGCGACGGTGGACTTCACGTCACCGGGCACCGCCACCACGACCAGCGCATGGGGCATCGCCACCTCCGAGTCCGGATGAGCCGGTGGAACCGGTCGCCGACGGTGCGACCGGTCCGGGCGTTGCCGGTCGTCGGCTGTCCCGGACCGGGACTCGGACCTGGCCGAGCGTCGGGTCGCGACACCTACCGGCATCGGTGACATCGGTTCTCCCGGTGCGGGGTGTCCGGAGAGCGCCGCGGCGCCGGTTCGGGCGTCGGGACGTGGGGCGGCCCGCGACCGGCGGTCGATCCTGCTCGAGCAGACGGTCAGCCGGTCCGGAGCACCATCAGCCGGCGAAGGTCGCCAAGGGCTGTCCGACCTCGACGACGTAGGTGGACAGCATCCGTCCTGTGCCCGGGCCGACGTCGCGGGCGTTGTGCGGAGTCCGCGGGGGGATGAGGAAGCCGTCGCCGGCCTGCAGGGTCACGGTGTCGGCGTCCCTGACCTGCATCTCCACCGTCCCGGCGAGGATGTAGCCCACCTCCTCGCCGGGGTGGGTGTGCCAGCCCGATTCCACGCCCACCGGGATCTCGGTGAGCACCTGCACGATCTCCCGCCCGGGGATCGACGAGGGGCCGCGCTGCACCTCGGTGCGCCGGAGGTTGGCGGCCAGGTCGTCCGGTACCGACATCACGGGCGGCCCGGGATCTGACACGGCTCAGACCCCTGCCGGAGCGCGGCCGGCGACACGGTGGCCCACGGCCTCCATCGCCTGCAGGATCGCGTCGATAACCGGCTGCGGCTTGGTGACGAAGGCGACGTGCGAGCCCTCCACCTCGCTGATGGTCATGCCGGCACGCTGGGCCATGTTCCGGACGACGTCGCTTCCCGCGGCCTTGTCGCCGGTCGGGATGACCGCCCAGCACGGCAGGGCTCTCCATGCCGGCGCACGGGTCGACTCGGTGAATCCCCGCATGGCCACCGGCCGCTGGGTGGCGGCCATCAACGCGCTGTCCGCGAGCGGCACGTCGGCGGCGAAGGCGTCGTGGAACTTCTCCGGATCGATCGCGACCTCGACCTCGGTCTCGCTCCCCTGACCGGTGGGGTACCGGAGTTGGACGAGAGCGCTGTTGAGGACGCTGTCGACGGAACCGTTCTCGATCTCCGCGAGCGTCTCCCCCTCGTCCGGGGCGAAGGCGGCGACGTAGACCAGAGCGACCACGTTGCCCGGTCGCGTCCCCGCGTTGGTGAGGACCGCCCCGCCGTAGGAGTGGCCGACGGCGATCACCGGGCCGGGGATCTGCCCGAGCGCACTGGCGACGTAGGCGGCGTCGTGAGCGAGGCCGCGCAACGGGTTGGAGATCGCCTGGGCCCGCACCCCGGCGGCCGCGAGGCCGGCGATGACGCCGTTCCAGCCGGAGCTGTCGGCGAAGGCGCCGTGGACGAGGGCGACGGTGGGGGCGGTGGTGTCGGTCATGACGAATCCTCCCGATGTGGCGGTTGACAGAGCCCGGTGCTGGGGCGAGCGGCCACCACTCCGGCGGTCGTGGGCGGCGGTCACAGGCGACGGCCCGACAGCGGGCCGGAGCCCCCTGCTTCGGTCGCGGGTCCCAGGCGTCGGCGGTCAGCGGCCCGCCGTGACCAGGACGACCCGCTCCCCCGGTCCTCGTCGACGACGGCCACGCCCGCCTCGGTGGTGACGGCCGCCCCTCGCTCCTCCCGTCCCTCGGCTGCCGCGATCCCCGCGTCCGCCCCGGACCTCTCGCGGTGGGACCCTCGTCGCGGTGGTGCGGCCGGAGCAACGGTCAACTGACCTGCCGATGTGGTGGGGCCAGGCGCTGGGCTCGGCACGCGGGGGTCCGGGGCCGGACGGCTGACTCGGTCGAGACCTACCTCACCGCGTGGAACTCCCGGAGGGCGGCCAGGACCTCCTGCGGACGTTCCTCGACCAGGAAGTGGCCACAGTCCAGGGCGCGTCCGGACACGTCGGCGGCCCAGTCGCGCCAGATGGCGAGGGTGTCGTACCAGGCCGCCAGGGCTCCCTGGCCGGCCCACAGGACCTGGGTCGGGCAGGTGATCCGGCGGCCCGCCGCGTGGTCCTCGTCGTCCCACTGCCGATCACACGTGGCCCCGGCGCGGTAGTCCTCGCACATCGCCCGGATCGCGGCCGGGTCCCGAGCACACCGGACGTAGTCCGCCACCGCCGCCGGCGGGAACCGGCGGATGGCGCCGCCGAACTCGGCGTCGAAGAGGAAGAACTCGGGGTCGGCGCCGATGAGCTGCTCCGGGAGGGGGTGCGGCTGGGCCAGGAAGGCCCAGTGCCAGTAGCCGAGGGCGAAGCGGGCATCGGCGCGTGCCCAGACCTCCCCGGTCGGGATCACGTCCATCACGGTGAGCCGGTGAACCGCCCCGGGGTGGTCGAGCGCCATCCGGTAGGCGACCCGGCCCCCGCGGTCGTGTCCGGCGACGTCGAAACGGTCGAACCCGAGCCGGCGCATCAGGTCGACGCAGTCCTCGGCCATGGCCCGCTTGCCGTAGTTCTCGTGGCCGGGGACGGCTGCCGGCTTGGAGCTGTCCCCGTACCCGCGCAGGTCGGGGGCGACCACCGTGAAGTCCTCCGCCAGGTCGCCGGCCACAAGACCCCAGGCCAGGTGGGTCTCGGGGTAGCCGTGCAGGAGCAGCATCGGCGGCCCCGACCCGCCGGCCCGGACCCGCAGCGACACCTCGCCCACGGTCACCTGCGACACGGTCAGCGCGTCGAACGACGCGGGCAGCGTCGTTCCGTTCGTGGTCCCGGCGGGCACGGACATCGGTCTCTCCTGGGCATCCGACACAGCCGGCGCAGCATGGAGGCGCCGAGGTCCCCGGCGCACGAGTCACCCGACTCGTCCTGGCGATGCGCCTGTGGCTGGTCGCCGGCCGGTGCCCTGGGAGAGACTCTCGTCGCCGCCGGTCCTGACGACCGGAGCCGCGTCGTCCCGCGCTGACCGGCGCCCAGCCGAGAGGACGTCCGATGGAGGACACCCCCGTCCTCGGCGACAGCGAGCGCGCCGACCTGGTCGGGCGGATGGCGGAACTGCAGCTCCTCGAGGCCTTCCTCGGTCGGGCTGCCCACCACGGGGACGCACTGCTCCTGAGCGGAGGACCGGGGGTCGGCAAGACCGTGCTCCTCGACGTCGCCGGCCGAGCGGCCGAAGGCTCGGGGATGCGGGTGCTGCGAGCGGCCGGGGTCGAGTTCGAGGCCGAGGTCAGCTTCGCCGGGCTCCACCAACTGTTCCTCCCCCTGCACGACCAGGTGCAGGCACTCCCGCGGCCACAGCAGGAGGCACTGTCGGTCGCTCTCGGCACGGGCACCGGTCGCACCGGCGGCCAGCTCGTGATCTCCGCCGCCGCGCTCGCCCTGCTCCGCCACCTCGCGGAGCAGCAACCGGTCCTGGTGGTCGTCGACGACGTGCAGTGGGTGGACCGCTCGACCGCGCGGGTCCTCGGGTTCGTCGCCCGCCGTCTGGCAGGCAGCCGTCTCGGGTTCCTCGCCGCGGTACGGAGCGAGACCGAGTCCTCCCTGCTGCACGCCGGCCTGCCGGAGCACGAGGTGTCCCCCCTCGACGAGCTCGCGGCGACGCAGCTGCTGGCCAGCCGGTTCCCGGATCTCGCCACGCCGGTCCGCCGGCACATCATCGCGGCGGCGCAGGGGAACCCGCTCGCCCTCCTCGAGCTGCCCGCGACGATGACGGAGGACCAGCGCGTCGCGCGGAACCCCCTGCCGCCCGTCCTCCCGCTGACCGGTCAGCTCCAGAGGCTGTTCGCCCGCCGGCTGCGCACGCTGCCGGCGGCCACGCGCCGGCTGCTCCTGCTGACCGCCCTGGACGGGACCGGGGACCTCCGGGCGCTGCGCGCGGGCTCCTCCGGTGACAGCTGGCTGGACGACCTGGCGCCCGCCGAGCGAGACGGGCTGGTCCGGGTCGACTCGACCACCAACCGGGTGGCCCTCCGGCATCCCCTGATCGGCGCGGCCGCGGTGGAGCTGGCCACCACCGGCGAGCGCCGGCGGACCCATGCCCTCCTCGCGGACCTGCACGCCGACGACCCGGAACGTCGCGCCTGGCACCTGGCCGAGGCCGCGAGCGGCCCGGACGAGCCGACGGCCGCGTTGCTCGAGGTGGCCGCCTCCCGGGCCCTGCACAAGGGTGACGTCGTCCGGGCCGTGCACGCCCGGCTCCGCGCCGCGGAGCTGAGCCCCCGTGGCGCGGACCGTGCGCGGCGGCTGGCCGCAGCCGCCTATCTCGGTGCCGACACAGCAGGGAAGTTGGACAGTGTCCCCCGCCTGCTCGGTGAGGCCCGCCGCGCCGACCCGGACAGTGCGGAGCCCCTCGAGGTCACGGTGGCCGCCGCCTACCACCTCCTCAACGGGGAGGGGGACGTCGACACCGCCCACGCCATGCTCTCCCGGGTGATCGAGGACGCCGTGGAGCAGGGGCGCACCGGCCCGGCCGTCGACGAGGCGCTGCACAGCCTGATGCTGGTCTGCCACTTCAGCGGACGGGACGAGCCGTGGCGCCCGTTCGACTCGGCGGTGACCCGGCTGGGGCCGGGGGTCTCACCGGTCCTGACGGTGTCGAGCAACCTGTACGGCGCTCCCGCCGTCCGCGCGACGTCGAGCGAGCTGGACCGGCTGGACCGGCTCATCGCCACGCTCGGCGCCGAGGTCGACCCCACCCGGATCGTGCGGGTCGCCATCGCGGCCTTCTACGTCGATCGCGTGTCGGCCTGCCGCTCGGCGCTGTCGAGGGTCGTCCGGGACGGGCGCGACGGCGGGGCGGCCACGTCCGCCGTCCAGGCGTTGATGATGCTCTGCCACGACGCCTTCCGCGGGGGACGGTGGGACGAGGCGGCGCGGATGGCCGACGAGGGCATCGCCTGGAGCGAGCTGCTGGGGTACCAGCTGATCTCCCTGCCCGGCGTCTACTGCCGCGCGCTGCTCGCCGCGGCCTGTGGCGACGACGAGGCCACCGGGTCCCTGACCGAGGAGCTCGTGGCCTGGGCGGCGCCCCGGGGCGCGACGGTGCTCGAGCACTTCGCCAACCGGGTCAGGGCCCTGGCCGCCCTCGGTCGAGGCGACTACGAGGAGGCCTACCGCCGAACGACCGCCATCAGCCCTCCGGGCCTCCTGGCGCCTCACGTCCCGGTCGCCATGTGGGTCGCCAAGGACCTGGTGGAGGCGGCGGTCCGCACCGGGCGTTCCGCGGAGGCTGCGGCACACGTCACCGCCATGCAGCGGGCCGAGGTCTTCCGGCTCCGACCGCGCCTGGCCCTGCTCGCCTCGGGGTCAGCGGCGCTCGCGGCCTCCGGTGAGGACGCCGGCGATCTCTACCGAGCGGCCCTGGGCGTCCGCGGCGCCGAGGCGTTCCCGTTCGAGCGGGCACGCGTGCAACTGGCCTACGGCGAACACCTGCGGCGAAACCGGGCGATGTCGGCGGCCCGACTCCAGCTGACCGCTGCTCGGGAGCAGTTCGAGAGCCTGGGCGCGCACCCCTGGGTCACTCGTGTGGAGCAGGAGATGCGTGCCAGCGGTCTGACGCACGGTTCCCGCACCGAGCCAGCCGCGGCGGCGACGCTGACACCACAGGAGCACCAGATCGCCTCGCTGGCCGCTTCCGGGCTGACCAACAAGCAGATCGGAAGCCGTCTCTACCTGTCCCCCCGCACGGTCTCCGGCCACCTGTACCGGATCTTCCCCAAGCTCGGCATATCGACGCGCGCAGCCCTGCGCGACGCGTTGACCCGGACATCCCCTGCACCACCGCCGGTAGCGGCTGACCCGGAGCCGGCTGCGGGATCCGAGTGACACCAACGGTGACCCGCGCACGGGTCCCCGATCTGGCCGGCTTCCACTGGGGCACCTCGCCACAGCCCATCTGTCGGCACTGGAGGTCGCCGAGATCAAGAGGGACACACCTCGTGCACCTCAGGTTCGATGGGTCTCGCCCCGGCTTCGACGGGGTCCGCACCGTCGTCGGGAAGGCTCGACCTCGTGCTGCCCGATCGTGTGTCGAGGCTCGGTGAACGGGTGCCTCTCGGCGGCGGTCCAGTCCGGGCAGCTGACGCTCGAGAGGCGTGGGGACGCGCATCGGAGTCCCTTGAGATGCCTGCGCTCTGCCCGGTAGCGGTCATGACGCACCGCTCGGAGGCCCGGGTGCACAACATCGGCGCCCAGGACCGCGAGAGCTTCGTCCTCGAACGCGTCGACGAGGACTTCTTCGAGGAGCGGTAGGGCCGGGCGTCAGCGCCTGACGACAGCGAGCGGCCGGAGTAGCCGAAGAGCGATTGGTCACACAGTGGTCATGCGGGCCGTCTCGGACACCCTGACAACCCCCTGACCAGCACCGACAGATCCAAGGGATCCCGCCTTCCGAGCCGGCCATGCGAGTTCGATTCCCGTCACCCGCTCCACGTGTCGACCAGCTCGGATGCCCGTCTGTCCAGGTCAGCAGGGCGTTTGCGTCGCATCACCACCCGTGCGCCGAGTTCGCCGGTGACGGCCCGGGCGGCCGACCTCCTCCGCGACGTCGAGGCGCCTCGGGTTCTCGTGGGCGGCGGCGCGGGGCACCGCTCGCAGGTGCCCCGCGAGTCGGGCCATCGACGTCTCCGGGCCCGCGTCCGTGAGCCTCGTCGGGGTCCCGCCCGACGCGAGCGAGTGGCCCACGGTCTGCGGGATGCCCCTACGGTGGGACCGGTGACGGGCCACGTCGCGTGGTGGTCGGTCCAGCGGCTGGGGTCCCGGTCGCTGGCGCTGGACGTCGCGTTCGCGGCCGTCTGTGCCTACGCGGGCTTCGTGCTGGCGACCGAGGCGGTCGGGCTGGTCGGGAACACCGACATGCTGCTGCCGGCAAGGCTCGTCGCGGTGCTGCACGGCGGTTCAGTGGCCTGGCGGCGGGTCAACCCGTGGGCGGCGCTGATCCAGCTGCTCCTCACCGCGGCCGTCTTCGTCGGCGTGCTCGGCCTGCCCGGGCACCTGCTCGGGCCGGCCGTGCTCTTCGTCGTCTACGGCAGCGCGGCGACGCTGAACCGCCGCTGGGCGCTGCTGCACCTCGCCGCGGTGGTCACGGGGACAGTCGTTCTCCTCCGGTTGGAGCCGCTCTTTCCCGGCTGGCCGTCGACGGTCCTCTACCTCCTGACCATCACCGCCGCCTGGTGCCTGGGCGCCGTCGTCCGGACACTGCAGGTGCTGGCGCGCGAGAACGGGCGACGGGCTGCCGAACTCGAGCAGGCACGCCTGGAACTGGCCCGCTCCGCCGTCGCCGCCGAGCGGCTGCGCATGGCTCGCGAGCTGCACGACGTGCTCGCGCACAGCATGAGCGTCATCGCGATGCAGGCCGGCGGCGCTCGGCTGGCGGTGGGCACCGATCCGGACCGGGAACGCGCGATGCTCGCCCAGATCGAGGGGCTGACCCGGGCGGCGCTCGCAGAGATGCGACGCCTGGTCGCCATCCTGCGGGACCAGGACGAGGAGGAGGCGGCCGTCCTCGATCCCGCGCCGAGCCTCGGGCGGCTGCACGAGCTCGTGTCGCAGGTGGTCGACGCCGGGGTGACCGTCGACGTGCGGACGGAGGGCCCGCTCGACGACGTCCCTCCGGGGGTGTCGCTCACCGCCTACCGGGTGGTGCAGGAGGCGTTGACCAACGTGCTCCGGCATGCCGCGCCCACGACGGCTCGGCTGGCGGTGCGCGCCGGGGCGGGCCTGCTCACCGTCTGCGTCGAGGACGAGGGTCGCAGCGGCGGGCCGCGCCCGGCGGAGCGGGCCGACTCCGGAGGTCCGACCGGTCACGGCACGGTCGGCATGCGGGAACGCGTGGCGCTCTACGGCGGGACGGTCACCAGCGGCCCGGCTCCCGTGCGTGGCTGGCGGGTGGAAGCCCGGATTCCCTACGCGGAGGTGACCCGGTGATCGCTGCCCTCATCGTCGACGACCAGCCGCTGGTCCGAGCCGGGCTACGGGCGCTCTTCGAGCACGCTCCCGACATCCAGGTCGTCGGTGAGGCCGGTGACGGGCTGGCCGCGCTCGAGCAGGCGCGTGCCACCCGGCCCGACGTCGTCCTGATGGACATCCGGATGCCGGGGATGGACGGCATCGAGGCGATCCGCCGACTGGCCGCCGACCCGGGCACACGCGACGTCGCCGTGCTGGTGCTCACCACCTTCGACCTCGACGAGTACCTGTACGCGGCGATCCAGGCGGGGGCGCGCGGCTTCCTGCTCAAGGACGCGCCGCCGGAGCGGGTGTTCGACGCGGTGCGGATCGTGGCAGCGGGCGACGCGCTCATCGACCCGGCCGCCACCCGCCGCCTCGTGGAGACCACCATCCGCCGGCGCGGAGCGGTACCGGCCGCCGAGGCGCGGCGGCTGGACGGTCTCACCGAGCGGGAGCGGGAGGTCCTCGGACTGGTCGGTCAGGGTCTGTCCAACACCGAGATCGCCTCGCGGCTGCTCATCAGCGAGGCCACGGCGAAGACGCACGTCTCGCGGCTGCTCGCGAAGCTCCAGGTGCGCGACCGCCCGCAACTGGTCGTCACGGCCTACGAGACCGGGGTGGTCCGCCCCGGGGACACGGCGTCTCATCCCGCCGGCTGAGCCGGTTCTGGACCGCGGGCCGACGAGCGTGCAGGCCCGCCGCCCTAGCGTCGGCAGCGCTCGAGGTTGCGCGGGAGGACGCCATGGACGCCATCGCCGTGTCCGGACTCACCAAGTGCTTCCGGGCGGTCCGGGCGGTCGACGACCTGAGCTTCGTCGTCGGCGAGGGCACCATCACCGGCTTCGTGGGACCCAACGGCGCCGGGAAGACGACGACGTTGCGGGCCATCCTCGGCCTGACGCGACCGACGTCGGGCACCGCCCTGGTCGGCGGTCGGCCCTACGCCCAGCTGGACCGGCCACCGTTCGTGGTGGGCGCGGCGCTGGAGGCCGACGGGTTCCACCCACGGAGGACCGCCCGCGACCACCTGCGCGTCGTCGCACGACCCCACCGGATACCCCCGGGGCGCGTGGACGAGGTCCTCGACCAGGTGGACCTCACCGGAGCCGCGCGGCGGCGGGTGGGGGGCTTCTCCCTCGGCATGCGCCGGCGCCTGGCGCTGGCCGGGGCGCTGCTCGGGAACCCTCCGCTCCTCGTACTGGACGAGCCGGCCAATGGGCTGGACCCGGCCGGCGTCCACTGGCTCCGGGGGCTGCTCCGGGCGCGGGTCGAGCAGGGCGGCACGGTGCTGCTCTCCAGCCACCAGTTGGCCGAGCTCGCGCTGTCGGCCGACCACGTCGTGATCATCCGGAACGGCCGGCTGATCACCCAGGGCAGCCTCGCCGGCATCACCGGCTCGCAGGCGGCGGTCGTCCGTGTGCGCACCCCGCAGGCGTCGGTGCTGTACGAGGTGCTGGCAGCCCGGGGCATCGCCGCGCAGCTGCGTGAACCGGACGAGGTCATCGCCACCGGCGCGAGCACCCAGCAGGTCGGCCAGGCCGTCGCCGCCGCCGGCCTGGCCGTCTACGAGATGCAGGCCGAACGGCCCGACCTCGAGCACGTCTTCCTCCAGCTCACCGAGCAGGAGGTGCGCCGATCATGACCCGGCTCCTCGCGACCGAGACCCTCAAGCTCCGCACGCTCGTGCTGCCACTCGCCGTCCTGGTGGTCGGCGCGGTCGGCTCCGCCGCCATCGGCTACGCGGGCGTCCAGATCGCCGCCGGCAACGGCGGGACCCCGACGCTCGCCGAGCTCGCCGTCGCACCCAGCCGGCCACTGTGGTTCCTCGCCGTGATCGTCGCCGTGCTGGCCACGACCGGGGAGTTGCAGCACGGCACCGTCGTCGCCACGTTGCTGCAGGTGCCGCGGCGCGGACGCGTCCTGGTCGCCAAGGCCGCCGTCGCCGCCGGCTACGGAGCCGTCCTGGCCGCACTGGGCGCCGCGGTCGCGATGCTCACGGGAGCCGTGGCGGTCCTGGTCTCGGGAGGCCAGGTCACCGCCGGGTCCGGGCTGGTCCACGGCATCGCCGGAGGCGTGGTACTGGCGGGCCTGTGGGCCGTGCTGGCCGTCGGGCTGGGCGCCCTGGTGCGCAGCAGCACGGTCGCCCTGGTGGCCGTGCTGCTCTGGAAGTTCGCCGTCGAGGAGCTCATCCCGATCGTCACACGCACCCAGGAGGTGCAGCCCTGGCTGCCGAGCGGGGCGGCCGACGCGGTGCTCGATGGCGACGAGGCGTCGATCCTGTCCCCGGCCGCCGGTGGCCTGCTCTTCGCCGGCTACACCGCGGCCATCGTGCTGGCCGGGGCACTGACGTTCATCCGTCGCGAACCCGCCTGAACTCCCCGGCGGGCCGCCAGCGGTGCCGACCGACCCACGGGGGGCGACCCAGGACCGACCCGATCAAGGAGGTCCCGCCATGCGGAACAACGCCGCAGTCGCGGCCTGTGCGGTGGTCACCGCGCTCGCCGCAGCCTGCGCCGACTCGGAGGCATCCGGTCCGGAACAGGGAGCGGCTCGCTACTGCTCCGCCTTCGACGCCTACGCGCTGCACGGCTGCCGCCCGCAACACCGGCTGCCGGACGGCCCGCTCGGCGACCAGCTGGCCTGGGTCTTCGAGCAGCTCGGCGGCGGCGCCGCCAGTCTCACCGCCGGACAGGTCCGGGACCATCTCACGCCTGAACTGCAAACCGTGCAGCCACCGGAACAGCTCCTCGAGGCGTTCCGGACCGCGCTGTCCGACGTCGGCCCGGCCACGTTCACCGGCTTCGCGTACCCACCCCGCGCCGACCAGGCCATGGCGCTCGGCGACGCGGAGTCGGGGCAGCGGATCGCCGTGGCCCTCGGCGTCTCGGACGGTCTGATCGACCAGGTCTCGGCCAGCCCGGCACCACCCACCCTCGTCCCGGAGGGCGACCACGACGGCTGGCACGAGGTCGACGGCCGGCAGCTCTTCCTCCAGTGCACCGGCGACGGCAGTCCCACCGTCGTGTTCGACAACGGACTGGCCCACTTCTGGCACCCGCTCCAGCAGCGGCTGTCCGACCTCACCCGGGTCTGCAGCTACGACCCGGCCGGCCAGGCGGGGGCGGAAGGCCGCAGCGATCCGGCGCCGACGCCGCGCACGGCGGAGGACCGCGTGAACGACCTGCGGGCGCTGCTCGCGGCCGCCGGCGTGCCCGGGCCGTACGTGCTCGCCGGCGCGTCCAACGGCGGGTTGTTCGATCTGCTCTACGCCAGCCGCCACCCGGACGACGTCGCCGGCCTGGTGCTCATCGACGGCGTCCACCCCGCTACCCACGAGCGCACGACCGCGATCGTCGAGCAGTTCGTCCCGCCCGAGGAGTGGCCGGGACTACGGGCTGCGCTCTGCCGGATGGAGCCACGGGTGACCGATCCCGAGCAGATCGACATCTGCACCGCCGAGAACCAGACTGCGACGGCCCTCGCGGAGCGGCCGCTGCAGCCGATGCCGCTCTCGGTGCTCAGCCGGCGACCTGCGGAGTTCCCGCCCGGAAGCCTCGACGAGGCGCGCGAGGAGCTCTGGAGCGAGCAACAGGCAGAGCTGGCCGCGCTGGTGCCCGGCTCCCACCACGTCGTCTCCCCCACCAGCGACCACGACATCGCCGGCAGCCAGCCGCAACTGGTCGTGGACGAGGTCACCGCCGTGGTGACCGCCGTCCGCGCCGGCCGCACGGCGACGGACCCGACGTGACCACCTGACCTGTTCAGCCGGAGGCACGGTGTAGGGCGGACAACGCTCTGATCAGCCGAAGGGGACGCCGGGGAACTCAGCCTTCCCGGCTGGCCGTGCCGGTCGATCCCGGTCACCCACTCCACGCGCCACCGGAGGCTCAGGACCGGTGGGCGGCCACGGCGGCCAGGTGCCGCGCCTTGGCCTCCTCGGGCAGGAAGCTGGCCCGGAAGCTGTTCTCGGCCAGCCGCCGCCGGTGCTCCGGAGTGAGACCCAGCGCCCGCGTGACGGCGACGACGTTGTCGTGCAGGTACCCGCCGAAGTAGGCGGGGTCGTCGGAGTTCACCGTGACGGCGAGGCCCAGGGCGAGCATGCGGCGCAGCGGGTGCCCGGCCAGCCGGTCGACGCAGCGCAGCGCCACGTTCGACAGCGGGCACACGGTCAGCGGGATCTGCTCCTCGCGCAGCCGGGCCACCAGTCCGTCGTCCTCCAGGCTCCGGATGCCGTGGTCGATCCGTTCCACACCGAGCCGGTCCAGCGCCGCCCACACGTGGTCCGGCGGCCCCTCCTCACCGGCGTGCGCCACCCGGTGCAACCCCTCGCCGGCGGCACGGGCGAAGACCCGCTCGAACGGCGCAGCCGGGTGGCCGACCTCGGCGCTGTCGAGACCGACCCCGATGACCAGGTCCCGATACGGCAGCAGTCGCGGCAGCAGCGCCTCGGCCTCGGCCGGGTCGCGGTCCCGCAGGAAGCAGGCGATCAGCCGGGCGGTGATCCCGTACCGCTCCTCGGCGGCGCCCAACGCCTCGCCGAGGCCCTCCATGACGACCTCCAGCGGCACCCCGCGCGTCAGGTGCGCCTGAGGGTCGACGAAGACCTCGGCGTGCCGCACGCCCTGCGCCGACGCCCGGGCGAGGTATGCCCCGGCGAGGTCGGCGAAGTCCTGCGGCTGCCGGAGCACCGCGGAGAGCTCGTAGTACAGGTCGAGGAAGGACTGCAGGTCGCGGAAGGCGTAGGCGCGACGCAGCTCGACGAGACCGCGGAAGCGCAGCGGGATCCGGTTGCGGGCCGCCAGCGCGAGGGCCAGCTCCGGCTCCAGGGTCCCCTCGACGTGCACGTGCAGCTCGGCCGTGGGCAGCGGTGCCGGGTCGGTCCCCGCGCCCGGCGGGCTCGACGACGACATGACCGGCAACGTAGCGGGACCGGGAGGGCGACGGGTCCTCCCGGAGGGCGCCCCCGGGCCCCGGCCGGCGCCGGACGCGGAACGTGGGTTAACCGGAACACGCCGTCCGCGATCCCGGCGTTTGCGCCCGGATCGCAGGGCTACCGTTCTCCCGACGAGGGGTCCCTGGATCGAACAGCGCGCCCAGGTCCTCTCCCGTCCCCGGGCATCCCCGGGACCGGGAGGCGACACCGTGGAAGCCAGCGAGCGGGTCACGTGGGAGGACTGCCCGAACTGCCGGCGGCCGGCGGCCGTCGGGTGGGTCGACGGGCAGGCCGTGGAGTTCGACTGTCCGGGCGGCTGCCGTCCGAGCCAGGCGCAACTGGACGCCTTCGCCGCGCGGCGCGCCCGGCCGCCGGTGGTCTGGCTGACCCGCATCTAGCCCCGCCGGACGCCGCTCAGTCGGTGAACCCGCGGGTGAGCAGCACGACGGTGACGAACGTCCGGTAGAGGGCGACCGGGTCGTCGTCGGCGATCCGGACGTCGAGGGTCCCGGTGCGCTCGACCCCGACGACCCGGCAGGCCAGCTCGGCCAGGTCCGCGTTCCGGAAGGTGACCTCCAGCGTCGCCGGCAGCTCGATCGCCGGGAGGCCGGCGGCGGACAGGCCCCGCACGGCGGCGGCCGCCCGCTCGCGGATGAGCGCGCACGCCTCGGCCGGGTGCAGGCTCTCGGCCGCGAACCGGGTGACCGACCGCTTGACGACGGCGGTCTCGATCCCCGGGCACACCGCGCGCGCCTCCTCGGCCGTCGTCTCGTCGCCGGTGACCAGCACGACCGGCACGCCGTGGCCGAGGGCGACCAGCGCGTTGATGCCCGACTCCCCCACCTCGACGCCGTTCAGCCGCACGCGGGCGACCGCCGCCGGGTTGTAGGTGTGCGACAGCACCGAGGCCGGCCCGGACATCGAGCCGTGGTAGCTGACGAGGAAGACGGCGTCGAAGGAGCCGTCCAGCCCCTCCATCATGTACATCGGCTTGTGCCGGCCGGCGAGGTGGCGGGCGTTGCCGAGCAGCTCGCCGGGCCGCAGGTTCTGCATCGTCGAGTGCGAGTCGTTGACGAGGAACTCGGTGGCACCGGCGTCCATCGCGCCCGCGATCGCCGCGTTCACCTCGTCCTGCAGCAGCCGCCGGTAGTGCTCGTACTCCCCGCCCGGGCCGCGGCACTGCGCCCAGTCGACGACACCCGCGGTGCCCTCCATGTCCGACGACACGTAGATCTTCACGGGCCCCATCCTCGGCCGCGCCACCCGGGCTCATGCGGCCGGGACGATGCGCCTCCGTGCCGGCAGCGGTCAGCGTCGAACGGTGACGCAGGGGTCGGGCACGGTCACCGAACCGCCGGCGACGACGTTCCCGGGCCGGTGTGTCGCCGCCTTCCTGGACCAGCGCGGCGTCGACCGGGCCATGGCCGTCTCCGCCCAGGCGTTCACCGCGCTGATCCCGCTGCTCCTGCTCGTGTCCCTGCTGGCCCCGGGGGACGACGCGCCTCTGGTCGCCGAGATCGTGATCGACCGGTTCCGGCTGACCGGTGCGGCCGCCGCGGACGTGGAGAAGCTGTTCGCAGCAGCCGGGGACGCCGGCGTCGGCGTGCTCAGCGTCGTCCTGCTGGTGTTCTCCGGCGTCTCACTGGCGCGCCGGCTGCAGCGGATGTACGAGCAGGCCTGGCGCCTCCCGCAGCGCGCCGGCCTCCGCGGGTCGGTCGACGCGCTGCTGGGCATCGCCGCGCTGCTGCTCGAGATCGTGCTGCTGTCGTTCCTGCACGGGCTGGTGGCCCCCGGCTCCGTCCCGCGGGTGCTGGGCTGGACCGGCCACCTGGTGGCGAGCTGCCTGCTGTGGACCTCGACCCCCTGGTTGCTGCTCGGGGGCCGCCTCGCCTGGCGGCGACTGCTCCCCACGGGCGCCCTGGCGGCCGCCTGCTCGGCCCTCTACGCCGTGGCCACCGCGGTCTACATGCCCCTGCTCATGGAGTCCTACAGCCGCAGGTACGGCCTGTTCGGCGTGACGCTCGCGCTGGTGGGCTGGCTGCTCGCCGTCGCGGTCATCGTCGTGGTCACGACGGTCGTCGGTGCCGAGTTCGACCGCGCACCGGAGGCCTGGGCCCGGCGGCTGCGGGGCCGGTTCGGCCTGGGGTCGGCCCTGGTGACCGCAGGACCGTCCGGCCCGGTCGACGGCGGGCGGCCCGTGCACCGGCCGTGAGCGGCGGTCAGTGGCGGGCGTGGACGACGGCGTGGCCGAGGCCGCGCCCCATGAGCCAGCGGTTGACCGGCAGGGTGACGACGAACGCCACCGCCAGGGCGGCGGCCAGGGACAGCCAGAAGAACGCCGAGCCGACGCCGGCCTCCATCGCACCCGGGACGCCGACCAGGACGGCGTTGTCGACCAGCTCCATCACCGCGATCGAGACGGTGTCGGCCGCCAGCGCCACGCGCAGCGCCCGGCGGAACGTCAGGCCCGCGCGCAGGACACCGCGCATCGTCAGGGCGTAGCCGAAGACGAAGGCCAGCGCGACGGCCAGGGCGACCGTGGCCCAGGTGGACAGGCCCAGGCTGGTCCCGATGACCATCCCGAGGACCTCGCCGATGGCACAGCCGGTGAGGCAGTGCAGCGTGGCCTGCACCGCCGCGGCCCAGGGAACGGCGTTCCTCCCGGAGCCCGCGGGCCGGTCCGTGGTGGGCGTCCGGTGGACGTGGTCACTGTGCATGTCCCCTCCTCCGTGGATGCCGCCGTGTATACCCCCTGGGGGTACCTGGAGCAACCCCTCGACGCGCCGCCGCCTCCCGACCCGGGCGGGTGGGAGGCGGCGGTGGAGGAGGGCGGGGGGTCAGCCGGCGGCGGGCGCCGCGTCCGGGGTGAGCGGCAGGCCGAGCCGGGCGAACAGGTCGTTGTCGAGGTCGAGGAAGCTGGTGATGTGCCGGATCCGGCCGTCCTCGATCTCCAGGACGTGCAGCGCCCAGGGGGTGTGGCCGCCCTCGTCCGTGGGGCGCCACTGCGCGACCGCCGGGCTGCCGTTGGCCTCGGTGAGCAGCAGCCGGGAGTTCCGGCAGCCGCTACCCGGGCCGAGCATCCAGGTGCCGATGTCGGCGGCGCTGCCCAGCCACATCTCGAACGGCGGCATGTGCTGGGTGGCGTCCTCGTGCAGCAGGGCGACGAAGGCGTCGATGTCGTACCGCTCGAAGGCGTCCAGGTAGCGGTCCAGCAGCTCGCGGTGGTCGGCGTCCAGCGGCCGCTCCTCCGGGGTGCCGCCCATGGCCGCCAGCGTGGCGCGGGCCCGCTGCAGGGCACTGTTGACCGAGGCGACGGTGGTCTCGAGCAGGGCGGCGACCTCGTCGGCGTGCCAGCGCAGCACGTCGCGCAGCAGGAGGACGGCGCGCTGCCGCGGCGGCAGGTGCTGCAGCGCCGCCACGAAGGCCAGCCGCACCGACTCGCGCGCCACCGCACGCTCGGCCGGGTCGCCGTCCTCGGGCAGGACCGCGCGGTCGAGGACCGGCTCGACCCAGGCATCGGCCGGCCGCTTGGCGGCCAGGGACGCCTCCACCGGCGACCACGGCGAGCCGGAGAGGTCCATGGGCAGGGCCCGGCGCTGCCGCCCGGAGAGCTGGTCGAGGCAGACGTTGGTGGCGATCCGGTACAGCCAGGAGCGCAGCGAGGAACGGCCCTCGAACGAGCCGAAGCTCTTCCACGCCCGCACCAGCGTCTCCTGCACCGCGTCGTCGGCGTCGAACGACGACCCCAGCATCCGGTAGCAGTAGCCGGTCAGCTCCCGCCGGTGCTCGAGCAGTCGCGGGTCGAGCTCGTCGGACACCCCGGTCAGCACGCTGGTCACGCGGACCACCTCTCCTCGGTCGCCATCCCCGTCGACGGGCGGTAGTCCACCACGGAGGACCGACGGAACGGGAGTCCCCGGCGGGCTGACCGTCCCGGACGCCGACCGCCCCGCCGGAGGGCTCCGGCGGGGCGGTCGGGTGTGAGGTGGGGCGGGTGCGTCAGGACACCAGCGGCTGCCCGTTCACCACCAGCTGCCAGTTGTCGACCGCGAAGTCGGCCGGGTCGATCTCACCGGACGCCTGTGCACTGTCGATGAGCAGCTGCCGGATCTCCAGCTGCTGGTCGTAGACCACCGGAGCGGCTGCGACGTGCGGGAAGCCGCCGCCGCCCGAGCGCCGGTAGTTGTTCACCGCGACCACGAAGACGTCGTCGGCCTCGACCGCCGAGCCGTCCGGGTGCTGCAGGCGGGTGATGCGCTCGCCCACCGGCTCGGCCACGTCGATGTCGTAGGAGACCCCGGACAGGACGTCGTAGTTGTAGTCCGGCGTCCCGTTGACCCCGGCGATCGTCGTGGGGTCCACCGCCGGGTCGGACGTCTGCGAGAAGTACTTCGCGGAGTGCTCGAGGTAGGCGCGGATCTCGGCGCCGGTCATCTGCACCGCCTGCAGCGTGTTGTCGTAGACGTAGAGCCCGGCGATGTCGCGGATGGTCACCTCGCCCTCCGGGAAGACGGCGTCCCGGCTGAACGGCGCGGCGATCGACAGCACCGGCAGGTCCGCGTACTGCGTGCCCTCCAGGGCGGCGTCGACGGTGTCGGTCTGCACGTCCTGGATGAAGTCGAGGATCGCGGTGTCCTCGTACCGGCTGGTCACGGCCGAGAGCTCCTCGGTGGAGGTCGCGACCACCTGGTTGACGTAGCCGACCGTCGTCCGGTGTGCCTCGTCGGTCGCGGCGAGCACCTCCGGGTCCTCGGGGTACGCGTCGGTGCGCAGCGCCGTGGCCGCGGTGCTGACGACGTCCCACTGGCCGCGGACCTTCTCGAGCCCGATGTCGACCTGGGACACCGTGGCGCCCCAGCGGTAGGGCTGGGTGAGCAGCACGCCGTCGCCGGTGACCTCGTTCTCGACCACCTGACTCGGGGCGTTCCGGTGGGTGTGGCCGACGACCATGGCGTCGATGCCGGGGACCGTCCGGGCGATGACGTCGGTCGGGTTCTCGGTGGGGGCCTGCGACTCGTCGTAGGACGACGTGCCGCCCACGCCGGCGTGCGACAGCACCACGACGACGTCGGCCTGCTCGTCGACGATCGGCACCCAGCGCTCCGCCGCCTCGACCATGTCCTCGAACTCGACGCGGCCCTCGACGTTGCCGCGGTCCCAGATCGCCGAGCCCGGCGTGGTCAGGCCGAGGATGCCCACGGTGACCGGCTTGTGGCCGGGGACGTGCATCCGCTGCAGCGTGTAGGGCGGCAGGTGGGGCTCACCGGTCGCGGCGTCGACGACGTTGGCGCCGAGCACCGGGTGGTCGACGTCGTCGGCGTAGGCCTGCAGGAGGTCCAGGCCGTAGTTGAACTCGTGGTTGCCGACGACCTGGGCGTCGTAGCCGACGGCGTCGTAGGCAGCGGCCATCGGGTGCTCGGCGCCGGTCCCGGTGACCGGCTCCTGCCGCGCGTAGTAGTAGCTCAGCGGCGTGCCCTGCAGGAAGTCGCCGTTGTCGACGACCAGGACGCTCTCCTCGCCGCGCGCGGCACGCACGTTGTCGACGACCGAGCCGACCCGGGCCAGGCCCGTGGCGAAGCGCGCCGACTCGGTGTAGGGCGCGTCCTTGAAGTAGTCCCAGTCCTGCACCCGACCGTGCAGGTCGGTGGTGGCCAACAGGGTGAGGTCGAGCTCGTCGGTGGCCGCTGCCGCCGGGGCGGCCGCCGCGGGCGTCGCCGCCCCGGCGGTCACCGCGAGTGCGGCCGCGACCGCGGCCCAGTACCTGCGTCGCTGCATGTGTGCGTGGTCCCCTCGGTGTGCCGCCCGTGCGTCCCGGGCGCGGGGCGACGCTAACTCCCGGGGGTGACCGCTTCGTCACACAGGGGGACTACTGGTAGGTGACGAGCTGGGGTCGCGGGGAGACCTGCGCGATCGTCTGCTCGGGCGTGAGCATCGGCGAGTCCTCGTCGTAGAAGTTCTTCCAGCCCCAGGCCAGCCCCTCGGGGCCGATGCCGTGCAGCACCCGCCACGTGTCCTGCTTGCTCCCCTGCGGGCCCTGCCCGTCGGCGTGCACCATGACGGCGACCTCGTCGCGGGACAGGTCGACCTGCTCGCGGCCGGGGATCATGTCCACCCGGAACTGGTGCAGCACGAGCAGCTTCTGCGGCAGCCGGTTCTCGCGGGTGAGGTCGGCCAGCCAGGTCACCACCCGGTTCACCTCGTCGATGCCGACCGAGCCGATCTGCGTGAGGTGCACCTGGTTCGGCGCCAGCCGCCACTCGGGGTCCAGCGCCAGCCCGACGTGCGGCAGCTCCAGCAGCGGCCGGTACAGCTCGGCCTGGGTGACGAAGTCGGTGCGCCCGGGCTGCAGGTCCAGGACGACGTAGAGGCCGGCCTCCCCCGCGGCCTCCACCCACGGGCGGATCTGCTCCAGCGGCGCCTCGTAGGAGTAGTCGTTGCCGTCGGTCGGGAACTCCGAGGCCACCGTCGCGATGATCTCGAAGGCCGGGACGACGGTGGCGTCGGGGACCAGCGACTCGTAGGGCGCGGCGTGGTCGCGGGCCCGCTGGACGCTCGCCTGCACGTCCTGCTCGCCGAGCACGCCGAGCGCGCCGGTGCCCGGGTGGCCGTAGAGCGCCACCATGAAGTGCTGCGGGAACAGCGTCTGCCCGCCGCCGGGCAGCTGGGTGCCGGTCGCCGCGGTCTCCACCTTCCAGTCCAGGCCGTCCTCCGCGCCGAACCCCGCGCCCAGGGCGACGACGGTCTCCGCGCCGGACACCGCCTCGACCGCGTCGGCCGACCCCCGCGGGTCGGTCTGCCCGCCGGTCACCTGCACGCGCGCGCCGGCAGCCCGGGCGGTGGCGACGCCGGCCAGCGACCCCGGGTCGCCGTCGGCCAGGACGACGGTGCCCTCGAGCGGCTCGGCGCGGGTGACCGCGGGCAGCTCGCCGTCGGCCTCGCCCTCGGCCGCGGCTCCGTCCTCCTCGGGGCGCAGGGCCGCGGGTCGGTCGGGGTCGAGCGCCGCGACGGCGGCTGCCTCGCCGTCGGCCGGCACCGGGTCGGCGTCGGCGAGGTCGAGGCGTGTGGCGGCGGCGACCGCCTCGGCACCGGCCGGGACGCCGACGACGTCGGCGTCGCCGGGTGCGGTGTCGGCGCCCACGGCGAGGACCGTGCGCGCGCCCAGCCGGCCGATCTCCTCGGCGACGGCAGCGTCGGCGTCCTCGCCCTCGGGGTCCAGCAGCAGCGGCACGCCCAGGCCGACCGCGGCCGAGGCGCCGAGCAGGGTCGCCGCCCGGTCGCCCTCGGGGGCGACGACGACCACGCCGGCCCCGTCGAACAGCGCGCGGCTGGCGCTGACGGCCGATGCCGCGGGCTCGGCGTCGGCGACGACGGTCAGCCGCTGGTCCGGTGCGGAGGTCGCGACCGGGGTGGTGCCGCCCCCGTCCTCCTCCGCGGCGGTGGACGCCGTGCAGCCGGCGGCCAGCAGGAGCGCGCTGAGCGCGACGGGTACCGACCTCGGGTGCACGGGCGACCTCCGTCCAGCCGGGCACGCGGCCGCGCGGGGGCACGGCGCCGTCGGCGCGCTCGGGATCGCGCCCGACACTAGCCAGGACGCTGGACACCGGCCCGCCGTGACCGGGAGCATCGCCGGCGACATGAGCAGCGCAGCGGGTGTCGGGCCAGCCCGACAGCGGATCGACCGGCTGACGGGATCGGCCGGGCGCCCCCGCGCCAGCAGGCTCGCTGCATGACCACCGACACCCTCGTGATGCCCTCCGCGACCGCCGCCCCACCGCACGCCGGCCTCCTGCGCCGGCTGCTCGTCGACTCCGGCTACGCGCTGCTGTCGCTGCCGGTCGGGATCGCCGCCTTCGTCGTCGCCGTGACCGGCGTCGCCGTCGGCGTCGGCACCGTGGTGATCTGGGTCGGCCTCGCCGTCCTCGCGCTCACCCTGCTCGCCGCCCGCGGGTTCGCCGCGCTCGAGCGGGCGCAGCTGCCCGCGGTGCTGGGCCACCCGGTCCCCCGCCCGGCCTACCTGACCCCCGACGGCGGCCGGGTGCGCCGGCTGCTGACCCCGCTGCGCGACCCGCAGTCCTGGCTCGACGTGCTGCACGCCGTCGCCCGGTTCCCGCTCGCCGTCCTGGCCTTCGTCGTCACGGTCACGTTCTGGGCGCTCGCGCTCGGCGGGATCACCTACGGGCTGTGGGACTGGGCGCTGCCGCAGGAGGGCAACGAGGACCTGTTCGAGCTGCTCGGCTTCGACGGCGGCACCCCGCTGCGGATCGTCGGCTACACGGCGATCGGCCTGGTCGCCGCGGCCGTGCTCCCCTTCGCCGTCCGGGCGGTCGCGCTGCTGCAGGCGCAGCTCGGCCGGGTGGTGCTCACCTCCCGCGCCGCCGCCCAGGCCGAGATCGGCCGGCTCTCCCGCGGCCGCGACGCCGCCGTCGCCGCCGAGGCGGTGGCGCTGCGCCGGCTGGAGCGCGACATCCACGACGGCCCGCAGCAGCACCTCGTCCGCCTGGGCATGGACCTCTCCCGCGCCCAGCGCCAGCTCGAGCGCGACCCCGCCGCCGCCCGCACGACGCTCGCCGAGGCCGGCGTCCTCGCCAAGGAGGCGCTGGAGGAGCTGCGGGCGCTGTCCCGCGGCATCGCCCCGCCGGTGCTCGCCGACCGCGGTCTCCCCGCGGCGCTGGCCGCGCTGGCCGCCCGCTCGCCGGTGCCGGTGGAGCTCGCCGTCGACCTGCCCGACGAGCGGCCGGCGCCGGTCACGGAGAACACCGCCTACTTCGTCGTCAGCGAGGCGCTGGCCAACGTGGCCAAGCACAGCGGGGCCGGCGTGTGCCGGGTCGAGGTGCGGCGGGCCGGCGACGTGCTGCGGGTCGTCGTCGAGGACGACGGCGAGGGCGGGGCGCTGCTGGTGCCCGGGCACGGCCTGGCCGGGCTCGCCGACCGGCTGCGCGCCGTCGACGGCGTGCTGACCGTCGACAGCCCGCGCGGCGGCCCGACCCGGACCACCGCCGAGCTGCCGTGGGCCTGACCCCGGACGGCCGGCCGCTGCGGGTGGTGCTCGCCGAGGACTCGGTCCTGCTCCGCGAGGGGCTGGTCCGGCTGCTCGAGGAGGCGGGCACCACCGTGGTGGCCGCGGTCGGCGACGGCCCGTCGCTGGTGCGCGCCGTGGGCGAGCACCGGCCCGACGTGGCCGTCGTCGACGTGCGGATGCCGCCCACGCACACCGACGAGGGGCTGCGCGCCGCCGTCGAGGTGCGCCGGGCGGTGCCCGGGACGGCGGTGCTGGTGCTGTCGCAGTACGTCGAGGTGGCCTACGCCGACGAGCTGCTCGCCGACGGCCGCGGCGGCGCCGGCTACCTGCTCAAGGACCGGGTGACCGACCTCGACCAGCTGCTCTCCGCGCTCGCCGAGGTGGTGGCCGGCGGCACCGTGCTCGACCCGCAGGTGGTCGCCCAGCTGTTCGCCCGCCGCCGCGCCGACGACCCGGTGCGCCGGCTCACCCCGCGCGAGCGCGAGGTGCTCGGGCTGATCGCCGAGGGCCACTCCAACACCGCGATCGCCCGGCAGCTGGTGGTCACCCCGGGCGCGGTGGAGAAGCACACCCAGCGGATCTTCGCCAAGCTCGGCCTCGCGCCCGACGAGGACCGCAACAGCCGGGTCATGGCGACCCTGGCCTACCTCCGCGGCTGAACGCGGTCGCGGGCCGCCGTCCCCGCCCGGTAGACACCAGGGGTGACCGATCCCGCCGACCTCCGCCCCGTCACCGCCGAGGAGTGGCCCGCCTTCAGCCGGGCGATGCTCGAGGTCTTCGGCGACGACCCGATCGGCGACTTCACCGAGCGGGTCCCGCCGACGGCGGAGCTGGACCGGTCGCTGTCGCTGTGGGCCGGCGACGGGCGGGTCGCCGCCACCGGCGGCATCTACAGCCGGCAGGTGACCGTGCCCGGCGCCGTCGTCCCGTGCGCGGGCGTCACCTGGGTGACCGTCTCCCCCACCCACCGCCGCCGGGGCGTGCTGACCGCGATGATGCGCCGCCAGCTCACCGAACTGCACGAGCAGCAGGGCGAGCCGCTGGCCGCGCTGTGGGCCTCCGAGGGCTCGATCTACGGCCGCTTCGGCTACGCGCCCGCGACGCAGCGCGGGAACCTGCGCGGCTCCACCCGCGACATGGCCTTCCGCCCCGGCGTCGACCTGGGCACCGGCACGGTGGCCCCGGCCGACCCCGAGGCGTGGCGGGCCGGCGCCGCGCGGGTGCACGAGGCGCTGCGCCGCTGGGTGCCCGGCACGTTCGAGCGCGACGGGCGCTGGTGGGAGCGCGCGCTGCGCGAACCGGCCGAGCGCCGCGGCGGCGCCGGCGCCCGCCGGTACGTGCTGCACACCGAGGCCGACGGCGAGGTCACCGGCTTCGCCGCGTTCCGCGTGCGCACCCGGTGGACCGACGACGGCCTGGCCGACGGCACGGTCGTCGTCGAGGACGTGCGGGCGCGCAGCACCCCCGGCTACGCGGCGCTGTGGCGGTACCTGCTCGACCTGGACCTCGTGCGGACCGTGGAGGCCGGCTACGCGCCCGCCGACGACCCGCTGCGCCACCTGCTGGCCGACCCGCGCGCGCTGCAGGTGCGCCCGCTGGACGGGCTGTGGCTGCGGCTGGTCGACGTCGGCCGGGCGCTGGCCGCGCGCCGCTACCCGGCGCCGATCGACATGGTCCTCGAGGTGCGCGACCGGTTCTGCCCGTGGAACGACGGCCGCTGGTGGCTGCGCGGTCACCCGGCAGGGGCGTTCTGCGCCCCCACCGACGGCGACCCCGACCTGGTCGTCGACGTCGAGGCGCTGGCCGCGGCCTACCTGGGCGGGGTCTCGCTGGGCACGCTGCAGGCGGCCGGCCGGGTCACCGAGGTCAGCCCCGGCGCGGTCACCCAGGCCGCGACGGCGTTCTCCTGGCCCGTGAGCCCGTTCTGCCCGGACCAGTTCTGATCGTCAGACCACGTCGCCGCGGGTGGGGAGGCCGCCGGCGGGACGGTGCCGGTTCTGCTCGTAGTCGTGGATCAGCCCGATCCGGCGGACGTGCCGCTCGTCGTGGCTGAACGGCGTCCGGAGGAACTCGAGCACCAGCGCGGTGGCCTCCTCGATGGAGTGCTGGCGGGCGCCGATCGAGACGACGTTGGCGTCGTTGTGCTGCCGGGCGAGCTGGGCGGTCTCGGTGTTCCACACCAGCGCCGCGCGCACGCCGGGCACCTTGTTCGCCGCGATCTGCTCGCCGTTGCCCGAGCCGCCGATGACCACGCCGAGGCTGCCCGGCTCGGTGACCACGCGCTCGCCGACCTCGAAGCAGAACGGCGGGTAGTCGTCCTGCGGGTGGTACTCGAAGGCGCCGCAGTCGACCGGCTCGTGCCCGGCCTCGGTGAGCGCCTGCTTGAGGTGCTCCTTGAAGTCCAGCCCGGCGTGGTCGGTGCCGACGAAGACGCGCATGCGCCGAGTCTGTCAGGGTCGGGTGGTGGCGGTGCTCGGGGTGGACGGCTGGCGCGGGGCCTGGGTCGGCGCGCTGCTCGACGGCCGCAGGGTGCGGTTGCTCCACCTCGGCGACGCCGCGGCGGTCCTCGCGGTGCCGGACGTCGACGTCGTCGCCGTCGACATGCCCATCGGCCTGTCCGACGACGGTGTGCGGACCTGCGACGTCGCCGCGCGGGACGAGCTGCGCGGCCGCGGCGCCGCCGGCTCGGTGTTCCCCGCCCCCGTGCGCCCGGTCCTGGCCGCGCGGGACTACGCGCACGCCCGTGAGCTCTCGATCGCGGCGACCGGCGGGCGCTCGCTGTCGGCGCAGTCGTTCCGGCTGACGCGCTCCATCCGCGACCTCGACGACGCCCTCGGCGACCCGTCTGACCCCCGCGTGCACGAGGTCCACCCCGAGCTGGCGTTCCGCGCCCTCGACGAACGCGTGCGCGATCCGAAGGCGAGCGCCCGGGGCCAGGGTCAACGCCTGCGCGCACTCCAGCCGGTCATGGACGTCCTGGACGCGCTGTCCGAGGCGCCGGCAGGCATCCCGGCGGTCGACGCGCTCGACGCCTGCGCCGCCGCCTGGTCGGCCCGGCGGATCGCCGACGGCGCCGCGGAGTGCGTGGGCGACGGCTCGCTCGACGCCCGCGGCCGGCCGATGCGCATCTGCTGGTGACGTTCACCGAGGTCGCCGACGGCGTCTTCGTCCGCCGGCACGGGTCGCTGGACCTCAACTGCGGACTGGTCGTCGGCGACGGCGCCTGCCTCGTCGTCGACACCCGCTCCTCCCCCGCCGAGGCCGCCGACCTCGCCGCCGCCGTGCGCCGGGTGACCCCGCACCCGTGGACCGTGGTCAACACCCACGCCCACTACGACCACTGTTTCGGCAACACCGCGTTCCGGCCGGCGACGGTGTGGGGCACGCGCGGCTGCGCCGCGGACCTGCTGGCGACCGGTGAGGCGCAGCGCGCGGCCCGGGTCGCGGAGCTGCTGGCGGCCGGGGACGACGAGGCCGCGGCGCAGGTGCGGCGGGCGCCGCTGGACCCGCCGGACGCGCTGGTCGACGACGTCGCGGTGCTCGACGTGGGCGGCGTCGAGGTGGTGCTGCGCTTCCTCGGCCGGGGGCACACCGGGCACGACCTGGTCGTGGAGGTGGAGGACGGCACCGTCTTCGCCGGGGACCTGGTCGAGGAGGGCGCCCCGCCGGCGTTCGAGGACGCCTTCCCGGCCGAGTGGCCCGCGACGCTGGGCCGGCTGCACGCGCTGGCCCGCGGGCCGGTCGTCCCCGGCCACGGCGCGGTGGTGGACGCGGACTTCGTCGGAGCCCAGCGCGAGGAGCTGCTGGCGGTGCTGGCCGCCGTCCGGGCCGGCCGGCTGGACCGCGGCCCCTACGACGAGGCGGCGATGCGGGCCGCCGCCTCCCGCCTCACGTGAGGCGGCGCACCACCGGCAGCGGGAGCACGCGCAGCAGCGCCGACACCGGCCGCCACGGCCACTCGGGCACGTAGGCCCGCACCGGCTCCCGCTCGATCGCGGCGACGAGCGCGTCGACGCCGGTGTCGAGGTCGACGGTGAACGGGCCGCGGCGGCCGACGTTGATGTCGGTCTCGATGTAGCCGGGCAGCACCGTGGTGACCCGGATGCCGGTGCCGAGCAGGTCCGACCGGATGCCCTCGGCGAGCGCGTTGAGCGCGGCCTTGCTGGCGCCGTAGGCGGTGCGGGTGCCGCGCATCCCCCGGACCGAGGCGACCGAGCTGACGACGACGAGGTGGCCCGACCCCTGCGCGCGGAAAAGCTCGACGGCGGCCTCGCACTGGGCGTGGGTGCCGAGGACGTTGGTGAACAGCGTCGCGCGGTTGGCCCAGCCGGCGCCGGTGCCCACCGACGCGCCCTTGCCGATGCCGGCGTTGGCGACGAACCGGTCGACGCCGCCCAGCTCCGCGGCCAGCGCCGGGACGCCCTCGGCCACGGCCGTCGCGTCGTCGACGTCGAGGGCCGCGGTGACCACCCGGATGCCGGGGTGCGCGGCGAGCAGCTCGTCGCGCAGCTCCTCCAGCAGGTGCTCGCGGCGGGCGGCCAGCGCGAGGTCCCGGCCGCGCGCGGCGAAGCGGCGGGCCATGCCCATGCCCAGCCCGGAGCTGGCGCCGGTGATCAGGATGCGCTGGCGGGTCGGTCGCGGCACGCCCGGCAGCATGCCAGCCGTGCACTTCCGCGGACCCGCCCGGTGCGGGTCCGCGGAGGTGCACGGGCGGGTTCAGGTGTTCCTCAGCTCCAGGGCGTCGGCCGGCACCGAGTCCATGGCCGGGCCCGACGTGCGGGTCCGCTTGAGCTCCCAGAAGTCCGGCAGGTTGGCCAGCAGCACGGCGCCGTCGAAGGCCCGCCCGGCGTCCTCGCCCGTGGGCACCCTGCTGATGACCGGGCCGAAGAACGCGACGCCGTCGATGTGCATGACCGGGGTGCCCACGTCGTCGCCGACCGGGTCCATGCCGGCGTGGTGGCTCTCCTCCAGCGCCTCGTCGTGGTCGGTGGAGGTCGCCGCCTCGGCCAGCTCGGCCGGCAGGCCGACGCGCTCGAGCGCGGGGGCGATCAGCTCGTCGAGCTCCCTGCCCTCGTGGTGCCGCAGCGTGCCCATGGCCGTGTAGAGGTCCCCGAGGACCTCGTCGCCGTGCTTCTCGGCGGCGGCGATCGCGACCCGCACCGGGCCCCACGCCTGCTCCATCATCTCCTGGTACTCCTCCGGCAGGTCGCGCCCGCGGTTGAGCACCGCCAGTGACATGACGTGCCAGTGCAGGTCGATGTCGCGCACCTTCGCCGCCTCCAGGACCCAGCGGCTGGTCAGCCAGGCCCAGGGACACAGCGGGTCGAACCAGAAGTCCACCCGGGCCCTGGTCGGGGCGCTCTGCACTGCCTCGGTCATCGATCGCTCTCCTCTGGTCCGTCGTCCTCGGGGCCGGGGTCGCACCTCCGGCCACTGCCCGCTGCCAAGTGCCCCGTCCGGCCGGTTGTTCCCGGTGCCCTGCGGGCGTGTCGGCCGTCCGTGGCAGGCTGCCGGGCGTGGCCGTACCCAACCTGACCCGCGACGACGCCGCCGCCCGCGCCCGCCTGCTCGACGTCGACAGCTACGACCTCCGCTTCGACCTCACCGACGGTGAGGGGCGACCGGGCAGCGGGACCTTCCGCTCGACGACGACGGTGCGGTTCACCTGCCGCGAGCCCGGCGCCGCCTCGTTCGTCGACCTGGTCGCCGGGACCGTCCGGTCCGCCACGCTCAACGGGGTCGAGCTCGACGTCTCCACCTACACCGAGGAGGGCGGCCTGCCGCTGCCCGACCTCGCCGCCGACAACACGCTCGTCGTCGACGCCGACTGCCGGTACTCCAACACCGGCGAGGGCCTGCACCGCTTCGAGGACCCCGAGGACGGGCACGTCTACCTCTACACGCACTTCGAGCCGGCCGAGGCCAAGCGCGTGTTCGCCTGCTTCGACCAGCCCGACCTCAAGGGCACCTACGAGGTGCACGTCGTCGCGCCGTTCGACTGGCAGGTGGTGTCCAACACCGGCGGCCGCACGATCGAGGCCGGGCCGGCGGGCTCGCAGCTGGTGCACTTCGAGCCGACCAAGCGGCTGTCGACCTACCTGGTCGCGCTGATCGCCGGCCCCTACGCGCGGGTGACCGACTGCTACGAGGACGTCCCGCTCGGGCTGTACTGCCGCGCGTCGCTGGCGAAGCACCTGGACCCGGAGGAGCTGTTCCGGGTCACCAAGCAGGGCTTCGAGTTCTTCCAGCGGGTGTTCGACTACCCGTACCCGTTTGACAAGTACGACCAGCTGTTCGTGCCGGAGTTCAACGCCGGCGCCATGGAGAACGCGGGCGCGGTCACCGTGCTGGAGGACTACGTCTTCCGGTCGCGGACCAGCCGGGCGCGCTACGAGCGGCGCGCCGAGACGGTGCTGCACGAGCTGGCGCACATGTGGTTCGGCGACCTCGTGACCATGCGCTGGTGGGACGACCTGTGGCTCAACGAGTCCTTCGCCACCTACATCTCCACGCTGTGCCAGGCCGAGGCCACCGAGTACACGACCGCCTGGACGACGTTCGCCAACACCGAGAAGGCCTGGGCCTACGCGCAGGACCAGCTGCCGTCGACCCACCCGATCGCCGCGGACATGGTCGACGTGGCCGCCGTCGAGGTGAACTTCGACGGGATCACCTACGCCAAGGGCGCCTCGGTGCTCAAGCAGCTGGTGGCCTACGTCGGCCGGGAGGAGTTCCTCGCCGGGATCCGCCGCTACTTCCGCACCCACGAGTACGGCAACACCACGCTGGCCGACCTGCTCGACCCGCTGTCGGAGGCCACCGGCCGCGACCTCACCGAGTGGTCGGCGCAGTGGCTGGAGACCAGCCAGGTCAACACCCTGCGCCCGGTGTACGAGCTCACCGACGACGGCCGCTACGCCTCGTTCGCCATCGAGCAGACCGCCGTCCCCGAGCACCCCGTGCTGCGCCGGCACCGGCTGGCCGTGGGCCTGTACGACCGCGGACCGGACGGGCTGACCCGCACCACCCGGGTCGAGCTGGACGTCGACGGCGAGCGCACCGAGGTCGCCGAGCTGGCCGGGCACCCGGTGGCGGACCTGGTGCTGGTCAACGACGACGACCTCACCTACGCCAAGCTCCGCCTCGACGACCGCTCGCTGGCCACGCTGCGCGAGGCGATCGGCACGGTCCCGGACTCCCTCGCCCGCGCGCTGTGCTGGGCCGCCGCCTGGGACATGACCCGCGACGCCGAGCTGCCCGCCCGCGAGTGGGTGCAGCTGGTGCTGGCCGGCATCGACGCCGAGACCGAGATCAGCGTGGTGCAGTCGCTGCTGGCCCGGGTGCAGTCCGCGCTGACCTCGTACGCCGACCCGGCGTGGGCCGAGACCGGGTGGGCCGCGCTGGCGGACAAGGCGCTGCAGGCGCTGGAGTCGGCCGAGCCGGGCAGTGACGAGCAGCTGCAGTGGTCGCGCACCCTGGCCGCCGCGGCCCGAACCGAGGAGCACGCCGCGGTGCTGCGCGGGCTGCTCGACGGCTCCCGCACCGTCGAGGGCCTGACCGTCGACGCCGACGCCCGGTGGGCGTTCCTCAACGGCCTGGTGGCCATCGGCGCCTCCGGCGACGCCGAGATCGACGCCGAGGCCGAGCGGGACGCCACCGCCACCGGGATCCGGCGCGCGGCGACCGCGCGGGCGCTGCGCCCGACCGCGGAGGCCAAGGCCGAGGCGTGGCACCGGGCGTTCCACGACCCGGAGATCCCCAACGCCGTGCACGAGGCGCTGGTGGCGGGCTTCTGGCACCCGGCGCAGCGGGAGCTCACCGCGGAGTACGTGGACCGGTACTTCACCGAGTGCGGTCCGATGTGGGTGCGCCGGCCCGGCGAGATCGCGAAGAACGCCGTGCAGTACCTGTTCCCGTCGGTGGTCGAGGAGCGGACGCTGCAGGCCGCCGACAGGTGGCTCGGCCAGGAGGGGCACCCCGCGCCGCTGCGCCGGCTGGTCTCCGAGGGCCGCGACGGCATCGCCCGCGCGCTGCGCAACCGGGCGCGGGACGCCGCCGCCGGCGCCTGACCCGCTGGACGCGAGAGGCCCAGGACCCGGCGGGTCCTGGGCCTCTCGCGTCCACCAGTGGTGGGGGCAGGGGGTCCTTCGTCAGTGGGTGCGGGCGCCGCGGGGGTGGCCGGCCTGGTCGGACAGCTGCCGCAGGCCGTTGACGATCCCGCCGACGAGGTCGCCGGAGGCGAAGGAGTTCGTCATCGACAGCACCGCGAGCGCGCACGCCCGGTCGGGCAGCCGGCGGGCGGCCGAGGCGCCGGTGACGACCTCGATGACCCGCTGCCCGGGTGAGACGGCCAGCAGCACGGACTCGGCCGGGTCGCCGCCGCGGGCGTGCAGCTCCTCGGCGCGGATGCGGGTCTTGGGCCCGAGGTCGCCGATGTAGAGCGTGAACCGCAGGCCGGTCTCGCGCGAGGACATCGTCAGCGCCTCGTCGAGCCGCGCCAGCTCGCGGTAGCTGAAGATCGTGTCGTAGCCCTCGTCGGCCCGGTTGGGCGCGGTGTCGACCGTCCCGGTGTCGTGGGCGTCGGCGTCCAAGACGCGGGTCATCGCCGGCCTCCTGAGGCGGTCGCGAGGTGGATGGGTGTCACGGGGCGGTCACCAGGTGCCGCGGGCGCCGCCGAGCGGGCCGCCGGCGGACGGGGCCGGCGCACCGGCGGAGACGGCGGTCGCGCCGTGCGAGCCGCCGGCGATCACGTGCGAGCCGGTGGTGGTCCCGGAGCCGCCGCGGCCGGACCCGGTGGACGCGGTCTCGCCGTACAGCGAGGACCCGACGGCCTGGGTGTCGCCCTGGCCGGCGGCGTGCGTCGGGGCGTCCTTCGGCTGCGGCTCGTACCAGACCGGCTCGTGCTCCCAGGGCTGACCCGGCTTGTACCGGACGCCCTGGCGCTTGCGCCCGCCCGGCAGGTAGGTCAGCGCCCACAGGAGGACGAACACCGCCAGCGGGGCCACGAGGAAGACGAGCAGGGTCTCGACGACGGTCACGCCCGGAATCTACCGCCCTCCGTGATCACCTATGCGTACGCGTCCCAGCCCGGCGGGTGGCGGTGCGCCCACGGCCGGGCCTGCTCCAGCTGGGCGGCGAGGGCGACCAGCGTGACCTCGTCCGCGGGCCGCCCCACGAGCATCGTCCCGACCGGCAGGCCGTCGCCGGTCCAGTGCAGGGGAACGCTGACGGCGGGCTGGCCGGTGACGTTGTAGAGCGCGGTGAACGCGGCGTACCGCTTGTTGCGCTCGAAGTCCTCGGCGCCGTCGCCGTCGGCGTCGAACCAGCCCAGCGGCCGCGGCGTCATCGTCGTCACCGGGGCGACGAGGACGTCGAACCCGTCGGTGGCCTCGACGTAGCGGCGGGCGAACAACCGGAGGGCACCCAGGGCCTCCATCGCCGCCTGCGCCGACAGGGCCAGCCCGCGGGCGCGCAGCTCCCGGGTGAGCGGCCGCAGCTCCCCCACCCGGCCCGGCGGCACCGGCAGCGTGGTCCCCGACAGCGACCACACCCGCTCGAAGGCGCCGAGCACGTCCGGGGCCACCAGGCCGGGCGGGACGTCGACCACCTCGTGCCCGAGGTCGGTGAGCAGCGCGGTGGCGTCGTCGAGGGCCGCGGCCACCTCGGGCTGCAGCACCGTGCCGGGCATCGGGGACTCCAGCGCGCGACCGATCCGCAGCCGCCCGGGCGGCCGGTCCGCGGCGGCGAGGAACGTCTCCCCCGGCGGCAGCGGCGGCGCCCAGGCGAAGTCGCCGGTGACCGGGCCGGCCATGGCGTCGAGCATCGCGGCGGCGTCGCGGACGGTGCGGGCCAGCGGCCCGTTGGTGCCCAGCCCGGTGACGTCGCTGCCCAGCGGCCCGTTGCTGATCCGCCCGCGGGTCGGCTTGATGCCGAACAGCCCGTTGATGCTGGCCGGGATGCGGATCGAGCCGCCGCCGTCGCTGCCCTGGGCGAAGGGCACCATGCCGGCGGCGACCGCCACCGCCGCGCCGCCGCTGGACCCGCCGGCCAGCCGGGTGGGGTCCCACGGGCAGCGGGCGGGGCCGGCGAGGTCGTTGTCGGTGTAGCAGGGGTAGCCGAACTCCGGGGTGTTGGTCTTGCCCAGGCTGATCGTCCCGGCGGCGGCGAGCTTGGTGACGACGGCGTCGTCGACCTGGGGCACGAAGTCGGCGAACACCGCGGAGCCGAAGGTGGTGCGCACGCCGGCGGTGTTGTTGAGGTCCTTGATCGCCGTCGGCACGCCGAGCAGGGGCGGCAGGTCGCCGCCGCGGAGCACCCGGGCCTCGGCCTCGGCCGCCGCGGCCAGCGCCCGCTCGGGCGTGACGGTGACGAAGGCGCCCAGGCCGGCGTCGAGGGCCTCGACGCGGGCGAGGGCCGCCTCCACCAGCTCGACGGGGCTGACCGTCCGGTCCCGGACGGCGGCCGCCTGCTCCAGCGCGGTGAGCTCGTGCACCTGCGTACCGGTCACGGGCGGCGACGGTAGCCCCGCCCGGTAGACACGTCGCCGTGTCCCTCTCCCGCGCGCACGCCGAGGCCCTCGACGACGCCGACCCGCTGGCCGGGTTCCGCGCCCGCTTCGCCGGCGTCGACGACGGCCTGCTCTACCTGGACGGCAACTCGCTGGGCCGGATGCCCGTCGACACCCCGGCGGCGCTGGCGCGGGTGGCCGAGCAGGAGTGGGGCCGCGGGCTGGTCGGGTCGTGGTCGTCGTGGATCGACGTCGGCACGCGGGTCGGCGACGTCATCGGCACCGGCGTCCTCGGCGCCCGGCCCGGCGAGGTGCTGCTCAGCGACTCGACCACCGTCGACCTCTACAAGCTGCTCGTCGCCGCGGCCGACGCCCGCCCGGGCCGGGACGTGCTGGTCTGCTGCGCCGACGACTTCCCCACCGACCGGTACGTCGTCGCCGGGGTCGCCGCCGCCCGCGGGATGACCGTGCGGGAGGTGCCCGCCGACGTCGACGAGGGCCTGGACCCGGCGGTGCTCGCGGCGGCGCTGGACGAGCGGGTCGCCGTCGTCGTGCTGTCCGCGGTCGCCTACCGCTCGGGCGCGCTGGCCGACGTCGCGGCGGTGACGACGGCGGCCCGCGACGCCGGGGCGCTGGTCGTCTGGGACCTCTCGCACGCGGCGGGCGCGGTGGAGCTGGACCTGACCGCGAGCGGCGTCGACCTCGCCGTCGGGTGCACGTACAAGTACCTGGGCGGTGGGCCGGGAGCGCCGGCGTTCCTCTTCGTGCGGCGGGAGCTGCAGGAGACGCTGCGCCAGCCGATCTGGGGGTGGTTCGGCCAGCGCGACCAGTTCGCGATGGGACCGGCCTACGACCCGGTGCCCGGCGTCGGGCGGTTCGCCACCGGGACGCCGCCGGTGCTCGCCGCCGCGGCGGTCGAGGTGGGGGCGCGCCTGGTGGCCGAGGCCGGCACCGACCGGCTGGCGGCGAAGGGGCGGGCGCTGACCGGGCTGCTGGTCGACCTCGCCGACGCGCACCTGGTGCCGCACGGCGTGGCGCTGGCCAGCCCGCGCGACCCGGCGCGGCGGGGGTCGCACGTCACGCTCGCCCACCCGCACGCCTGGCAGCTGACCCGGGCGCTGGTCGACCGCGGGGTGGTGCCGGACTTCCGCACGCCCGACCGCGTGCGCCTGGGCCCCGCGCCGCTGTACACGAGGTTCGTCGACGTCTGGGACGCCGTCGACCGGTTCCGCGCCCTGCTCGAGGACGGCGGCTGGGCCGCCTACCCCGAGGAGCGCGCCCGCGTCACGTGACGAAGGACCCTCGTCCCCCCACCGCTCGCGCGCTCGCGGCGGGACCCTGCACGAGGGCCGGGTCCAGCACGTCGCCAGGTGCTCAGTCGGCCTCGGGTGGGACGCCGATCGGGTTGCGGTCGGGGAAGAGACCGGCGGCGACGACGGCGCGGCGCAGCGGCACGAGGAGCTCGGCGAGCCGGTCGCAGCGCGTGTCGCCGAGCGTCCGCCACGGGCCGAGCGCGAGTCGGTCGGTGTCGGCCTCGATCGCGGTGACCATCGCCAGGCCCTCCGCGGACAGCCCCACGTCGTCGGGCCCGCTGCCGTCGAGCCAGCCGCGCCGGGCGAGCTCGTCGGCGGCGGCCGCCCACGCGTCGTCGCCCCAGCCGCGCGCCTTCTGCAGCCATTCCCGGTCGACCCGGCCGGCGGCGGCCACCAGCACGTGCGCGCCGACGCCGGACACCTCCCGGCCGAGCAGCGCCGCGTTGTGCCCGTCGCCGCGGTACTCCCGCAGCGTGGTGAGCGCCTGCCACAGCGCCAGGTGCGGCTCGTCCGGCTCGGCCACCGCCGCGTTCGCCGCCGCCAACGGCCGGCCCGGCAGGTCGACCGCCTCGGCGGCGATGCGCGCCAGCTCCGCGGCCTCCGCGGCCTCGGCCGAGGACGCCCACTCGCCCAGCACCCGGTGCACGACGGCGTCGACGGCGGCCAGCCGGACGCGCAGCGCCTGCTCCGGCGTCACCGCCGACCAGACGCCGGGCACCCGGCGGGCGACGAACGACGGCGCGAAGTTGTAGAACGCCGCCGTGACCACCGCCGGCCCCACCGGCCCGAGCGGCGCGGCGCGCAGCGCGAAGTACGTGGCCCAGAAGCCGGACAGCCCGGCCTCCCCGGCCGCGGACCGCGCCTCGTCGGCGAAGTAGGTGACCGCGTGGTACGGCTCGCCCAGCGCCCACAGCCGCCGGGCGGTGCCCGCGGAGGTCACGGGGTCCTCCTCCGGCCGCTCGCCGGCCCCGTCCAGGGGCCCGGCCCGGGCCTGCGACGGACGGGGAGGACGGGGTCCTCCCTCATGCGGAGACGCTCTCCGGCATCCCCAGCCACTCCCGCCAGCGGGGGTCCACGGTGCGTGCACCGAGCAGCCGCCAGGCCGCGCCGCTCGGCGTCCGCGGCGGGTGCGGCAGCTTCCACCCGAGCTCGGCCAGCGACCGGTCGGCCTTGGTGTGGTTGCACTTCCGGCAGGCGGCCACCACGTTGTCCCACGTGTGCGTGCCGCCGCGGCTGCGCGGGACGACGTGGTCGATGCTCGTGGCCGACCCGCCGCAGTAGACGCAGGTCTGCCCGTCGCGGGTGAACACCGCCCGCCGGGACAGGGGCACCTGCGCGGGGTAGGGCACCCGCACGAAGCGGGTGAGCCGCACGACCACCGGGACGGCGAGGGCCACCCGCTCGGCGTGCACCACCTCCGCGGAGTCGTCCACCGGGACCGCCTTCTCGGCCAGGACCAGGACGATCGCGCGGCGGCTGGAGACCACGCACAGGGGTTCGTAGGTGGCGTTGAGCAGCAGCGTGGCCGACGCCGTGCCGGACGAGGGCACGGGCAGCCGGGGGACGGGGACGGGGTCGCGCCGCGGACCTGGGTGGCCCGCCGGCGACGACCCGGACGCGGAACGCGACACGGATCACCTCCGACGCCCCGGACCGCCGTACCGGGGCGGCCGCACAGGGCTGTGCCCATCCTGCCCTGACCTGCGCCTCCGGCGCGCGGGGAAACGATTCCGGAGGGTGCCGGGGCGCCGACGGGGGCGCCGTTACGGTGGTGCGGGTGCGCTACCCCGACGCCGAGAGACTCGACCTGGTCGAGGACCTGCACGGTCACCGCGTGGCCGACCCCTACCGCTGGCTCGAGGACCCCGACGACCCGCGGACGCAGGCGTGGACCGCCGGCCAGGACGCCCTCACCGCCGACGTCCTCGGCGCCCTCCCCCTGCGGGCCGACCTCGCCGCCCGGCTCGAGCGGCTGGTGCACGCCGGCGCCGTCGGCGTCCCGGTGCACCGCGGCGGCCGCGCCTTCTCCACCCGCCGCGACCCCGGCCAGGAACACGCCGTCCTGCGGGTGCGCGAGGCCGACGGCAGCGTGCGCGTGCTGGTCGACCCGATGGCCGTCGACCCCTCCGGGACGACGACGCTCGACGCCTGGGCGCCGTCGTGGGAGGGCGACCGGCTGGCCTACCAGCTGTCCACCGGCGGCGACGAGGAGTCGCGGCTGTACGTCCTCGACGTCGCCACCGGCGAGCGGCTCGACGGCCCGGTCGACCGCTGCCGCTACTCCCCCGTCGCCTGGCTGCCCGGCGGCGAGGAGCTGTTCTACGTCCGCCGCCTCGCACCCGACCAGGTGCCCGCCGGTGAGGAGCAGTTCCACCGCCGGGTGTGGCGCCACCGGGTCGGCGCCGACCCCGGCGACGACGTCCTGGTGCACGGCGAGGGTCTGGACCCGACCAACTACTACGGCGTGCGCACCAGCCGCGACGGCCGCTGGCTGGTCGTCTCCGCGTCGGCCGGCACCGCCCCGCGCGACGACGTCTGGCTGGCCGACCTGAACAGCTCTGCACCCAGCACCCGCCCACCCCTGCAGGGGCTCCAGGTCGGCGTCGACGCGCAGACCGCCGCCTGGGTGGCCCGCGACGGCCGGCTGTGGCTGCTCAGCGACTGCGGCGCCCCGCGCTGGCGGCTCGCCGTCGCCGACCCGGCCGACCCGGCCACCTGGGCGGTGGAGGCGTGGGCCGACGTCGTCCCGCAGGCCGAGGACGGCGTGCTGTCCGACGTCGCGCTGGTCGACGGCGCCGACGGCTCGCTGCAGGTGCTCGCCGTCCACTCGGTCGACGCCACCGACCGGCTCTCCGTCTGGGCCGGCGACGGCTCCGGCCGGCTGGCCGAGGTGACCGGCCTGGGCGTCGGCAGCGTTTCCGGGGTCAGCGCCCCGCCGGAGGGCGGCACCACCGCCTGGGTCGGCTGGACCGACCACTCCACCCCGCCGTCGGTGCTGCGCTGGGACGCCGCCGAGCCGACGGCGCTCACCGAGGACGAGCGCGCCCCGGTGGCCGGCGAGGTGCCGGAGGTGACCGTCGTGGAGACGCACGCCACCTCGCGCGACGGGACGCCGGTGCACCTGTTCGTGGTGTCGCGCACCGGCGAGCCGGACACCCCGCGGCCGACCGTCCTCTACGGCTACGGCGGGTTCAACGTCGCGCTCACCCCGTCCTACTCGGCGCAGGCGCTGGCCTGGGTGGCCGCGGGCGGGGTGTGGGCGGTGGCCAACCTGCGCGGCGGCTCCGAGCACGGCGAGGAGTGGCACCGCGCCGGCATGCGGGAGCGCAAGCAGAACGTCTTCGACGACTTCGCCGCGGCCGGCGAGCACCTGGTCGCCCAGGGGTGGACGACGCACGGGCAGCTCGCGGTGATGGGCGGCTCGAACGGCGGCCTGCTGGTGGGCGCCACCCTGACCCAGCGGCCGGACCTCGCCGCGGGCGTCGTCTGCAGCGCGCCGCTGCTGGACATGGTCCGGTACGAGCGCTTCGGCCTGGGTCGCACCTGGAACGACGAGTACGGCACCGCCGAGGACCCGGAGGAGCTCGGCTGGCTGCTCGGCTACTCGCCGTACCACGCCGTCCGAGGGGGCGCCGCCTACCCGGCGACGCTGTTCACGACCTTCGAGTCCGACACCCGCGTGGACCCGCTGCACGCCCGCAAGCTCGCCGCCGCGCTGCAGGCCGCCACCAGCGCCGACGCGCCGGTGCTGCTGCGGCGGGAGACGTCGGTCGGCCACGGCGCCCGGGCGGTCAGCCGCACCGTCGGCCTGGCCGCGGACCAGCTGGCCTTCCTCGCCGCCGCGACCGGCCTGTCCGGATGGCGCGCGGATCACTCCTGATCCGTCGCTCCGACCTGACACCATGGACAGTGATGACTGCTCCACCCTCCGTAGTGACCGCCGCTGCTGACAGCGGGCTCGCCGGCTCCATGCCCGACTGCGTCTCCGACCCGACGACGCTGTGCGCCAAGGTCTACGAGCTGTCCGGCATCGACTGGCTGGCGAACAACGCCGAGGCGCTGATCGAGAAGCCGGCGAAGATCCTGCTCGTCGTGGTGATGGCCGCGGTCGTCCGGCTGCTGCTGCACCGGGCGATCCGGCGGCTGACCGACCGCACCGCCACCGGGTCGATGCCGACGATCCTGCGGCCGCTGCGCAACCGCGCGGCCGCCGGCGGCGGCGACCCGCTCGAGCAGGTGGCCGCCCGGCGCACCCAGCGCGCCGAGGCGATCGGGTCGGTGCTGCGCAGCTTCGCCTCGTTCGTCGTCATGGGCATCGCCGTCGTCCTCGTGCTCGGCGAGCTCGGCATCAACCTGGCGCCGATCGTGGCCAGCGCCGGCGTCGTCGGCGTCGCGCTCGGCTTCGGCGCGCAGAACCTGATCAAGGACTTCATCGCCGGGATCGGGATCATCCTCGAGGACCAGTACGGCGTCGGCGACGTCGTCGACCTCGGCGAGGCCAGCGGGACGGTCGAGGCCGTGGGCCTGCGGATCACCCGGCTGCGCGACGTCAACGGCGTCGTCTGGTACGCCCGCAACGGCGAGATCCTGCGCGTGGGCAACAAGAGCCAGGGCTACGCGCAGGTGGTCATCGACATGCCCGTCGCGCACGACACCGACCTCGAGCGCTGCCGCACCGTGATGCAGGAGGTCGCCGACGCGATGTACGCCGAGGACGAGTGGGCCGCGGTGCTGCTGGCCGAGCCCGAGTCCCTCGGCGTCGAGCAGATCCTCTCGGAGGGCGTCTTCATGCGGGTGCAGGTGCGCTCGACCAACGCCGACCAGTGGCGGGTCGGCCGCGAGCTGCGCATGCGGCTCAAGGAGCGGTTCGTCGCCGAGGGCATCAAGACCCCGCCCCCGCTGATCGGCGCGTCCTCCGGCGCCGCGGCCGCCGGCGCCCGATGAGCACCGGGGACGGTCGCCGCGCGACCTCCGAGGGGAGGGCCACCGACCGGGCGAGCTTCCGCGCGGTCTTCGCCGTCCGCGAGTTCCGGCCGCTGTTCGGCACCTACACGCTGTCGACCATCGGCGACGAGCTCGCGCGGGTGGCCCTGACCGTCCTCGTCTACCAGCGCACCGACTCGCCGCTGCTCTCGGCGTTCACCTTCGCGCTGGGCTTCCTGCCGTGGGCGCTCGGCGGCCCGGTGCTGGCGACCGTCGCCGACCGGTTCCCGCGGCACCGGGTGCTGATCACCAGCGACGTCGTCCGCGCGGTCCTGGTCGCCGGGATGGCGGTCCCCGGGACGCCGCTGCCGCTGCTGCTGGTCCTGCTGTTCCTCGTCGCGCTGTGCGCGCCGCCGTTCGAGTCGGCGCGCTCGGCGCTGATGGCCGACGTCCTGGAGGGCGAGCGCTACGCCGTCGCCACCTCCCTGACCAACGTCAGCCTGCAGGTGGCGCAGGTGGTCGGGTTCCTCGCCGCCGGCGGGCTGGTCACCGTGCTCGACCCCTCGGTGGTGCTGCTCGTCAACGCGGCCACCTTCGCCGTGTCCGCCGTGTGGCTGACCCTCGGGCTGCAGCGGCGGCCGGCGCCGACGGAGGAGCTCGCGGCGCCGTCGTCGGTGTGGCGGGAGGCCGGCGAGGGGCTGCGGCTGATCGGGGGCAGCCCGCGGCTGGTGGCGATCATCGCGCTGCTGTGGGTCGGCACGCTGTTCGCCAACGCCGCCGAGGGCATCGCCGCCCCGCTGACCGACGAGCTCGGCGAGCGCGCGGTCCAGGTGGGCGTGCTGCTGGCGGCCAACCCGCTCGGGGTCACCGTCGGCGGCCTGGTGGTCGCCCGCTTCCTCGGGACGGCGCGCAGCGACCGGCTGATGCCGGTGCTGGTGGGCCTGTCGCTCGCGCCGGTGCTGCTGGCCGGCCTGGTCGCCGTGACCGCGGGCCCGGGCCGGGGCGCGTTCGCCGCCGTCGTCGGGCTGATGTTCGTCGCCGGGCTCGGCGCCTCCTGGACCATCCCGCTCAACGTCGCCTTCGTGCAGGCGGTGCCGCCGGCCTACCGGGGCCGGGCCTTCGGCGTCGCGGTCAGCGGGCTCTACGGCATCCAGGGCGTCGGTGCGCTGGCCGCGGGGCTCGCCGCCGAGGGGCTGTCGCCCGGCGCCGTCGTCGCGCTGACCGGCGGGATCGGGCTGGTCGCGGTCGTGCCGCCGCTGCTCGCCTACGGCCGCACCCGGACCCTCGTGGCGGGGGACCGCCCGGCTGCGGGACCATCGGTGTCATGAGCGAGGCGACCCGGTCCCTGCCGTCGGCGCGGACCTTCTACGAGGAGGTCGGCGGAGAGCCGACCTTCCGGCGGCTCGTCGCCCGCTTCTACGCCGGCGTCAAGGCCGACCCGGTGCTCGCGCCGCTCTACCCCCAGGACGACTGGGAGGGCGCCGAGACCCGCCTGCGGCGCTTCCTCGAGCAGTACTGGGGCGGCCCCACCACCTACTCGCAGGAGCGCGGGCACCCGCGCCTGCGGATGCGGCACGCCCCGTTCGCCATCGGCCCGGCCGAGCGCGACGCGTGGCTGCGGCACATGCGGGACGCCGTCGACACCCTCGACCTCACCGAGGAGCAGGACGCCACCCTGTGGGGCTACCTGCAGATGGCCGCCCGCAGCATGCAGAACCGGTAAGGACCCCGTCCCCCTCACGCCTCGCAGGCTCGGCGCGAGCCTCCGGACGGGGCCGCAACAGCAAGGAGCCCGGTGAGTTCCCTCACCCCTGTCCGCCCGTTCCGCCGCACCGACGCCGACTGGTGGCGCGACGCGGTCTTCTACCAGGTCTACATCCGCAGCTTCGCCGACGGCAGCGGCGACGGCGTCGGCGACCTCGCCGGCATCCGCGCCCGGCTGCCGCACCTGGTCGACCTCGGCGTCGACGCGCTGTGGATCACGCCCTTCTACCCCTCGCCGATGGCCGACCACGGCTACGACGTCGCCGACCCGCGCGACGTCGAGCCGGTGTTCGGCGACCTCGCCGAGTTCGACGCGCTGCTGGCCGAGGCGCACGCGGCCGGCATCCGGGTGACGGTCGACCTGGTGCCCAACCACACCTCCCACCGGCACGAGTGGTTCGAGGCGGCCCTTGCCGCCGGCCCCGGCTCGCCCGAGCGGGCGCGCTACCTGTTCCGGGACGGCCGCGGGCCCGACGGCGCCGAGCCGCCGAACAACTGGCCGTCGGTCTTCGGCGGGCCGGCGTGGTCGCGGGTGCCCGACGGCCAGTGGTACCTGCACATCTTCGCGCCCGAGCAGCCCGACCTGGACTTCACCAACCCCGAGGTGCTCGCCGACCTCGAGGAGACCATGCGGTTCTGGCTCGACCGCGGCGTCGACGGCTTCCGCATCGACGTCGCCCACGGCATGGCCAAGCCCGACGGCCTGCCCGACATGGAGCCCATGGAGGACACCGGGCTGCTCGACGACCACGGCCCGGGCGACCACCGGTTCGACAACGACGGGGTGCACGAGGTGCACCGGCGCATCCGCGCCGTCCTCGACGAGTACCCCTGCACCATGGCCGTCGGCGAGGTGTGGGTCTCCGACGACGACCGCCTGGCCGACTACCTGCGCGCCGACGAGCTGCAGCTGGCCTTCAACTTCAAGCTGCTCACCGCCGACTGGGACGCCGACGACCTCCGCGACGCCGTCGTCCACTCGCTGGAGTCGGTGGCCCACGTCCCGGCGCCGGCCTGCTGGGTGCTGTCCAACCACGACCGGCCCCGGCACGTGACCCGCTACGGCGGCGGCGAGCTGGGCACCCGGCGGGCGCGGGCCGCGGCGCTGCTGCAGCTCGCGCTGCCCGGCGCGGCCTACGTCTACAACGGCGACGAGCTCGGCATGCCCGACGTCGACCTGCCCGACGAGGTGCTGCAGGACCCGATCTGGGAGCGGTCCGGGCACACCGAGCGCGGCCGCGACGCCTGCCGCGTCCCGGTGCCGTGGTCGGGCACCGAGCCCTCCTACGGCTTCTCGGCGCAGCGGGACACCTGGCTGCCGATGCCCGGGGGCTGGGGGCCGCTGACCGCCGAGGCGCAGGCCGCGGACCCGTCGTCGGTGCTGTCGCTGTACCGGGCCGCGCTGGCGCTGCGGGCGTCGTCGCCGGCCTTCACCGGCGAGTCGCTGGACTGGCTGCCCGCCCCCGAGGGGTGCCTCGCGTTCCGCCGTCCCGGCGGGCTGGTGTGCCTGGTGAACCTCTCCGCGCAGGCCGTGCCGCTGCCCGAGGGCCGGGTCCTGCTGGCCAGCGCCGACGTGGCCGGCGGCGCCCTGCCGACCGACTCGGCGGTCTGGCTGCAGGCGTGAGCGGGGCGGGCGCGGCGCCCTCCGCTCCGGGAGGCGCCGCGCCCGCACGCGGGTAGCATCGGATCCGGAACTGAGCGTCACGGGGGGACGCTGACGCCGCGGTCGACCGACCCCGTGTCGGCGGCCCTGTGCCGGGGGAGGCGCGCCCACCGATGACGTTGCTGCAGGTCCAGGGCCTGACGAAGTCCTTCGGGGCCCGCCGCGTCCTGCGGGACGTCTCCTTCACCATCGACGAGGGCGAGATCGTCGGGCTCGTCGGCACCAACGGGGCCGGCAAGTCCACCCTCGGTGACGTCATCGCCGGCATCACCCCCGCCGACGCCGGCTCCATGACGCTGCAGGGTCACCCCTACGCGCCGCTGTCGGCCGACGACGCCCGCCACCTCGGCGTCGGCGTCGTCGAGCAGCTGGTCCACATCGACCCGGCGCTCACCGTCGCGCAGGCGGTCTTCCGCGGCACGACCCAGGCCGGGCTGCCGCCGCGGGAGCTGCGCCGGCAGGCGCAGGTGCTGCTCGCCGAGGTCGCCCTCGACGTCGACCCGGACACCCCCGTCGGGGACCTGCCGCACTTCGTGCACGGCCTCGTCGAGACCGCCCGCGTGCTCGCCGAGGACACCCGGCTCGTGGTGCTCGACGAGGTGTCGGCGCCGCTGCTGCCCTCGGAGGTGGGCCGCCTGCACGCCGTCGCCGGCCGGCTGAGCCGGCAGGGCCGCGGCGTCCTGTACATCAGCCACCGGCTGCCCGAGATGCTCGAGGTGGTCGACCGGGTGCTCGTCCTGCGCGACGGGCGGATCGCCCTCGACGCGCCGGCCGACCGGCTGGACCCGGTGCGGCTGGCCGCGGAGACCGTCGGCGAGCCGGTGACGCCGCCGGAGCCCCGGGTGGCCTCGGCGCCCGAGCCCGCGGCGGCCGGGCCCACGGCGGCCGAGGAGGCCCCCGTGCGCCTCTCGCCGCGGCTGGTGCCCTCCGACGAGGTGGTGCTGCGGGTCCGCAACCTGCGGGTGCCGGGCGCGGTCGAGGGCGTCGACCTGCTGCTGCGCCGCGGCGAGGTGATCGGCCTGACCGGGCACCGGTCCTCCGGCGTCCGCGAGATCGCCGGCGCGCTGTCCGGGGAGCTGCCGGCGGTCACCGACGAGCTGCAGCTGTTCGGCGAGGAGCGCTCGCTCGGGTCCTCCGCGGACGGCCCGGCGCTGGAGCTGCCGGTGTACCGCCCGGACGAGGACGCCTACGGCGTGGACCCCGGCGAGACGATCGCCCGGACGATGACCCAGGAGGCCTGGGGCTCGCTGTCGGACCTGCGCACGGAGATCGCCCGGCTGCGCGGGGTCATCCGCACCGTGCACCAGATGGACGTGAAGACGCTGAGCATCCGCACGGTGTTCGGCGCGCTGTCCGGCGGCGACCAGCACAAGCTCGCGCTCGCCCGGTGGATGTCGGAGTGCGCGCGCGACGTCGTCGTCCTCCACGAGCCCACCCGGGGCCTGGACGTGCGGGCCCGGCGGCAGGTCCGCCGGCTGCTGGACGAGGCGACCGCGCACGGGACCTCGGTCGTCGTCGTGTCGGTGGACCCCGACGAGCTGGCCGAGTGCTGCGACCGGGTCGGCATCGTCGCCGGCGGCCGCGTCGCCCGGTGGATCGACACCGGCGAGCTCGCCGTCGACGCGGTGCGCGACCGCATCGTCGAGGCCGCCACGGCGGCCGCCTGACGACCGGGCTCGGTCACCGGGCCGCCGCGCCGGCACCCTCCCCGGCCCCCCGTCCGGGTCGGGTGCCGACGCCGCCGGCTCAGACGCTGACGGTCGCCGCGACCGCGCGCAGCTTGTGCCGCGCCAGCGCCAGGTTGGCGGTGACGCGGTTGAGCACGAGGTAGATGAACAGGCCGGCGTTGCCCTGCCCCTTGAGCACGTTGATCAGGTGGTACTGGCTCTGCAGCGTGATGAGGATGTCCTCGACCTCGTCCTTGAGCTCGAGGTCGTTGATCGTGCGCAGCTTGGCGCGCACGACGTTGGAGTTGCCGGCGGCCGCGACGTTGAGGTCGAAGCCGGGCGTGCCGCCGGACGCGAGGGCCATGCCGCTGTCGATGTCGACGATCGCGGCGCCGCTGGCGCCCTCGATCGCGAGCAGGTCCGCGATGACGGTGTCGAGTGAGGCCATGGGAAGGGCTCCTGTCGTCTCGAGAGGGGGACGCAGCGACGGGCTGCGCACCGGGCCGGGAGGCGGCCCGGGTCGACCGGACGGGCCGGGCGTCTGGGGAGGCACGGCGTCCTGCGGCGGCTCGGCCGCCGGGGCGTCGTGTGCCGCACCCGGCGGGGCCGGGGGCGGCGTGGGTCGGGGCGCCGGCCGGGTGACCGGCTCCTCGACGGCGGGTGGCGGGGGCTCGGGCGGGGGCTCGGGCGGGGGCTCGGGCGGGGGCTCGGGCGGAGGTGCCGCCGCGGCGGGCCGGGCGGCGCCGGCGCGCCCGGGCCACGGGTCCCGGTGCGGCTCCCGGGCGGGCTCGGAGGTGGGGTCCCGCGGTTCGTGACGTCCCCGCGACCACAGTGACGCCCACCACCCGGTTGCCATGCAGATTCCGCCTGTTCCTCGCCTCCGCCGAAGGCCTCAGCGATCCCAGAAAACACGTCGCGCGCGGCCCGGGCAAACCGGCGGACGTATCTGCAGGTGAGCGCCCGGACACCGACGGCGACGGGCCCGGCGGGGTCCCGGGACGCCCGCCGGGCCGGTCCCGCGCGCCCCTCGGGTACCTTCCGCGGGGACCGCGCGGGCCCGTCCCGCTGCCTGTGGAGGAGACGCCGTGAAGACCCGGGACCTGGCCTACGTCGCCCTCTTCGCCGCGATCATCGCCGCGCTGGGGACCCTGCCGGCGATCAACGTGGGGCCGGTGCCGATCACCGCGCAGACCCTCGGCGTCATGCTGGCCGGCAGCGTCCTGGGTGCCCGCCGCGGCTTCCTCGCCGTCCTGCTGTTCCTGGTCCTGGTGGCGGTCGGGCTGCCGCTGCTGGCCAGCGGCGCCGGCGGCCTGGCGCCCTTCGCCGGCGCCACGGCCGGGTACCTCTACAGCTGGCCGCTCGCCGCGTTCGTCGTCGGCTGGCTGACCGAGCGGGTCTGGGACCGCTACAACGTCGGCTGGGGCCTGGTGGCCAACGTCGTCGGCGGGATCGTCGTGGTCTACGCCGTGGGCGTCCCGGTGCTCAAGGCCGTGGCCGGGCTCGACTGGGGCACCGCGCTGTGGACCGGCGCCGCCGTCTTCATCCCCGGCGACCTGTTCAAGGCCTTCGTCGCCGCGGCCGTCGCCGACGTCGTCCGGCGCAGCTACCCCGTCATCGACCGTCCCCGCCGGGCGGCCGGCACCCGGTGAGGCTCCGCCGTCCCGGTCCGGCGCCCGCCGCGGACGAGCTCGCCGAGCCGGGGCGCGGCATCGAGCTGCGCGGCGTCGGGCACCGGTACGGCGAGCGGGTGGTGCTCGAGGACCTCGACCTCACCCTGACCGAGCCGCGGGTCGGCGTCGTCGGTGCCAACGGCTCGGGCAAGAGCACCTTCGCCCGCCTGCTCAACGGCCTGGTCGTGCCCACCGAGGGGCGGGTGCTGGTCGACGGGCTGGACACCCGCACCCAGGTGCGCGCCGTGCGGCGCCGCGTCGGGTTCGTCTTCCAGGACCCCGACGCGCAGATCGTGCACCCCACGGTCGCCGAGGACGTCGCCTACGGGCTGGAGAACCAGGGCGTCCCGCCGGACGAGCGGGCCGCCCGCGTCGCCGAGGTGCTGGCCCGCTACGGCCTGGCCGGGCACGCCGACCACCCCGCGCACCTGCTGTCGGGTGGGCAGAAGCAGCTGCTGGCCATCGCCGGCGTGCTGGTCATGCGCCCCGCCCGCATCGTGTTCGACGAGCCGACGACGCTGCTGGACCTGGTCAACGCCCGGCGGGTGGCCGGGCTGATCGCCGGGCTGGAGCAGCAGGTGGTCGTCGTCACCCACCAGCTGGACCTGCTCGACGGCTTCGACCGGGTGCTGGTCGTCGACCGCGGCCGGGTGGTGGAGGACGCCGCCCCCGGCCCGGCCGTGGCCGCCTACCGCGCGCTGATGGCCGGCCGGTGACCCTCGCGCTGTACGTCCCGCGGGACGGCGTCGTCCACCGGCTGCCGGCCGGGGCGAAGCTGCTCGCCCTCGCCGTCCTCGCCGTCGCGCTGTTCTGGCTGCCGACGCTGACGGCGGCCGGTGTGGCCCTGGCGGGCGTGCTGGCCGTCGGGCTGCTGGTGGCCCGGCTGCCGGTCGCGGTGCTGGCGCGGCAGGCGCGGGCGGTGCTGTGGTGGGTGCTGGCGCTGCTGGTCGTGCACGCGCTGACCACCGACCTGCGCACCGGCGCGCACGTCGGGCTGCGCCTGCTCACGCTGGTGCTGGCCGCGGCCGTGGTGACGGCGACGACGCGGGTGAGCGCGATGGTGGCGGTGGTCGAGCGGCTGGCCGCCCCGCTGCGGCTGGTCGGGGTGCGGCCGGCACGGGTCGGGCTGGTGGTCACCATGGCGCTGCGGTTCATCCCGGTGCTCGTCGAGCGGGCGGACCGCATCCGGGAGGCGCAGGCGGCCCGCGGCGGCTCCCCGCACGGCCTGCGCGGGCTGCGGACGACGGTCGCCCCGCTGCTGGTGCAGGTCCTGCAGATGGCCCACGACGTGAGCGAGGCGCTGGACGCCCGCGGCGCCGACGACGCCCCGCCCCCGCGCCGCCGCCGGCGCTCCCCCGCCCCGGAGGTCCCGCGATGACCGTCCTCGAGATCTGGACGACCCCGGCCGCCGCCGCGCCCATGCGGCGGGTCCCCGCCGGGCGGCTGCTGGCCGGGCGCGGGCTGGAGGGTGACCGCTACGCCCTCGGCGGCGGCACGTGGGCGCGCTACCCGGACCTGGAGAAGCAGCTCACGCTGATCGACGCCGACGACGTCGCGGCGGTCGCGGACGAGGTCGGCGTGCCGCTGACGCCCGGGGACACCCGCCGCAACCTGGTCACCACCGGGGTCGACCTGCCCTCGCTGGTGGGCCGGTGGTTCGCCGTCGGCGACGCGCTGCTGTTCGGGGTGAAGCGCTGCCCGCCGTGCGCGCACCTCGAGCGGCTCACCGGCGCCCGGCTGGTGAAGGCGATGGTGCACCGCGGCGGGATCAACGCGGCGGTGTTCGCGGGGGCGGGGATCGCCGAGGGCGCCGTCGTCCGGCCGGTGCCGGAGGAGGAGGCCGCCCGCCGGGGGGCGCCCACGGGGGCGGACCGGCCGGTGCCGCGGATCGTGGCCGGCTGAGGGCTCAGACCAGCCGGTAGAAGCGGAAGACCTCGTCCCGGACGTCGAGCACCTCGACGTCGGTGAAGCCCGCCTCGCGCGCGTACCGGCGCAGCGTGGCCGGCCGCATGACGGTCCCGGTCGCGGCCGAGGGCCGGGTCGAGAGCCCGTCGGGCAGGCAGCACACCAGGCTGTAGCCGTACATCAGCCGCTCGACGTCGTCGCCGGGGGCGGTGAACTCCTCGGCCACCCGCTCGTCCACGACGAGGACCGCGCCGCCGTCCCCGGCCAGCCGCCGCATGGCCGCGAGCACCGCCACGGGGTCGGCCAGGTCGTGCACGCACTCGAAGGCCGTGACGACGTCGTAGGTGCCCGACACCGTCGCGGCGTCGGTGACGGCGAACCGGACCCGGTCGGCGACCCCGGCCTCGGCCGCGTTGCGGCGGGCCGCCTCCACCGACGGCGCGTCGACGTCGAAGCCGTCGACGGTCGCCGCGGGGTAGGCCAGCGCGATGCCGATCGAGGACCAGCCGTACCCGCAGCCGACGTCGGCGACCCGGCCGCCGCGCCGCAGCGCCGCGTCGACGTCGGGGATCGACGGGAGGTGCTCGCGCCCCAGCGGGCCGAGGAACAGCGGCCGGTTCGCGGCGGCCTGCGCCTCCCGGACGTCGGCGCCCTGCCGCGCCCAGGAGATGCCGCCGCCGGTGCGGTGCACCTCGGCCAGTGCGTCGGCCTGCCGGCCGGCCGCGACGGCGAAGCGGACCAGCGGGAGGAGGTGGTCGCCGCTGAGGACGTCGAGCAGGGGGGCGCGGTGGCCGGGCGGGAGGGTGAAGCGGCGGGCCCGCGCGTCGCCGGGGCGGTCGGGGTCGTCGGCGGCGGTGAGGATCCCGGTGACGGCCTGCTGCTCCAGCCACTCGCGCACGTAGCGCTCCGCCGTCCCGGTGCACCCGGCCATCTCGGCGGAGGTGAGCGCGTCGCCGTCGGCGAGGGCCCGGTAGTAGCCGAGCCGGTCGCCGATCACGATCGCCTGGGCGTCGAGGCAGGCCAGCACGGTGTCGAACAGGCGCCCGGCGAGGGCCTCGGTGGCCGTGTCGGTGGCCGTGTCGGTGGCCGTGTCGTCGACGGCGGGTGCGCGGGTGTCGGTGGTCATCGCGGACGGGCTCCTCTCGGGTGGCCCCGGCCGGTCGGCCGACCGCGCCGGCGGTCGCGATCCTGCCGTGGCCGGGCGCCCGTCGTCCGCCCGCGGACCGTCCCGCCGGCGCGGAACCCGGCGCGCCCGCGGTCCGTCGTCTGTGCGTGGACACCCTCCGCACGCTGCTGAACCTGGTCTGGCTGGTCCTGCACGGCTGGCTGCTCGCCCTGGCCTACGCGCTCGCCGGCGCCGTGGCCTGCCTGCTGGTGATGACCATCCCGTTCGGCATCGCCGCGTTCCGGCTCGCCGGGTTCGTGGTGTGGCCCTTCGGCCGGACGACGGTGCGGGCGCCGGCGTCGCCTCGGCGATCGGGAACCTGGTGTGGTTCCTCGTCGCCGGGTGGTGGCTGGCGCTGCTGCACGTGCTCGCCGGGATCGCCTTCTGCGTGACGGTCGTCGGGATCCCGTTCGGGATCGCGTCGTTCAAGCTGGCCGCCGTCGGGCTGTTCCCGCTGGGCAAGCGGGTGGTGGAGACCGCTCCCCCGCGCGACTGGATGCACGCCGGCAGCGGCGTGGTGCAGGGCGCGCCGGCCGCCCGCTGGTGACCCCCGGGCTCAGGCCTCCGGCTCGTCGGCCCAGCGGGCGAGGAAGTCCTTCTCGTCCGGGGTGAGCCGGCGCGGCCGGTCGATGGAGAAGTCGAAGGGCACCAGCAGCGTGCTGCCGGTGACGGCGAGCCGCTCGTGGTCGAAGACCTCGTAGTGGCAGGTGAAGGCGGCCGCCCGGACGCCCGACACCCAGATCTGCACGTCCAGCGGCCGGGCGGAGTAGACGACCGGCCGCTTGTAGGCGATCTCGTGGGCGGCGACGACGGTGCCGCGGCGCAGCCCGGTGCGCTCCTCCAGCGACGCCCGCTCGAAGAACAGCGCGACCCGCGCCATCTCGAAGTACTGCAGGTGGACGACGTTGTTGACGTGGCCGTAGGCGTCCATGTCCGACCAGCGCATCGGGACCTGCACCGTGAACCGCACGGTCCGACACCCTGCCGCACGCCTCCCGCGCCCGTCGACCGCGGCTCCCGGCGCCGTGTGCGCGCACCGCGGACGCCGACGGCGGCCGGAGCAGGTGCTCCGGCCGCCGTCGGCGGGGTGTGACCGCGGGCTAGTCGCGGGTCAGCTTGCGGTACGTGGCACGGTGCGGGCGGGCGGCCTCGGGGCCGAGCCGCTCGACCTTGTTCTTCTCGTAGTCGGCGAAGTTGCCCTCGAACCAGAACCACTTCGAGTCGCCCTCGTAGGCGAGGATGTGGGTGGCCACGCGGTCGAGGAACCACCGGTCGTGGCTGACCACCACGGCGCAGCCGGGGAACTCCAGCAGCGCCGACTCCAGGCTGGTCAGCGTCTCGACGTCGAGGTCGTTGGTCGGCTCGTCGAGCAGCAGCAGGTTGCCGCCCTGCTTGAGGGTCAGCGCCAGGTTCAGCCGGTTGCGCTCACCGCCGGAGAGCACGCCGGCCGGCTTCTGCTGGTCCGGGCCCTTGAAGCCGAACGCCGCGACGTAGGCCCGCGAGGGCATCTCGACGTTGCCGACCTTGATGTGGTCCAGCCCGTCGGAGACGACCTCCCACAGCGTCTTCTTGGGGTCGATGCCGCTGCGGGTCTGCTCGACGTAGGAGATCTTCACGGTCTCCCCGACCTTGATCTCGCCGTCGTCCGGCTTCTCCTCGCCGACCAGCATCTTGAACAGCGTGGTCTTGCCGGCGCCGTTGGGGCCGACGACGCCGACGATGCCGTTGCGCGGCAGCGTGAAGGACAGGTCGTCGATGAGGATGCGGTCACCGAAGCCCTTGGTGAGGTCGTGGCTCTCGACGACCACGTTGCCCAGCCGCGGGCCCGGCGGGATCTGGATCTCCTCGAAGTCCAGCTTGCGGTACTTGTCGGCCTCGGCCGCCATCTCCTCGTAGCGCTGGAGGCGGGCCTTGCTCTTGGCCTGGCGGGCCTTCGCGCCCGACCGCACCCACTCCAGCTCCTCGGCCAGCCGCTTCTGCCGCTTGGCGTCCTTGGCGCCCTCGACCTTGAGGCGGGCGGCCTTGGTCTCCAGGTAGGTGGAGTAGTTGCCCTCGTAGGGGTAGGCCCGGCCGCGGTCGAGCTCGAGGATCCACTGGGCGACGTTGTCGAGGAAGTACCGGTCGTGGGTGACGGCGACGACGGTGCCGGCGTACTTCTCGAGGTGCTGCTCCAGCCACGCGACGCTCTCGGCGTCGAGGTGGTTGGTGGGCTCGTCGAGCAGCAGCAGGTCGGGCGCCTCGAGCAGCAGGCGGCACAGCGCGACGCGGCGGCGCTCACCACCGGACAGGACGCTGACGTCGGCGTCGCCGGGCGGGCAGCGCAGCGCGTCCATCGCCTGCTCGATGCGGGCGTCCAGCTCCCAGCCGTCGTGCTGCTCGATGACCTCCATCAGCTCGCCCTGCTCGGCCAGCAGCGCGTCGAAGTCGGCGTCGGGCTCCCCCATCGCCGCGCTGACCTCCTCGAAGCGGGTCAACGCGTCGCGCAGCGGCTTGACCGCCTCCTCGACGTTGCCGCGCACGTCGAGCTCCTCGTTGAGCGGCGGCTCCTGCAGCAGGATGCCGACGGTCGCGTCGGCGGCCAGCATCACGTCGCCGTTGGAGGGCTGCTCCAGCCCGGCCATGATCTTGAGGACGGTCGACTTGCCCGCACCGTTGGGGCCGACGACGCCGATCTTGGCGCCGGGCAGGAACGACAGGGTGACGTCGTCGAGGATGACCTTGTCGCCGTGCGCCTTGCGGGCACGGGCCATGGTGTAGATGTACTGAGCCACTGGGCGTTCGAGCCTTCCGTCGGTGCGCGGTGTCGATGCGCGGAGAGGGGCGGGCCGGCGCGTGCCCCGGCCCGGCCCCCGTGCGTTCTCGTCCCCGATCCTCCCAGTTCGCGGCGGCTAGTGGAGAGCCGGTTCCGGCAGGGCGTCGAGCGCCGCACCGGCCGCGGACGAGTCGGGGTCCACCTCGTACAACGGCTGGACCGGCTCCGGATAGTCCCGCTCGTCGGCGGCCTCGTCGACCGGCTCGGCCGGCGGCGCGGCCGCCGTCCGCCGGGTCTTGCGGAACTCGGCGGTGCCCTTGCTGAGGTCGAAGCCCACGGTGCGGGCCCGGACCCGCGGCCGGCTGTGGCGGCCCGTGTCGTTCTCCCACTCGTCGGTGCGCAGCGTGCCCCGGACGACGACCGGGTCGCCCTTGCTGACGCTGTGCGACACGTTGCCGCTCAGCTCGTTCCAGCACTCGACGTCGACGAAGAACGTCGCGCCGTCGACGAAGCCCTGGGCGGTGCTGTCCCAGCGGCGCTCGGTGGAGGCGACGCGGAAGTTGGTGACGGTGCCGCTCTGCGTGCGCACGCGGTTGGGTGACGTGACGACGTTGCCGACGACGGTGATCTCGGTGGTGCTCACGGTGCTCCTCGGGTCCAGGAGCCGGCACGGTGCCGGTCCGGGTCCGACCCTCGTCCCGCGCGGGGGCCCGTGGCGGCGCCGGGAGCGGCCTGTGGAGGACCCGGCGCCTGTGGACGGCGACCGCCCCGGTCGTCACCCGCTCACCCCCGGCGCCGTGGAGGTGTCATCATCGGCGACCGAGCGCCCGTAGCTCAGCGGATAGAGCAGGTGCCTTCTAAGCACTTGGTCGCAGGTTCGATCCCTGCCGGGCGCGCCGTTCACCGCCACTTGCCGTGGACCGCAAGTCGTCCCGAAGGGCGCTGCAAGCGGGCGGCGGGACGGTGCTCCCGAGCACCCGGGGACGGCCCCGGGACCGCACCGAGGAGCGCCCCGTGACCCAGGTCCACGACCCCCGCAACGCCCAGCCGCACGCCCCGCAGGGCCCCTACGCCCCGGCGCCCTTCCCCGCCCCCAACGGCTGGGACGGCCCCGGCACCCCCTACGGCCAGCAGCCCCCCGGGAAGCGCACCGGCGCGATCGTCGGCAGCGTCCTCGCGGTGCTCGTCGTCGCCGCGCTCGGCGTCGGCGCCTTCCTCCTCCTCGGCAGCAAGGTGCTCGACACCGCCGAGGCCGAGCGGCAGATCGCCGCCGTCGCGCAGGAGCAGGCCGGCGTCACCGTCACCGACGTCAGCTGCCCCGAGGACGTCGAGCTCGCCGCCGGCACGGTCACCACCTGCACCGCGCAGCTGGAGGGCCAGGAGGTGACCTTCACCGTCGAGCAGACCGACGACGAGGGCAACGTGACCATCGACAGCGACCAGGTCTACGTGCACGTGGCCGACGTCGAGGCGACCCTGAGCGAGCAGTTCGCCGCGAGCACCGGCCTCGAGGTCGTCTCCACCTGCGACGCCGGCGACCGCACCGTGCTCGTCGCCGAGGACGGCCTGACGCTGGACTGCCAGGTGGCCGCGGCCGACGACCCGACCAACAGCGCCCTCGTCACCGCCACGCTCGACGCCGAGGGCAACGTCAGCTTCGAGTGACCCCCCAGGAGGCAGGGGAGGCCCGGGACCGCACCGCGGTCCCGGGCCTCTCGCGTGCGTGCGTCAGCGCGCGCCGGCGGGCGTCCAGCCCAGCGCCGGCGCGACGTGGCGCGCGACGTTCTCCAGCAGCCGGGCGTTGTACTCGACGCCGAGCATGTTCGGCACCGTGAGCAGCAGGGTGTCGGCCTCGCGGACGGCGGCGTCCTTGGCCAGCTCCTCGGCCACCTCGTCGGGCTCGCCGGCGTAGCTGCGGCCGAAGCGGGCGCGCACGCCCTCGAGCAGGCCGACCTGGTCGGACGAGCGGCGCTCGTCGCCGAAGTAGGCGCGGTCGACGTCGGACACGATCGGGACGACGCTGCGGCTCACCGACACCCGCGGCTCGCGGTCCCACCCGGCCTCGACCCAGGCGGCGCGGTAGCGGGCGATCTGCTCGGCCTGCAGCTCGTCGAAGGGCACGCCGGTGTCCTCGGACAGCAGGGTCGAGCTCATCAGGTTCAGCTCCTGGCGGGCGGCCCACTCCCCCGTCGCCCGGGTGCCGGCGCCCCACCAGATCCGGTCGGCCAGGCCCGGTGACTGCGGCTGGATCGCGAGCCGGCCGCGCGCGCCGCCGGTCATCCCGGGGTCGGCGTCGACGACGGTCGCGCCGCGCACCGCGGCGAGGAACAGCGCCGTCTTCTCGCGCGCCAGGTCGGCGTCCGAGGACCCCTCCGGCGGGACGTGACCGAACGCCTCCGAGCCGCGCAGCGCCGTCTCCGGTGACCCCCGGCTCACGCCGAGCTGCAGCCGGCCGCTGGCGAGCAGGTCGGTGGCCGCGGCCTCCTCGGCCATGTACAGCGGGTTCTCGTAGCGCATGTCGATGACGCCGGTGCCGAGCTCGATCCGCGAGGTCCGCGCGGCCATGGCGGCCAGCAGCGGGAACGGCGAGGCCAGCTGCCGCGCGAAGTGGTGCACCCGGACGAACGCGCCGTCCAGGCCGAGCTCCTCGGCGGCGACGGCGAGCTCGACGGTCTGCACCAGCGCGTCCCGGGCCGTGCGCACCTCCGAGCCGGGCAGCGGCTGCCAGTGCCCGAACGACAGGAACCCGATGCGCTTGCCGACGTCCATGCCCGGCACAGCGCACGGGCCGGGCGCGGGATTCCCCGGCGCTCAGCATTCCCGGCGCTCAGCGCGGCGGCAGCTGCTGGACCGCCCAGCCGTTGCCGTCCGGGTCGCTGAAGAACACGAACGACCCCCAGGGGAGGTGCTGGACCTCGCTGACCTCGACGCCGCGCCGGGTCAGCTCCTCGTGCGCCACCTCGACGTCGTCGACGACGAGCTGCAGCCCCTGCGCCGCCCCGGGCGGCACGTCGAGCAGCCCGGTGCCGATCGCGATCGAGCACGCCGACCCCGGCGGGGTGAGCTGCACGAACCTGACCCCGTCGCTCACCCGGTGGTCGTGGTCGAGGTGGAACCCGGCGCCGTCGGTGTAGAAGGCGATCGCACGGTCGACGTCGCTGACCGGCACGGCGACCAGCTCGAGCTTCCAGTCCATGACGCGCTCCTCCGCTCGGGGCGCCCACCCTGCTCCCCGGAGCGGTGCGCGGGCACCCTCCCGGGCGCCCGGAGCGGACACCCGTGCCGAGGGAGACCGTGGCCGGAGGTGGAGGCGCTGCTCACCGGGACGCCCCACGCGCACCGGACGACACGGCAGCCTCCCGCCGTGACGCAACGTGAGCGACCGACCACGACTCTCCGTGTGCGGGTTCCGCTGCTCCGGCCGTCCGGTCGGCCACCCTGTGCAGGTGACTCTCAGCGCCCCCCACGTGCCCCGGCCCCGGGCCGACCAGCCCGGCGAGCCGAGCGGCGCACCGGCGGGGACGAGGCTGCGGGCCATCGACACGCTGCTGGCCGACCGCGGCCAGGTGTTCCGCGCCCTGTTCCTCAACTCGCCGGTCCCCAAGGCCCTGGTCGGCCTCGACGGCCACCTGCTCGTCGTCAACGACGCGCTGTGCGCGCTGTCCGGCCGCGGCATCGACGACGTGGTGGGCCGCCACGTCGACCTGCTCGCCCACCCCGACGAGGCCCCGATCGCCGACGGCGACGGCGCTGCCGGTGACGAGGCCGGCCTGGACCCGTGGCTGCGCCGGGACGGCGAGCGCCGCCTGCGCCGCGCCGACGGCACCGAGCTGTGGGTGCAGCAGTCGCACACCGTCGTCCACCGGACCACCGGCGAGCCGCACTTCGTCGTCCTGTCGCTGGTCGACGTCACCGACCGGCGGCGGGCCGAGGAGGACCTGGTCCGCCGGGCCTTCACCGACCAGCTCACCGGGCTGCCCAACCGCCGCGCCCTCACCGACCGGCTCGCCCACGCCCTCGCGCTGTCCCGCCGCCGCGGGCTCCAGGTGGGCCTGGTGCACCTGGACCTCGACCGGTTCCAGGCGGTCAACGACACCCTCGGCACCGAGGCCGGCGACCAGCTGCTCAGCCAGGTCGCCGACCGGCTCCGCTGGAGCACCCGCGTCGAGGACACCGCCGTGCGGCTCGGCGCCGACGAGTTCCTCATCCTCGCCGAGGACGTCGAGGACCTCGACGGCCTGCGGGCGCTGGCCGACCGGCTGCTGTCGGTGCTCGACGACCCGTTCCAGCTCGGCAACCGCGAGATCGTGCTGTCGGCGAGCGTCGGGCTGACCATGGGCTCCGACGTCGCCCCCGACGACCTGCTGCGCCAGGCGCACAGCGCGCTCACCCGCGCCAAGCGGGACGGCAGCCGGGCGCGCATCGAGGTGCACGACGGCGGCCTGACCGAGGACGAGGTCGACCTGCTGCAGCTGGAGACCGACCTGCGCCGCGCGCTGGACGGCGACGAGCTGCGGCTGTTCTACCAGCCGATCGTCTCCCTGGCCGACGAGACCCTGCTCGGTTACGAGGCGCTCATCCGCTGGCAGCACCCCACCCGCGGGCTGCTGCCGCCGGGCGCGTTCCTCGACGCCGCGGAGAACAACCGGCTCACCTCCCGCCTGGGCGCCTGGGTGCTGCGGCAGGCGTGCACCGACGCCGCCGGCTGGCCGGCCGGGCTGCGGGTGCACGTCAACGTGTCGGCGCGCCACCTGGCCGAGGAGGGCTTCAGCGACCTGGTCGCCGCCGCGCTGGAGGAGTCCGGCCTGCCGCCCGGGCGGCTGGAGCTGGAGATCACCGAGTCGACGGCGCTGTTCGCCGCCGAGGCCACGCTGCAGGCGGTGTCGGAGGTGACCGCGCGCGGCGTGACGCTGGCGCTCGACGACTTCGGCACCGGCTACTCGGCCATCACCGCGCTGCACCGGCTGCCGATCCACACCGTCAAGATCGACCGGTCGTTCGTCGCCGACGTCGTCACCCGGCCCTCCACCGCCGCCCTGGTCCAGGGCCTGCTGCAGCTCGGGCAGGGCATGGGCCTGCAGGTGATCGCCGAGGGCATCGAGGACCTCGAGCAGGCCGAGTGGCTGCGCCGGCACGGCTGCGCGATGGCGCAGGGCTACGCCTTCGGCCGGCCCGCGCCGCTGCCCAGCCGCGCCGAGGCGCTCATGGCCGAGGTGCTCGTCGAGCAGGCCGCCGAGGAGGCCGCCGCCGTCCTCGAGGCCGTGACCGGCGAGCTGGAGGCGGTCACCGGCGAGCTGCCCCCGGTGCCGGACCCGGCCGGCGGCGACGGCGTCGACCTGTTCCCGCTGGAGGACGCCGAGGAGCCCCCGGCCCCCCGGCCGTTCCTCGTGGTCGTCGAGGACACGCCCACCGACGACGAGCCGGTCACCGACGGGGACGAGACGGACGGGGACCAGGCCCCCGCCTGAGCCCTCCGGGAACCTCCGCGGAGGTGCACGGTCCCGGCGGGTTCAGCCGCGGGGCAGCGCCAGCGGCACCGGCCGCTTGGGGGCCCGCCCGTCGCCGGAGGACCGGCCGCGCAGGCGGCGGGCGATCCACGGCGCGACGAACCCGCGCACCCAGGCGGCCTCCTCGGCCAGCGCCGCGCGCAGCGCCCGCGGCGGGGCCGGCGGCAGCGGGGTGCGCCACTCGCCGTCGCCGGGGACCGGGACGCCGAGCGCGTCGGCCGCGGCCAGCGCCATCCGCCGGTGCCCCTCGGCGGTGAGGTGGATGCGGTCGCTGTCCCACAGCCGCCAGTCCAGCAGCCAGTCCGCGCCCCACTGGTCGAGGACGACGGCGCCGTGCCGCGCGGCGATCGACCACAGCGAGGCGTTGAACACCGCGACCCGGCCGCGGGTGCGCCGGATGATCGGCGTCAGCCGCGGGTCGACGCCGGTGGCGAGCAGCACGTCGGCGCCGTCGGCGCGGAAGGCGGCCACCGCCGCCTCCAGCGCGGCGGCCAGCACGTCGGGGTCGGCGCCGGGACGGAGCAGGTCGTTGCCGCCGGCCACCAGGCTCACCAGGTCCGGCTGCGCCGCGCGGGCGACCGGCACCTGCTCGGCGAGCACCTGCGGGAGCAGCCGCCCGCGGATGGCGAGGTTGGCGTACTCGACGTCGGCGCCCGGCGAGGCCTCGGCCAGGTGCTCGGCCAGCCGGTCGGCCCAGCCGCGGTACTCGCCGGGGCGGGCCGGGTCGGGGTCGCTGAGCCCCTCGGTGAAGGAGTCGCCGAGGGCGACGTAGCGGCGCCAGGAACTGCGGGACGGTGCGGGCACGGCCCCCACTGCAGCACGGTGAGCGAGCACACAGCGCGCCGGGACCCCGGCCGCGGCGACGATCTCGGTCATGCCGACCTCCGTCGCCGCCTCGCTCACCCTCTCCTCGGCCGGCCCGGCCACCGCCCTGCTGCAGGTGGCGGTGGCCGCCCCTGCCACCGAGACGCTGACCGTGCTGTGCGAGGGGCGCCCGCTGGAGGTCGAGGAGCTCCGGGTGGGCGAGGCGCGGGTGCACCGGGTCCGGCTGGAGGCGGGCACCACCGAGGTCACCTACACCGCGACCGCCGAGCGCGGCGGCCCGGGCCGCGCGGTGACGCCGGAGGCGTGGGCGGAGGCGATCCGGCCCAGCCGCTACTGCCCGTCGGACCAGCTCGAGGGGTTCGCCGCCACCGAGTTCGACCGCTCGCTGCCCCGCGCCGAGCTGGTGGGCGCGGTGGCCGACTGGGTGCACCGGCGGCTGGTCTACGCCGCGGGCGCCAGCCGCCCGGTGGACACCGCCGTCGACACGCTGCTGGCCGGGCGCGGCGTGTGCCGCGACTACGCGCACCTGACGGTCACCCTGCTGCGCGCCCTGGAGGTGCCGGCGCGGCTGGTCGCCGTCTACGCGCCCGGGCTGGACCCGATGGACTTCCACGCCGTCGCGGAGGCCGACGTCGGCGGGACCTGGTGCGTGGTCGACGCGACGCGGCTGGCGCCGACCTCGTCGCTGGTGCGGATCTGCTCGGGCCGCGACGCCGCCGACACCGCCTTCCTGACCACGCTCGGCGGCGCGCAGTTCCGGGGCATGACCGTCACCGCCGCCGTCGACGGCGACCTGCCCGCACCGAGCGACACGCCGTTCCCGCTGCCCTGAGCGCTCAGCCGCGCCAGGTCTCGAGCAGCCGCAGCCAGATCTCGCTGACCGTCGGGTAGGCCGGGACCGCGTGCCACAGCCGCGCGATCGGCACCTCCCCGACGACGGCGATCGTCGCCGCGTGCAGCAGCTCGGCCACCGCCGGGCCGACGAAGGTCACCCCGAGCAGCACCTCGCGCTCGGTGTCGACGACGGCGACCGCGGTCCCCTCGTAGCCGTCGGCGAACAGGGCGGCGCCCGAGACCGAGCCGATCGGGTACTCGACGACGCGGTGCGGCAGGCCGCGCTCCTCCGCCTGGGCGCTGGTCAGGCCGACGCTGGCCACCTGCGGGTCGGTGAACACGACCGAGGGCGTGGCGGCGCGGTCGGCGGTGGCGGTGTGCGGCGACCAGTCCTCCACCCGCACCTCCTCGCCGCGGGCGCGGGCGACGATCGCCGCGCCGGCCTGGCGGGCCTGGTACTTGCCCATGTGGGTGAGCTGCCGGCGGCCGTTGACGTCGCCGACGCCGTAGAGCCACGGCAGCCCGCGCACCTGCAGCGTGTCGTCGACGTCGAGGTACTCCCCCGGCTCGAGGCCGACGCTGTCCACGCCGATCGCCGTCGTCCGCGCCCGCCGCCCGACGGCCACGAGCACCTCGTCGCCGCGGACCTCGCCCTCGGCGGTCGTGAGGACGACCTCGTCGTGCTCGCGGCGGGCCGCGCGGACCTCCGCGTCGAGCCGGACGTCGACGCCGCGGTCGCGCAGCGAGGCGAGCACCGCGTCCCCGGCCTGCGGCTCGGCGCCGGGCAGCAGCCGGTCGCCCTGCTGGAGGAGCGTCACCCGCGAGCCGAGGGCGTTCCAGGCGAAGGACGTCTCGCAGCCGACGTAGCCGCCGCCGACCACCAGCAGCCGGCGCGGGGGCTCCTTCGCGCTCGTGGCCTCGCGCGGGGTCCACGGCTCGACGTCGGGCAGGCCCTCGACCGGCGGCACCGCGGCCTCCGACCCGGTGCAGACCGCGACCGCGTGCCGCGCGGTGAGCCGGGTCTCCCCGCCGTCGGGGCGGGTGACGACGACGGTCCGCTCGCCCTCGAGCCGGGCGGTGCCGCGGACCAGGTCGATGCCGGCGCCCTCGACCCAGCGCACCTGGCCGGCGTCGTCCCAGTGGCTGGCGAAGGAGTCGCGGCGCTCGAGGGTCGCGGCGACGTCCTGCTCGCCGGTGACCGCGGCGGCGGCGCCCTTGACCGCGCGCGCCTCCTCGATCGCCTCGGTGCCGCGCAGCAGCGCCTTGCTCGGCATGCAGGCGTAGTAGGAGCACTCCCCGCCGACGAGGTGCTCCTCCACCAGCACCGCGGACAGCCCGCCCCGGACGACGACGTCGGCGACGTTCTCCCCGGTCGAGCCGGCGCCCATCACGACGACGTCGTAGGTCTTCTCGTCCGCGCTGCTCACCGGGCCATCCTGGCGGTGTGGTCGACTGGCCGCCATGCCGGTGTCACCCTCCGACTTCAGCGCCGCCCTGCGGCAGTACGCGGCGGGGGTGGCGCTGCTGACCGTCCGGGACGACATCGACGACGTCGGCACGACGGTCACCTCGGTCATGAGCGTGTCGGCCGACCCGCCGCTGGTCGCCGTCGGGCTGGCCGCCGACGGGTACCCGGCCGAGGTGCTGGAGGCCGTGGGCACCTGCGGGCTCACCGTGCTCGCCGCCGGGCAGGCGATCCTCGCCAGCCGGTTCTCCTCCGCCGGGCGGCCCTCGGCGCGGCACCTGCTCGAGTCGGTGCCGTGGTCGCGGGCGGCCGGCAGCGACGCGATCGTGCTCGACGGCGGCGTCGTCGCGCTGGACTGCCGGCTCGACCGGCTCGTGCCGGCCGGCGACCACGTGCTGGCGCTGCTCGCCGTCGAGGACGTGCCGGTCCTGCGCGACGGCGCCGCGCCCCTGCTCCGGCTGCGCGGCCGCTACGTCGACGCCCCCGGGAGCCGTTAGCGCGACAGAGGCGGTTCCGGCCCCCCGCAGGGGCCCGCCCGCGCGCCTGCGAGCGGGTGGGGGGCGGGGGGGTCCTTCGACTAGTTTCGAGGGCGATGAGCGAGCCACAGACCCCCGTGCCGTCCGCGCTGCGCCGGGCCCTCGCCCGCGCCGAGCGTGGCGTGACCCTCGACGCCGGCGAGGCCGAGACCCTGCTGTCGGCCCGCGGGCTGGGCGACGGCGAGCCGCTGGACCGCCTGCTCACCGCCGCCTCGCGGGTGCGCGACGCCGGCCTGGCCTCGGCCGGCCGCCCCGGCGTGGTGACCTACAGCCGCAAGGTGTTCATCCCGCTCACCCACCTGTGCCGCGACCGCTGCCACTACTGCACGTTCGTGACCACGCCCGGGCAGCTGCGGGCCCAGGGGAGGGCGCCGTTCCTCTCCCCCGACGAGGTGCTCGACGTCGCCCGGCAGGGCGCGGCGCTGGGCTGCAAGGAGGCGCTGTTCACCCTCGGCGACCGGCCCGAGGACCGCTGGCCGGTCGCCGCCGAGTGGCTGGAGGCGCACGGCTTCGACTCGACGCTGGCCTACCTGCGGGCGATGGCGATCCGGGTGCTGGAGGAGACCGGGCTGCTCCCGCACCTCAACCCCGGGGTGATGACCTGGGAGGAGGTCCAGCGGCTCAAGCCGGTGTCGGCGTCGATGGGGATGATGCTCGAGACGACCGCGACCCGGCTGTGGTCCGAGCGCGGCGGCCCCCACTTCGGCTCCCCCGACAAGGAGCCGGCCGTGCGGCTGCGGGTGCTCGAGGACGCCGGCCGCTCCGCCGTCCCGTTCACCACCGGCGTGCTGCTGGGCATCGGCGAGACGCCGGCCGAGCGGGTGGACGCCGTCCTGCGGATCCGCGCCGCGCACCAGCGGCACGGGCACGTGCAGGAGGTCATCGTGCAGAACTTCCGCGCCAAGCCGCGCACCGCGATGGCCGCGCACGACGACCTCGCGCTGCAGGAGTACGTGGCCGCCGTCGCCGTCACCCGGCTGCTGCTCGGCCCGCGGGCGCGGGTGCAGGCGCCGCCGAACCTGTCCGACTCCACCGAGCTCGGGCTGCTGCTGCGCGCCGGCGTCGACGACTGGGGCGGGGTCTCCCCGCTCACGCCCGACCACGTCAACCCCGAGCGGCCCTGGCCGAACACCGACAAGCTCGCCGCGCTGACCGCCGAGGGCGGGTTCACCCTGCGCGAGCGGCTGGCCGCCCAGCCGCGCTACGTGCTCGAGCCCGAGCCGTGGCTCGACCCGCGGGTGCGCCCGCACGTGGCCGCGCTGGCCGGGCCCGACGGGCTCGCGGTCGAGGGCCGCATCCCCACCGGGCTGCCGTGGCAGGAGCCCGACGAGGCCTGGGTGTCCTCCGGCCGCACCGACCTGCACGTCGAGGTGGACACCGTCGGTCGCACCGGCGACCGACGCGGGGACTTCGACGCCGTCTACGGCGACTGGGCCGACCTGCGCGACCGCACCACGGCGGCCCGCGACGGCTCCTCCACCGCCCTGGCGGTGGGTGACCCCGGGGTGCACGCCGCGCTGCGCGCCGCCGAGCGCGACCCCGCCGGGCTCTCCGACGCGCAGTACCTGGCGCTGCTCGGCGCCGACGGCCCCGACCTCGAGGCGCTGTGCGCGCTGGCCGACGCCGTCCGCCGCGACGTCACCGGCGACGACGTCACCTACGTCGTCAACCGGAACGTCAACTTCACCAACGTCTGTTACACCGGCTGCCGGTTCTGCGCGTTCGCCCAGCGGCGCACCGACGCCGACGCCTACACGCTCTCGCTGTCCGAGGTCGGCGACCGGGTCGACCGCGCGTGGGCCGCCGGCGCCACCGAGATCTGCATGCAGGGCGGCATCCACCCCGACCTGCCCGGGTCCGCCTACCTCGACCTGATCGGCGAGGTGAAGCGCCGCCAGCCCGGCATCCACCTGCACGCGTTCAGCCCCATGGAGATCGTCAACGCCTCGGCCCGCACCGGGCTGTCGTTCGAGGACTTCCTGCGCGCGGCGAAGGAGGCCGGGCTCGACTCGGTCCCCGGCACGGCGGCGGAGATCCTCGACGACGACGTCCGCTGGGTGCTGACCAAGGGCAAGCTGCCCGCGGCGACCTGGCTGGAGATCATCGGCACCGCGCACCGGGTGGGCATCCCGACGACGTCGACGATGATGTACGGCCACGTCGACACCCCGGCGCACTGGGTGGCGCACCTGCGCACGATCGCCCGCCAGCAGGACGAGACCGGCGGGTTCACCGAGTTCGTGCTGCTGCCGTTCGTGCACCACAACGCGCCGATCTACCTCGCCGGCGTCGCGCGGCCGGGCCCGACGGTGCGGGAGAACCGGGCGGTGCACGCCGTCGCCCGGCTGCTGGTGCACGGGCGGATCGGCAACGTCCAGACCTCGTGGGTGAAGCTCGGTGACGCCGGCACGCAGGCGGTGCTGCAGGGCGGGGCCAACGACCTCGGCGGCACGCTGATGGAGGAGACCATCAGCCGGATGGCCGGCAGCGAGAACGGCTCGCTGAAGACGATCGCCGAGCTCGAGGCGATGGCCGCGGCGATCGGCCGGCCCGCCCGGCAGCGCACCACCGAGTACGGCACCCCCTCGGAGGAGCGGCTGCGCACCGCCCGCTCCGAGGCCGGCCGCCGCGCGCTCACCCTCTCGATCACCCCGGCCTGAGCCGCTGGGAGCGATCCTGTGGCTCGGGCTCGGCGTGCTGCGCCGGCACCGCCGCCGGGTGGCGCCGCGGGCCGCCCGGGACGACTGACGGGTCACGGCCGGCGGACGGGCCCATCGGGGACACACCGGCCGCCCGAGGAGGGCAGCGCGTCGGGCTTGCAGTGAGCGCCGACGTCTCCCAGGATCGTCGCCTCACCGTTCGAGGTGCCACGGCCGACAGGCCACCGCGGGGTGCTCGCCGGACGGTCAGGAGGTGCACGGATGACCGGAGCTGACCACGTCGGTGACGTCACCGCCGAGATCCGCGTGCTCCTCGTCGACGACCACCCGGACCTGCGCAGGGCCCTGGTGGAGGCACTGTCCGAGGAGGACGACCTCGTCGTCGTCGGCGAGTGCGAGGACGGGTCACAGGTGGTGGAGGCCGCTGCACGCCTGCATCCCGACGTCGTGTGCATGGACCTGTCCATGCCGGTGATGGACGGGTTGGCGGCCACGGAAGCGCTGCGCGCCGCTCGACCCGAGGCCCGGGTCGTCGTGCTGACCGCGGAAGCCGGCGAGGCACGACTCGAGGCCCTCGCCGCCGGTGCCCACGCGCTGGTGCCGAAGGGCACCCGTCTCCACGCGCTGCTCCGCTGCGTGCGCACGGTCGCCGTCGGCGGCACGGGCTGTCCCTACTGCCTGTGACGCCGCGACACCCTGTCGACCGTCGTCCCCCCGATGCCTCGGGTGACACCGGGACCGCCGGAACGCACCGGTGGGCCGCCGCGGGAGTCCGCGACGGCCCACCGGGCTCGCTGCGTCAGGCTGCCGGGTGGTCGACCACGTACTGCGGCCGGCCCTGGTTGCTGCCGTCGGCCTGGCCGCCGACGTCGTTCACCACGTGCCGGATGATCCCGAGACCGTCGAGGTGGACGGTCATCACGTGGTGCAGCCGCACGCCCGGCGTCGTCGGCACCTCGAAGCCGCTCTCGGTGGTGATCCCCGGACCCGCGTTGCGCTGGTAGCCGTACACGCCGCCGCCGTAGAGGCGGTGCTGCTGCACGTCGTCGGCGACCTTGTAGCCGGCCCAGCCGAGGGTGCCGTCGGGCTGCTGCCAGTCGGCCTGCGACGGCGGGTCGTAGGGCAGCTCGTTCTGGTAGAGGACCGTCGTCCCCTGCTCGCCGTTCCAGACGGTGTTGTGGGTCTGGAAGTGCTCGACGAACAGGCCGGTCGCGGTCACCCGGTCGCCGTTGATCTCGGCCCCCACCCGGCCGGTGTTGGTCCGCCAGCGGTCGGTGTCACCGTTGACGCCCTGGGTGAAGCCGGGCTCGACGCCGTGGTCGGCGCGCCACACCCAGGTGTGGTCGACGAGGACGTCGTCGCTGTCGACCACGAGCGCGGTGTCGACCTTGCCCACGTGCGGGCCGCCGACGCGGAAGTAGACGTCGGACAGCGTCGTCGGGTCGGCCGCGTCGGACCGCCCGCCGTTGCCGTTCGGGTTGCCGACCTGCAGCAGCGCCGGCGACTCGACGGTGCCCGCGTCGATCGTCACGCCGGCCACGACGACGCCGGGGACGTCGGCGATCGTCAGCGGGACCGCGCCGCCGACCGCGGTCAGCGTCGCGTGCCCGATGCCGAGCACCACGGTGCCGGGCCGCTTGACGTCGATGCTGCGCGCGACGTCGTACACCCCCGGCGTGAGCAGCAGGTGGCCGCCGCGGGCGAGGTGGTTGTCGATCTGCTGGACGGGCGTGGACGGCGTGGCCACGAGGAACTCGCCGATCGGGATGGTCCGCCCGGCCGTCGTCCCCTCGTCCCAGCTCACCCCGCGGGTGTCCTGCCGGGCGGCGGGCACGCGGACGTTCCACCGGCCGTCGCCGTCGAGGAACAGGAACGGCTTCTCGCGGCTGACCGGGGTGGTGTCCAGCGTGGTGTACGGCGGGGTCGGGAAGGTCGCGTCGTCGGGAGCGCCCTCGACGCCGGAGAACACCTGGTTCCACACGCCGTTGGACCACGAGCCGACCGTGCTGTTGCGGGTCAGCCACTGCTGCTGCGAGCCGTTGACGACCGCGCCCGCCCGCGAGTCGGCGATGAACCCGCCGCTGGCGTAGTGCGGTCCGGCGGTGCAGTAGTCCATCAGCGACAGGGTGCCGCCGGTGACGTCCACCCGGCGCAGCGAGACCGCCTGGGACACGGCCCAGAAGTTGGCGCTCTGCCGGCAGCCGTCCTGGCCGGTGGCGTTGACGTCGATCGTCAGGTTCGACACGGTGCGCCAGAAGTTGTTCAGCGCGATGCAGTTGGTCGTGCCACCGCCGTCGAGGCAGCGGTTGTAGCTCTCGACCTTGCCGTTGATGACCACGTCGGACGGCGAGTCCCCGAGGCCGGTGACCTCGGTGTAGTAGCCGACCTTGATCTGCAGCGGCTGGGCGTCGGTGCCGTAGGTGCCGGGGCGGAAGAGGTAGGCGTACCGCTCGGTGCCCATCTCGTCGTCCCTCTGGGCGGCGAAGGTCGCGTCCAGCTCGGCCTGGATCTCGCTGACCGGCATGGACGGGTCGAACACGGTGACGTTCACGCCGAGGTCCGGCGCGGTGGGGCTGGTGGCGGGCGGCGGGGCGGCGGAGGCCGCGCCCACCGCGAGGGGCGAGACGGACAGGGCCGTCGCGACGGCGAGCGTGGCGCCGAGACGGCGCCGGCGGACGGCGGGGAGGGTTCCTGGCTGCACGGACGTCCTCATCGTCGAGGGTGTACGCACGGTGTGACTGCTGTCACGGTGCGCGCACAGGTTAGGGGACCGTTCCATTCCGTCCGCGACCACCCCCGGACGCCCGCGCAGGTCAGGGGGCCGGTACCGGCTCCCGCGGCGCGGGGACGGCGCGGGGAGGCGCCGGCTGGGCGGGGTCGTGCGCGGGCGCGGGCAGCGGGCGGCCGAAGAGGTAGCCCTGCGCGTGCGAGCAGGCCAGGCCGTCGAGGACGGCGTGCTGCTCGCTGGTCTCCACGCCCTCCGCGACCACCTCCAGCCGCAGGTTGCGCGCCAGCTCGATCATGGAGGCCACCAGCGCCCGCGAGCGGACGTCGCCGCCGAGGTCCTGCACGAAGCTGCGGTCGATCTTGAGGACGTCCGCGGGCAGCCGGCGCAGGTAGGACAGGCTCGCGTAGCCGGTGCCGAAGTCGTCGATCGCGATCCGCACGCCGAGCTCCCGCAGCGCCCGCAGCTGCCCGGCCACGCGGTCGACGTCGCGCAGCAGCACGCCCTCGGTCACCTCCAGCGTCAGCTGCGCCGCCGGCAGTCCGCTCGCGGCGAGGACGGCGGACACCAGCGCCACGACGTCGTCGTCGGCCAGCTGCCGCGGCGAGAGGTTGACCGCGATGCCGATCGGCCGGCCGGCCTCCGCCGTCCAGACCGTAGCCTGCCCGACCGCCTGCTCGAGCACCCAGCGGCCGATCTCGAGGATCGCGCCGCTCGCCTCGGCCAGGGGCACGAACTCCGCGGGCGGCACGAGCCCGCGCTGCGGGTGCTGCCAGCGCAGCAGCGCCTCGTAGCCGGTGGTGCGGCCGTCGGCGAGGTCGATGGTGGGCTGGTAGTACACCTCCAGCTGGCCGGCCCGGACCGCGGCGGTCAGGTCCTGCAGCAGGGTGACCTCCTCCTCGGCCGCCTCGGCCATGCCCGGCGCGTAGCGGACCAGCCGGTTCTTCCCCAGCGCCTTGGCGCGGTACATCGCCAGGTCGGCGTTGCGCAGCAGCGTCCCGGGCCGCCGGTCACCCGCCGTCGCGGTGTCGGCGACGCCGATGCTCACGTGCACGGCCAGCGGCCGCCCGCCGACGTCGACCGGCTCGGCGAGCGCGGCCAGGACCCGCTCGCCGACCGCCGCCGCCTCGTCGGCGCCGCCGCCGACCACGACGGCGAACTCGTCGCCGCCCAGCCGGCCCACCTCGTCGCCGTCCCGGACGCAGGCCCGCAGCCGGTCGCCCACCGTGGTGAGCAGGACGTCGCCGGCCGCGTGCCCGCGGGTGTCGTTGACGTCCTTGAAGTCGTCCAGGTCCAGGAACAGCACGCTGACCGGGCCGGTGCGGCGGGCCAGCAGCGTGGCGGTGGTCTGCAGCAGGCGGGTGCGGTTGGCCAGCCCCGTGAGCGGGTCGTGCAGCCCCTGCCGCTCGTTGAGCCGCCACGAGGACAGGTGCGCCAGGCTCGCTGCCAGCACGAACCCGCCGTGCACCAGCGCCCAGAGCCACGGGTCGCGGTAGGCCGCCTCGTGGTCGAACACCGAGTGCGGGAAGAGCGTGCCGACGGCGCCGTGGTGCCCGATGACGACCACGAGGGCCAGCCCGAAGGGCACCCAGTCCTGGTAGAGCGACACCAGGCCGACGACGACGAAGAAGTGGAAGTGCGCCTCGGTCAGCCCGTCGCAGACGTGCACGAACAGCACCGAGGCGGCCAGCAGGCTCCCGGTCACCCCCGCGGCCCGCAGCGTGCGGCCGGCGTTCGGCAGCAGGCTGAACGACAGCGGGTAGGCGACGGCGAGCGCGGCACCGCCCGCCGCAGCCGGAGCCCAGCCCCGGGCCACCGCGAGGACGCCGATCGCCACGGCCTGCACCGCGGCCAGCCGCAGCAGCAACGCGTGCCGCCGCTGCCAGACCTCGTCCGGCAGTGGCCGCCCCTCGGGCAGCGCGCGGCGGAGTCGGCCGATGACGGGGAGCTCCATGAGGCCCCATCGGCCGCCGGTCTGTTCCGGATCAGTTCCGTTCCGCGGTGGTCACCCCGGGGGGTGAGGACCGCCACACCGGCGCGCCGCCGCGGTGCGCCAGCGGGGCCGGTCCACCTCGGCGGGCAGCGTCCACCAGCTGCCCAGCCACGCGTCGAGCCCCGGCTCGAGGCGGGACAGCCCCGCGCCCGGGTAGGGCGTCAGCTCCCCCGCCCAGAGCCGGCCGTCGTGCCGGTAGAGGTCCACCCGGAGCATGTCGAAGCCGGCCGCCGCCGCGGCCGCGGCCTCCAGCAGCTCGGGCAGCCAGGCCGGGCGCGGCACGTCGGGCCCGGGCGGGTAGCCCCACGTCCAGGGCAGCGGCTCCCAGCCGGCGGTGTACAGGCGCGCACGGTGCACGTCCCGCCGGCCGGTGTGCACGCCGACCACCCGCGGCACGCCGTGGAACACCAGGACCTTGAGGTCGGTGGGCACCTCCCCGGGCTCCCCGACGTGCTCCTCCACCAGCAGGCCCGGCCGGGCGCAGCGGTAGGCCCACTCCTCGCTGTCGCGCCAGTAGCGCTCGGCGACCCAGCCGGCGGTGCGCGCGGCGAGATCGGCGACGTCGGGGCGCCCCTCCCCCACCAGCACCCGCCGGCACGAGTGGTTGGGCTTGAGCACCCACGGGCCGGCGAGGTCGACGCCGGCCAGCTCCGCGACGTCGGTGCCGGTCCAGTACGTCCGCGGCACCCGCAGCAGGTCCGGCGCCCGCCGCGCGAAGTGGTCCTTCATGGCCAGCTTGTCGCAGGTCGGCGCCAGCAGCGGACGGCGGTCGCGGGTGATCCGCCGCTGCAGCTTCTCGGTGAAGGTGCGTGGCTCCCCCCACGGCGGCAGCCGGCCGTGGTGCTGCCGGTAGAGCCGGGCCCGCCGCAGCGAGGACGGGAGCACGCGGCTCCAGGCCGGCGCGGACTCGCTCACGCGCCCTCCCTACCGCGCCGCGCCCCGATCGGAACAGGGCCGTACGCAACAGGGACGCCGCGCGGGGTAGGGCCGCCGGGTGCGCGCCATCACCTACACCGAGCCCGGCGGCCCCGAGGTCCTGCAGCTGACCGACCGGCCCACCCCCGACCCCGGCCCCGGCGAGGTCCTCGTCCGGCTCGCGACGGCCGGCGTCAACCCGACCGACTGGAAGTCCCGTACCAACGCGCAGCCCGGGCCCGGCGGCCAGGTGCCCGGCCAGGACGGCGCGGGCACGGTCGAGGCGGTCGGCCAGGGCGTGGACCCCGCGATCCGCGGCGAGCGGGTCTGGGTGTGGGAGGCGGCCTGGCAGCGCCCCTGGGGGACGGCGGCGGAGTACACCGTCGTGCCCGCCCGTCAGGCGGTGCCCATGGGCCCGAAGCCCTCCTTCGAGCTCGGCGCGGCGCTGGGCATCCCGTTCCTCACCGCGCACCGCTGCCTCACCCTCGGCGAGTCCGTGCCCGACCGGATGGGCCCCGGCTCGCTGACCGGGCGCACCGTGCTGGTGCAGGGCGGCGCCGGCGCGGTGGGCAACGCGGCGATCCAGCTGGCGCGCTGGGCCGGCGCCACGGTCGTCGCCACGGTGAGCAGCCCGCGCAAGGCGCAGCTGGCCGCGGCGGCCGGCGCCTCGCACGTCGTCGACTACCGGCAGCAGGACGTCGCCGCCGAGGTCCGCAAGATCGCGCCGAAGGGCGTCGACACGGTCGTGGAGGTGTCGGCGGCCCGCAACGCCGCCGTCGACGCGCAGGTGGTCGGCATGCACGGCGCGGTCGCGGTGTACGCCGACGACGGCGGCGCCGAGGTCACCATCCCCGTGCGCGCGCAGATGGGCCCCAACGCCCGCTGGAACTTCGTGCTCGTCTACACGCAGCCCGAGCGGGCCAAGGTCCTCGGCGTCGAGGACGTCAACGCGGCCCTCCTCGACGGCGCGCTGCGGGTGGGCGAGGACGCCGGGCTGCCGCTGCACGTCTTCCCGCTGGCGGAGACGGCGCAGGCGCACCGGGCCGTGCAGGACGGCGCCGTCGGCAAGGTGCTGGTGGACGTGACGGCCTAGCCGACGCCGAGGTCCCTGGCGATGAGCATCCGCTGCACCTCGCTGGTGCCCTCGCCGATCTCGAGGATCTTGGCGTCGCGGTAGAAGCGCCCGACCGGCGTCTCGTTCATGAAGCCGTAGCCGCCGTGCACCTGGGCGGCCGCGCGGGCGTTGTCCACCGCGACCTCGGAGCTGTAGAGCTTGGCGATCGAGGCCTCGCGGCGGAACGGCTCGCCGCGCAGCATCTTCTCGGCGGCGCGGTAGTAGGCCAGCCGCGCGGTGGAGGCGCGCACCTCCATGTCGGCGATCATGAACTGGACCGCCTGGTTGCGGCCGATCGGCCGGCCGAAGGCCTCGCGGGTGCCGGCGTAGCGCACCGACTCGTCCACGCACCCCTGGGCGAGGCCGGTGGCCAGCGCGGAGATGGCGACGCGTCCCTCGTCGAGGATGGAGAGGAACTGCGCGTAGCCGCGGCCGCGCTCCCCGACCAGCGAGTCCTCGGGCACCCGGCAGTCGCTGAAGGAGAGCTCGCGGGTGTCCGACGCGTTCCACCCGACCTTCGAGTACCGCGGGCCCACGGTGAAGCCGGGGGTGCCCGACGGGACGGCGATCGCGGAGATCTCCTTGCCGCCGTCGGGCCGGGTGCCGGTGACGGCGGTGACGGTGACCAGCTCGGTGAGGTCGGTGCCGGAGTTGGTGATGAAGGCCTTGGAGCCGTCGACCACCCAGTGCCCGTCCTCCAGGCGTGCGGTGGTGCGGGTGGCGCCGGCGTCGGAGCCGCCGCCGGGCTCGGTCAGGCCGAAGGCGGCCAGCGCCTCGCCCGTGCACAACCGCGGCAGCCAGCGCTTCCGCTGCTCCTCGCTGCCGAACCGGTAGAGCGGCATCGCGCCCAGCGAGACGCCGGCCTCCAGGGTGATGGCCACCGAGCTGTCCACCCGGGCCAGCTCCTCGATGGCCACGCACAGGTCGAAGTAGGTGCCGCCCGAGCCGCCGTACTCCTCGGGGAAGGGCAGGCCGAACAGCCCGAGGTCGCCCATCTGCCGCACGATCGCGGTGGGGAACTCGTCGCGCTCGTAGAAGCCGCCGATCTGCGGGGCCACCACCTCGAGCGCGAACTCGCGGACGGTCTTCCGCAGGGCCTCGGTCTCGTCGTCGAGCCGGTAGTCCAGCACGGTGTGCTCCCTGGTGCCGGGGCGCCGGTGGGGTCCTCCCCGGGGCCCGCCTGCGACCGCTCCGGTCGGCCGGCCGCTCCCCAGCGATGTTAACGACGGTTCACATCGGGGTCCAGACCGCGGCCGTTAGCATCCGCGGCGTGACCGCCAGCCAGCCCGACTCGGCGCTGACGGCCGACGCCGCCCGGCCCTCCCGGCGGGAGCAGATCCTGCGGGCGGCCGCGCAGCTGTTCGCCGAGCGCGGCGCGCGGGCGGTCGGCGTCGACGACGTCGGCGCCGCGGTCGGCGTGACCGGCCCGGCCATCTACCGGCACTTCGCCAGCAAGGACGCGATGCTGGCCGAGATGCTCGAGGGCATCAGCCAGCGGCTGCTGGCCGGCGGGCGCGAGCGGGTCGCCGCCGCCGGTCCCGACCCCGTCGCGCAGCTGCGGGCGCTGATCGCCTTCCAGGTGGACTTCGCGCTGGACAACCCCGCGCTGATCACCGTGCAGGACCGCGACCTCGGCTCCCTGCCGCCGGACGACGCGGCCGCGGTGCGCCGGCTGCAGCGCCGCTACGTCGAGGTGTGGGTGGAGGTGCTGGCCCGGCTGCGGCCCGAGGAGGGCACCGACGCCAGCCGGGCCCGCGCGCACGCCGTCTTCGGGCTGGTCAACTCCACCCCGCACAGCGCGGGCCGGCTGCCGCGCGCGCGGACGGCCGCGCTGCTCGCCGCGATGGCCGAGGCGGCCGCGACCGCCTGACGCGGCGTCGCCGCCGGGGTCGTCAGCCGGCGGACGGGTCGGGCATCGGCAGGCTCAGGCCGGTGCCGGCGACCAGGTCGAGGTCGGCGGTGCCGCCCTCGCCGGGACCGGTCCAGGCGGTCTCCACGACGGTGACCACCGGACCCTGGACGGCGCTGGCGTACTCGGCGCCGGACAGCTCCGCGGGCGCACCCGGGTAGGTCACGCCCTCGCGCAGCAGGTCGCTGACGTTCCCGCTGCCGTTGCGGTCGGTCAGGTCGCGCAGGGCGCGGGCGGCGACGGTGTCGCCCATGTCCACGGTGGACACCGAGACCACCACGGCCCGGCCGTCGACGTCGGTCGACCACAGCGCCCGCGCCAGGCCCGCGCAGTCGGTCCGCTCGAAGGAGTCCGCGACGTCGCCGTAGGAGTTGCCGACGCAGGTGTCGTCGACCTGCACCCGCTGCAGGACGAACTCCAGGCCGTCGAGGACCGCGCGCTCGCCCGGCTGCGGGCCGGCCTCCTGCGCCCCCGGGGAGGGGGCCGGGGTGCTCGTGCTCGGCGGGGCGGCCGCCGAGGCGTCGCCCCCGCCGCCGGTGAGGCTCACCAGCGCGACCACCGCGACGACGACCACGGCCAGCGCGGCGGCGGCGAGCAGCGCCAGCCGGCGCCGCGCGGCCGGCGAGCGGCGGCGCGGCCCCACCAGCGGGATCGGCGGGGACGGCGGGACCGGGACGGGAGCCGCGGGCGGCGCGGCCGGCGGGGTCCCGTGCCCGGCGTCGGTGTCGGCGTCGCCGAACAGCCCGCCGATGCCGCCGGTCTCGTCGGCGACGTCGGCGGGGACGGCGACCGGGGCGTCGGGGACGCCGCCCCCGGACTGGACGGCGGGCGTCTCGAAGCGCGCGGTGGCCGGGTGTGCCGGGGCGGGCACGACCGGCGGGGGCGCGACGGGGACAGGTGCGACGGGGACGGGTGCGACGGGGGCGGGTGCGACCGGAGCGGCCACCCGGGCGGCCGCCGCGCGCGCCGCGGCCTCCTCGTCGGCCCGGATCGCCGCGACGGCGACGGCGGCGGCCGCGACCGGGTCGACGAGCGGGCCGGCCGGGGCGGCCGGCGCCGGGACCGCCACGGGGGCCGGCGCCGGGACCGGCGGGGCGGGTGGCGCCACGGGGGCGGCCGAGGCGGCCGAGGCGGCCGAGGCGGCCGAGGCGGCCATCGCCGCGGGCGCGAGCAGCTCCCGCCGGCGCAGGACGTAGGGCGAGTACGGGAAACCCTCGCCGTTGAGCTCCTCGACCGTGGGCCCGCGGCCCTCGAGGCCGAGCGCGGTCAGCGCGGCGCGGACGTCGGCGGTGGTCCACAGCCGCGGGTTGTCCACCCCGGCGTAGCGGGCGGCCCGCGAGATGCCGAGCAGCAGCGAGCGGGGTTCCAGCAGCGCGACCTGGTCGCCGTCGCCGAGGTCGCCGTCGGCGGGGACCAGGCCGGTGAGGTCGCCGGCGAGGACGGTGAGCCGGGCGATGCGGCCGGGCTCGAGCCCGGCCCGGCGGAGCCGGACCGCGGCGTCCATGCCGGCCCGCATGAGGCCGTCCAGCGGCGTCGAGCCGCCGCCGGCCAGCTGCAGCACCTCGCCGGGGCCGGCGCCCGGGCCGATGGTCCAGGAGCCCTCCGGGGTCGCGGTGACGACGCCGGACTGGCGGACCACCTCGACCACGCGCACGACGGCCAGGCCCTCGGGGACGAAGACCACGGCGTCGGACAGGCGACGCTCCATGGGGCCGTCGACGACCGGGACCGACGCCACGACGGCGCCCCGGACGGCTCCGCCGCGGTCCCAGCGGGTCAGCTCGGCGAAGAGCGCACGCTCCCCCGCCGTCTGCGGCGGCACGGGCGTCAGGGCCAGCACGTCGTCCTCCGGGGGCGGGTGGGGGTCGGGGGGAGGCCGGGCGCGCGCGAGGGCGCGGGGCGCGGCCCGGCAGCGGGGTCCGGGCGGGCGGCCACGTCCGACGTTACGTCAGGTGACGGGCCCGTCCCGCACCTCAGCGGGACGGCGCGCCGCCGGCCGGGGCGGCGGCGGCCGGGAGGCCCGGCTCGACGGGACGGCGCCAGTCGGCGAACCGGGCGCTGCGGCCGACGACGTCGACCGCCGACCACAGGACGGTGAACGCCGCGACCACCAGCGCGACCGACCACCAGGACCAGTTCCACGGCGGCAGGACCCCGGCGGCGTCCTGCAGCCGGCCGGCGGCGTAGACGACGACGGCGGTGGCCGGCGCGGCGCTCCAGCCGGGCAGTCCGCGGGTGACCGCGAGGTCGACGCAGACCGCGCCGGCCAGCAGGGCCAGCGGCAGCACCGACGGCGGGAAGCCCATCGCCACCAGCCCGGCCCACATCACCGCGCGGTAGGCCAGGTAGGTGCCGGCGACGACGGTCGCGGTCCAGCGCAGGCCGACGACCCTGCGCGCCACGACCAGCGAGAGCAGGCCGGCGCAGACCAGCCAGGCCGGGTGCACCCAGGAGGGCACCGGCAGCATGAACATCGTGGGGGTCTGGCCCTGCGAGGCGGCGAAGTCGAGCAGCTGCGGCTCGGCCGTCGTCCGCCCGGCCTCGTAGGCGCGCAGCGACAGGACGCCGTACTCCTGGTGCTGGTTGGGGAAGACGACGTTCTCGACGAAGAACAGCCACAGGCCCAGCGACACCAGCGTCCGGACCCGGCCGGGCGCGGCGTACAGCCACCAGCCGCGGATCGCGCCGGCCAGCATGATCGCCGTCCCGATGTAGAGCAGCGCGTGGCTGGGGCTCCAGCTGGTGATGTCCAGCCCGTTGACGCGGTGGTTGACGATGTCGACCGGGATGGCGACGAGGAAGGTGCCGATCCCCCACTGCATGAGCCGCAGCGCCCGGCGGTCGACGCCGTAGCCGCTGTAGCTGTGGAAGACCACCAGCGCGACGACCACCGCGGTGCCGGCGGAGTTGAGCAGGTGCGGGGGCGCCAGGTCGTCGCGCAGCCACTTGAAGTGCCAGGAGACGTCCCAGGACGAGCCGAGCATCTTGAGCAGGAAGGCCCCGAGCCAGGCGGTGTAGATCCAGCGCAGCTCGGTCTCCCCCGTCGGGCGCCCGGGCCGGCCCGGCGTCATGTACGCCCGCCACAGCCAGCGCAGCAGCACGACGGGGTGCCGCAGCCCGGCGGCCAGCGAGCCCGGTGCCGGGGGGACCGCTCCGGCGGGAGCGGCGGGGACGGGGTGGGGCACGGGAGGACTCCCTGGTCTCGCTGACGGGATGGCCCCACCGTAACGGCGCAGGTCGCCGATGCCGACCCCCGAGTGGCGCCGGTGTGGCGCATGGAGTAGTGGGCCGACACGCGAGGCATGCGGGACGGACGGGACGTAGGGTCGGCCGACGTGGCGGACAACGGCGGGCACCTGGTCTGGATCGACTGCGAGATGACCGGGCTGGACCTCACCCGGGACAAGCTCATCGAGGTCGCCGTCGTCGTGACCGACTCGGAGCTGCGGGTCCTCGACCCCGGCCTGGACCTGGTGATCTCCGCCGACGACGCCGACCTGGAGGACATGGCCGACGTCGTCACCGAGATGCACGCGAAGTCGGGCCTGACCGAGGCGGTGCGCGCCTCGACCCTCACAGTGGCCGAGGCCGAGCAGCAGCTGCTCGCCTACGTGAAACGGTGGGTGCCCGAGCGGCGCACCGCTCCGCTGTGCGGCAACTCGATCGGCACCGACCGCGGCTTCCTCGCCCGCGACATGCCCGAGCTCGACGACCACCTGCACTACCGGATGGTCGACGTCAGCTCGATCAAGGAGCTGGCCCGCCGCTGGTTCCCGCGGGTCTACTTCGCCCAGCCGCCCAAGGGCCTCGCCCACCGCGCCCTGGCCGACATCGTCGAGTCGATCCGCGAGCTGGCCTACTACCGCCGGACGCTGTTCGTCGACGCCCCCGGCCCGTCGACGTCGCAGGCGCAGCGGGCCGCCGGGGAGGTCGTCGCCGGCTTCGCCGACGTGCTCTCCGCGGCCGACGCCACGCCGCCGGCCGCCCCCGCGGAGGACGACGCACCCCCGGCTGCGTCGGGGAGCTGACCGGCTCCGGTATCCTCGTCCCTGCCTCCGGCGCGGGTCCGCTGCCGGGTGCACGCGGTGGGTGTAGCTCAGCTGGTAGAGCACCAGGTTGTGATCCTGGGTGTCGCGGGTTCGAGCCCCGTCACTCACCCCACGTGAGAGGCCCTGGTCGGTTCGCTGACCAGGGCCTCTCCCGTTCCTCGGCCTCGGCTGGGGGGGCAAGATCACGCCCGCTACCCCCTCGCTGGGGGGCAGATCGGGGGGGCAGTGGCGGGGCGATTGCGCACCGCAGACAGCTCCCGACGGTGCGGCCGGTCCTTCCCGACCGACCGCACGGAGCACATCCCCATGTCCCTCAAGCCCGCCAGCCCCTGGATCGAGAAGCGCGGCCGCCAGCACCGCGTGTACTGGCGCAACACGCCCGGCCGCGGCCTGCCCGCCCGCTCCTACCAGCGCTGCTACTCGCCCGCCGACGCCCAGCAGTTCATCGACATGGCCGCCTACTTCGGCCTCGACACCGCCCGCCAGGTGATGGCCACCGAGGACAAGGTGGCCCGGTGGGCGCTGCTGGACGCGGCCCTGGCCGAACGCGGCCTGGCGCCGGCCGACCCGGTGCCGCGGCCGGCACCCCAGGTGCCGCCGGCGGTGCCGGCCGGGCCGCCGCCGCTACTCGCCGCGCCGGCCGACCCCCGGCTGACCGGAGTGACCTTCGACGAGCTCTGGGCCCGCTTCCTGACCAGGATCCGCTACGTCGACGAGGGCACCCACAAGCTCTACGAGGGCTACGGCCGCAACCACCTGCTGCCGTTCTTCGGCGGCACCGGCATCGGGCTGATCCTGCGCACCCGGCCGCTGCGCGCGGCCGACGCGCCGGCCGGTGCGCTCTACGTCGACGACGACTGGATGACCGGCATCCTCAAGAAGGAGCGGCGCAACAACGCCGGCCGGCCGATCGCCGGGGCGCTGCTGTCGAAGAAGGTCGTCGACAACGTGCTGACCGTCCTGGGCCAGTGCTTCGACCTGGCCGTGGGCGAGCGCCCGGCGCGGCTGGAGACCAACCGGCGAAGGAGATCCGGCTGCCCAAGCACGAACGCCGGGAGACGTTCTTCCTCGACGACGCCGCCGCCTACGCCGCGCTCCGCGGCGCGATGCACGTCCACTTCCAGCCGCTGCTGGACTTCCTGGTCGGCACCGGCGCCCGCTACGGCGAGGCCGCCGGCCTGTGGGTGCAGCACCTGCACCTGGACGCCAAGCGGCCCCACGTCGACATCCGGGCGGCGCTCAAGTGGCGCGGCAAGGCGCGCAAGCGCGGCCGGCCGAAGACCCGCTCGTCGATCCGCCGCATCCTGCTGCTGCCGCGGCTGGTCGAGGCGCTGCGGCCGCTGGTCGCCGGCAAGGGCCCCGAGGACTTCATGTTCACCATGCTCGAGGACGGCCCGCTGCACCACGGCAACCTCCACCGATGCTACTGGCAGGAGGCGGTCAAGGCCGCCGGTGGGGCGGTCCCCAAGAGGCTCGGATCCACGACCTGCGCCACACGCGACCGATCGACGTGCTGCGCCGCGGTGAGGTCGCGCCGGTGCTGTCCCTGGCCCGGCCGACCGCCGCGGACCTGCGGCACTGACCGGCGGCGCAGCCGCCACCGGCAGCCCGCATCACGTTCACCCAGATCAGCGAGGGCCGCATTGCCGCCTGCCGCACCGCCGCATGAGCGTCGGCGCTCCCACGGAGTCTCCGGCCTCCCAGCGGCCGGGCGTGGCCCACATCCGGCAAGACGTGGGCATGGTCAACACCGCGTCGCTGGACGGGGCCTCCATCCGGGCCCACCGGGCACAGCTGATGGACCTGGCGGCGGCCCACGGCATCCGCGCTGCGGTTCGTCGCACCGCGCGCCGGGCGGTTCCTCCGCGGAGGTCACCGCGCACCCGCTGCGCCGGGCCGCCGTCTCAGCCCGCCGTGGTGTCCGGTGTGATGGTGCCGGTGTCCCACTGGCCGGTGATGCCGTCGATCAGCCAGGGGTGGGTGCCGGCGGTGCCCGGCACCAGGTAGAAGGTCGACGTCTTGGTGATCGGGACCAGCACCGGGGCGCCGCCCTGGTTGATGTGCACGGTGGCGTGCTCGACCACGATGAGCTCGAGGTTGCCCTGATCGCTCACCTCGGCTCGCGGGTCGCCGAGGGTGTGATCGGTGACCCATGGCCCGTCACCGAACTCGAGGCCGCCGTTGCCGGGCCCCTCCATCTGGTTGAAGACCATGCTGTTGAGGTCGGTCGCCGCGTCCTCGTCCCCGGACACCGCCTTGCGCACCGTCTCCCGGAAGTCCGCCGCCATGCTCGGCGTCATGTACGCCGTGAGGCCCTCGAACACTTCCGCGGTCGGCGCCGGATCCGTCGGCATGGCGGCCTCGTTGAACGACGCCTGGTTCAGGTACTCGGCCATCTCGGCGTAGGCGGCCTGCACGTGGTCGGTACCGAACCGGTCGACCGCCGGGCCGGTGAACGACGCGGGGGCGACGGTGGCCGGCGCCACGCGGGGCGGAGCGGCGGGCGCGGTGCTGCTCGGCGCCGCGGCCGATGACGGAACCGCCGAGCTCGTGGGCGACGAAGCGCGATCGGCGGAGCCGCTGCCGCAGGCGGTGAGCGCGAGCGCTCCGGCGATCAGGACCGCGCCTCCACGGAGGCGGCGGGCGGTGTGGCTGGACATTGCGTCTCTTCTCGTGCGGGTGCGGTCGCCGACGATCGGCGGTGATCGCCGGGAGCGTGCTCGTCCTCGGCGGTGTCGCACTCGGCCGGCGGTTCGTCGGAAGCACCATCGGCGCACAGCACGCCGCCCTGCAGCCCAACCACCCCCCAGGGGGCGGTGCGGCGTGTCCCGGGCCTGCTACAGCTCGGCAACCGGGACGGGCGGCCGATGTACCGGTTTCCAGTTCGCCGGTGCGGCGCTGTACCTGGCCCGCCGCCCGGCGCCTCACAGGCCGAGGACGCCGGCGAGGTCCCCGCTACGTGCGGTGGGCCCGGATGGTGACCTCGCCCGCGCCGGTCAGTCCCACCAGAACCCCACGCAGGCGACGCCGGGCGGCAGCGGCCCGGTCAGCAGTTCGGCACCCGCCCCGGTCCAGACGGGCTTGCGGGCCTTCCACGACGTCCAGGCCTCGACCACCGCACCCTCCAGGGCGCCGGGGGCCTGCGGGTTCGCCGGCCAGGCGGTGGCCAACGGTCGGCCAGGACGCGGGCCGCGGTCGGCGCCAGTTGCAGCCCGTCGAAGCGGACGTAGGCCCGGCCCCGGGCCAGCCCGCCGACCAGCCGGCCGTCGAGCAGGCCGGCCTGCTCGACCAACCAGGACATGGGCGGCTGCACGCCGTTGCACCGGACGCTGACCTGCTCGCGGAGCAGCAGCCGCAGCACCCGCGCCGACCTACGCCGACACGCCGATGACCCGGCCGATCGGCGCGAACTCCGGATCGGGGTAGGGGGCCAGGAGCGCCGCCAGCGCCGCCGCGGGTCCGCTCATCGGCGTCGCCGTCAGCGGGCACCGCCGGCCCGGCGCCGGCGGGCGGTGCCGTCCAGGTCGTCGGTCATCGCGCGGATCGCCTCGGCGCTGGGGTTGGTGTAGACCTCCAGCGACCGCAGCGAGGAGTGCCGGCTCTTCGCGCGGATGGCGGCCACGGAGTACCCGTCCTCGACGGCGTGCGAGATCCCGGCGTGCCGCAGCCGGTGCAGCGTGAACGGCGGCCCGCCCGGGTCCAGCCGCCGCCCGGGCGCGGCGAACACCCGCTCGGCCTGCCGGTAGGACAGCCGCGCCCGGCCGGTGGCCGGATCGACGTCGGCCGCGGGCATCGGCTTCGTTGGCCGGCGGACGGCGAGGAACAGCGGGCCGCCGGTCCGGTCGCCGATGACGCAGGGCAGCAGCCGGGCGGTGCCGGTGGCACCGGACGGCGACAGCCTGGTTCCCGAACAAGGGGCGGCACAGCGACGGCTTGGGCCGCGGTCATGGGTCAGCAGCGGCCGGCGGCGCGGCGCCCCTGCGCGCCGAAAGCTGTGGCGCACAACTCGACGGGCGGGCAGGGTTCTCCCCGGGCCGGTCCAGGCTCGCGGGCGTTGGGCACCGCCGGTGGCCGCGACGCTGGGCGAGGAGAGCCCGATGGTCGAGTCGACAGCGGACCCGGCGCCGCCGCGGTCGAGTCCCCGCGAGCTCGAGGTGCTCCAACGGCTGGGTGACGCGCAGTCGACCAGGCAGATCGCGGCCGGTCTCGTGCTGTCGACCAACACCGTCCGCGGCCACGTGCGCACGCTGATCCGCAAGCTCGCGGCGACCGGTCGGGGCGATGCGGTGCGCCGCGCCCGGGAGCGAGGGCTGCTGTGGCCGGGCTCCGCGCACCGCGGGCTCGACACGTGCACGGGGCCTGTCCCGTCACAGGCCGGCGACCCCATCGCCGCCGCGCACCTCGGTGGCGAGGATCGCCGCCTGGGTGCGGTTGGCCAGGTCCAGCTTCGCCAACAGCGCGGTGACGTAGTTCTTCACCGACTTGACCTCCGGACGGAGGCGCTCAGCGATCTCCCGGTTGCTGAGGCCCTCGCCGAGCAGCTGCAGCACCTGGCGCTCCCGGCCGGTGAGCAGCGCCAGCCGCTCCCGGTGACCGTCGGAGTTCGGCCCGGCCCGGGCGATCGTGGCCGCGTCGAACAGGATCTGGCCGGCGGCCACACGGCGCACCGCGGCCACCAACTCCGCGCCGCGCACGTCCTTGACCAAGCACCCGGACGCGCCGGCCCGCACGGCGGCGGCCACCGAGTCGGGACCGCCGTCCTGCCCCAGCACCAGGCAGCGCAAGCCGGGCAGCACCGCACACGGATCCGCGCACAGCGGCGCGCCGGCAACGACCGCGACGTCCGGCCGCACCGCCAGTGCGCGGCGCCGTGCCTGGTCCACCGACGCGGCCTCGCCGACCACCCGGATCTGCGGGTCGGCCGCCAGCACAACGGCCACACCGCGCCGGGTGACCTCGTGCGCGTCGACCAGGAAGATGCGGATCGCCGGCAGGTCCGATCGCACGCCCGCCCTCCCGTGGCCCCGGGAAGAGGGCGGCTGCTGTCGTTAGGGAGCCGCAACGTATCGCTACCCCCGACGCGTCGACCAGCAGTACCGCGGTGCAGCGGGTGGAACACCTCCGCATGCCCGGCCGACGTGACGCCAGGCGATCGCGTCAGGAGTCCAGCCGGGTCGACGGGGCGCCGTCGACATGCACCGGCGCCGGACGCCGCGCTGCGCTGGGGGGCGAGGGGCTTCGCACAGCGGATGTCGGCGGCTAGCGTCGGCGGGGCCGGCGCTGCCGGCGGCGGCTCAGCCACGGCCTCGGGAACGCGCACGCTGGAGGCGCGTCGTGCCGGTCGAGGTCATCGAGTTGTCCATCCGGGAGCCGGACGTCGCCCAGGCCGTGCTCGCCGACCTCTACCGCTCGGAGCGCCCGCTCGCGTTCTCCGGCGTCCGCGGGTCGTTCACCTGCGAGCTCCGGTCGGCAACGGCCGGTCACCTGACCGCGGACCGGCTGCGGTTCACCGCGGGCATGCGCTGCGCGGTCGCTCCGCTGAGCGACCTGGTGGTGGCCAGTCCGGTGAGCGGTGGGTGCCGGTACGGGGCGGGCCGGGAGCAGGTCACCACGCGACCGGGCGTGGTGTTCCGGTGCCCGACCGGCGCGCCGTTCGTGAACGAGTGGGACGACGTGGACGTGGGCATCGTGCGGCTGCCGCTGGCGGTGGTCGAGCGGGTGGCCGAGGAGCGGCTGGGCGTGCCACCCGCCGACGTGCGGTTCGACGGGATGGGCCCGCTGTCCGAGCCGATGCGCCGGACCTGGTTGGGGCTGATGCGGTTCGTGCACCAGCAGATGGCCGATCCCGGCAGCGGGCTGGCCGAGCCGCTGATCGCCGCGCACCTGGCCGAGCTGATGGCGGCGGCCGCGCTGGCGGCGTTCCCGAACACCACCATGACCTCGGGCCACCTGCCCGGCGCCGGCACGGTGGCGCCGGCGGTGGTGCGCCGGGCGGTGGCCTTCATCGACGCGCACGCCAGCCTGCCGATCACCGTCACCGACGTCGCCCACGCCGCCGGGGTCGGCCCGCGGGCGTTGCAGCTGGCCTTCGCCCGCCACGTCGGGCTGTCCCCGATGGGCTACGCGCGGCGGGTGCGGCTGGAGGGTGCGCACCGGGAGCTGCAGGCCGCCGACCCGACCGCCGGGGACACGGTGGCGGCGATCGCGCTGCGCTGGGGGTTCGCCAAGCCCGACCGGTTCGCCGCCGCCTACCGCGCCGCCTACGGGGTGACCCCCGCCCACACCCTGCGCACGTGATGGTCCTGGGACTGATATCGCCCTGCGAGTTGACATCGCCTCACGAGCGGGAGAGGAGGGCGGCATGGGAACCGCCACACCGGGAGCACTACGGCGGCATGAGTACGCCACGTCTGACCCGGGCGAGGCGCGAGAGCTCATCGACAACCTCTTCGGCGGCCGGCTGCAGCTGAAGGCCTCCCCGGACACCAGATGGGAGGCCAGCGTCAGGATGCTGGACGCGGGTGCATTCAGCATCAGCGATGTCATGGTGCCCGCCGACCTCACGTTCGACTTGGCCGGCCAGGACGACGTCCTCATCTCCGTAGCCGTCGCCGGTGCCATCGGGTACGACCGCGGGCACGACCTCGAGCGGTACGTGCCCGGGGACGTGTTCATCGCCAATCACCCCGACACCCGAGCCGTCGCCGACAGTCATGAAGCTCGGACCCTCAGCGTCGCCCTCCCCCAGTCACTGCTCACGGACGTCGCCCGGGGCACTCCCACCACGAACGAGCCGTGGCGGTTCACCGCCTCGCAGGCCACTCCCGGCGGAGCCGCTCGATGGCGGGCGACCACCTGGTTCGTCGACGACCTGCTCGCCGACCCCGAGGCCGCCGCCTCGCCGCTGCTGCTCGGGCCGGCCGCACGGCTGCTGGCCGCCACCGCGCTGACGATCTTGCCGAACACCGCCGTCGCACCGGCGGTGGCTACGGACCGCATCGACGCGCACCCCGGCACGCTGCGGCGCGCGCTCGACTTCATCGACTCCCACTGTGACCGCGACATCTCCGTCGCCGACATCGCCCGCGCCGCCTTCGTCACCCCGCGGGCGGTGCAACTGGCCTTCCGCCGCCATCTCGGCTGCACTCCGACCACCTACCTCCGCCAGGTCCGCCTGGCTGAGGCGCACCGGCAGCTACGCGACGCCACCCCCGGCGACGGGGTCACCGTGACCGCCGTCGCCGCCCGCTGGGGCTTCACGCCCAGCCGGTTCACCGAGCGCTACCGCGCCGCCTACGGCGTGCTGCCCAGCGCCACCCTGCGCACCTGACCCGCCGCCCGCGGCAGCCCGCAGCCGCCGGGCCTCCAGCCCCCGGCGCAGCTGCTCCGCGCGCTGCCGGCTGGCGCCGGCCTCGGCGACGAGCTCCACCGCGCAGCGCCGGGCCCGCTCGGCCGCAGCGGCGCGACGCGCCGCTACCTCCGACAGGTCGATCGGCGTCACACGCTGCGCGTGCCCCCAGCTGTCGGCCATCGCGCCCACCGGTGCCCTCGCTGCCTGCCCGTAGGGCGCCGCGTGCGGAGGGCCACCGCCTGGGCTCAGCGGGGCGCTGCTTGTCCGAGAGACCGGCCGCACGCGGCCACCTGCGGTCAGCGAACGCATCGGCCGCTGGCGGCGCCGAATGAGCGGGCACGCCGATGCGCACCGCGGGGGTGTCGGTTCGCGTGTCCGGGGACCTGCCGGTCAGTGCGCGGTGGACTCGAGCGCGTCGGCCCGCGCCCACATCCGCAGCGCCAGGCGGCGTTGCGGGTCGGCCCGCGTGCGCGCCCACGCCGCCCGATCCCGGTGCGGCCCGGCGGAGTTGGTTGTGCCGGCGACCGCGTCCGCGGCGGCCGCGACGGCGCCGTAGCTCAACGCCACGGCTGCGACCGTCGCGGCGGCCCCCCGGATCGCCTCGGCGGACTGGCGCACGGCTGCGGCCTGTCGCAGCGTGGGCGGCGAGTGCTCCGGCACCACCGTCATGGCCTGACCCTGAACGGGGGTCCGCTGGCCGGCTAGCACCGCAGGCGAAGGGGTGCGCCCGCGGATTTGCCCGCAGGCGAAGCGTCCCCTCGGCCCCCTCCCGCCGAGACGATCTTCGCGGGACACTGGGCGTCGCCCTCGGACCCGCGGGGCTCCGGTCGGTCCTCCGGAGGTGCGCAGGTGAGCATCCCCGCGGATTCGCTGCGTCAGGTGCCCGCCGAGCCGGCCGCCGCGGCCGGCGCCGGGACCGAGGAGCTGGCCCAGGCCCGGGCACTGATCGAGCACGCGCCGGACGCGATCGTGATCCTCGACGTCGACACCGGCCGCTTCATCTCGGTCAACGCCGCCGCCGAGGAGCTGTTCGGCATGGACCGCGCCGAGCTGCTGCGCGTCGGGCCGGTCCAGGTCAGCCCGCCGCGGCAACCCGACGGCCGCCCGTCGGACCAGGCAGCGGAGGCCTACGTCGAACAGGCACTGGCCGGTGGCCGGCCGCGGTTCGAGTGGACGCACCGGCGGGCCGACGGCACGCCGGTGCCGTGCGAGATCACCCTGCTGCGGCTGCCGGCAGCCGACCGGCGGCTGGTCCGCGGCAGCATCCTGGACATCACCGAGCGGCGCGCCGCCGAGGACGCCCGCGCCGCGGCGGTCGCCGAGCAGGCCGCGCGCCAGGCCGCCGAGGCCGGCGCCGCCCGGCTGGAGGCGCTGGTCGCCGGGCTGAACGCGGTGGTGTGGCAGCGCGACCCGCACACGTTGCGGTTCACCTTCCTCAACGACCGGGTGGAGGACCTGCTCGGCTACCCGGCCGCCCGGTGGCTGGCCGAGCCCGGGCTGTGGGAGCGCCTCCTGCACCCCGACGACCGCGCCACAGCGGTGCGGCGGGTGCACCGCGCGGTCGCCGACGGCGAGGTCGACTTCTCCCTGACCTACCGGGCGCGGACCCGCGACGGGCGGTGGCTGTGGCTGCAGCACCTCGGGCACGTGGCCCGCGACGAGCACGGCCGGGCCCGCAGCCTGCACGTCGTCCTCACCGACGTCACCGCCGCCCGGCGCCGGGAGCAGGCGGCAGTGATGCTGGCCGCGGCCGGGCGAGCGCTGTCCGCCGGCGGGCCGATCGAGCAGCGGCTGGGCGCGGTGGCCGGGCGGACCCTGGGGGTGCTCGGCGAGCGCGCGGTGGTGTGGCTGGCCGACGACGACCGCTACCGGCTGGTCGCCGCCGCCCCGGCCGAGCTGGCCACCCAGGTCCACGGCATGCCCGCGGTGCTGGCACCGGAGGAGCTGCGGCCGCTGATCGCCGCCGGCCGGCCGTTCGACGTCGGTCCACTCCCCGAGGCGATGCGCCGGGAAGCGCTGGCCGGCGACCCCGTCCTGGAGCGGCTGGCCGCCGCCGACCCGACTCCGCGCCGCCAGCTGGTGGTTCCGCTGCAGCACGGCGGGGAGCGGGTGGGACTGCTGACCTTCCTCACCACCGACCTCGCCCGCCGCTACGACGAGGAGGACCTGGCGCTGGCCGACGAGCTGGGCCAGCGGATCGCGGCGACGGTCGCCGCCGAACGCGTCACCGCCCGGGCGCGGCAGCTGCACGAGCTCACCGCCGCGCTGTCGGCGGCCGGCACCGTCGCCGAGGCCGCCGCGGCGCTGGCCGACGGGCTGCGGGCCGCGCTGGGCGCGTCGGTCGTCTCGGTGTGCACGCTCGACGCCGACGGGCTGCTGCACACCGTCGAGGCCCGCGGCTATCCGCCCGAGCAGCTGGCCCGGTACGCCGCCATGCGGCTGACCGCGCCGTTCCCGATCGCCGAACCCGCGCGCACCCGCCGGCCGGTATGGCTGGGTGACCGCGCCGCGCTGCTGGCGCGCTATCCGGGCATCGAGCGGCACCTGCAGGCCGCCACCCAGGCGGCGGCGGCGCTGCCACTGACGGCTGCCGACCGGGTGATCGGCACGCTCGGCGTGGCGTTCACGACCCGACGGCGCTTCGACGCCGCGGAGCGCGCGTTCCTGCGCGCCGTCGCCGACCAGCTCGCCGTGGCCCTGGAACGCGCCACGCTGGCCGACGTCCGGCGGGAGATGGCCGAGACCCTGCAGCGCAGCCTGCTGCCCGCCCGCGTGCCCGACGTCGCCGGGCTGCAGGTGGTCACCCGCTACCTGCCGGCGGTGCGCGGCACCGCCGCCGGCGGCGACTGGTACGACGTGCTGGCCGTCGAGGACGGCTCCGTCGCGCTCGTCGTCGGCGACGTGGTCGGGCACGGGGCGGCCGCCGCCGCGATGGGCCGGCTGTCCAGCGCGCTGCACGGCATGCTGCTGGCCGGTCGCAGCCCGGCCCGGGCCCTGGAGCTCCTCGACGGCCTCGCCGAGGAGGTCGACGGTGCCGCGCTGGCCACCGTCGTGTGCCTGCTGCTCGACTCCGCCACCGGCCGGCTGACCTGCAGCAGCGCCGGCCATCCGCCGCCGCTGCTGGCCACCCCCGACGGGTCGGTCACCTACCTCGACGCCGGGCACGGCCCGGCACTCGCCGTGCCCGGCGCTCGGCGGCGTCCGGAGGCGGTCACCACCCTGCCCAGCGACGCGGTCCTGTTGCTCTACACCGACGGCCTCATCGAGCGGCGCGCCGACGACCTCGACGCCGGCCTGACTCGGCTCGCCACGGCCGCGACCGCCCGCCGCGGGGCACCGCTGGCCACGCTCGTCGACGGGGTGCTCGCCGACCTGGTCGACGTCGGCGGCGCCCGCGACGACATCGCGATCCTCGCCGTCCGGCAGCTCAGCCAGCGCGACGCACCTCCTCCGCAGCGTCCAGCAGCGTTCGGGCCGGCGGTCCGCGACCGGTGAGCAGCACGATGCGGCGACCCGGGAGCAGGCCGATCATCCCGCCGCGGCCGCCGCGCGGCCGAGGCCGACCTGTTCCCGGCCTCCCTGCCGCCCGCCGCGAAGTCGCAGCGGCGCCGCGCCCGCTGAGGTCGTCCAACAGGTCGCTGGACTTGTCCCACAGTTGTGGGACAGGTCCCGGCCGCAGACCCACGAGGCCCTGCCAAGCGGACCGGATGGCAGGGCCTCGGTGTGCCCGCCGCAGTGCCGCACTGCCGCAACGGCGGCATGCCGCCCTGCAGGCCCGGACGACCACCCGGTCCCACCCTCCCTGCAGGTCGCGCCCCGGCGCGAACGGCCGCAACCTCGGCCGTGAGCACGTCGGCATCGTCGCGGCCACCATCTGACCGACAGCTCAGCGAGCGGATCACCGAGGCCACGGCCTTCCGCGTCCCCGACGGCACGCTGCTGGAGGCATCCACGACCTCATGACCTGGAGCAGCCTCTACGCCCGCTACCGCGCGCCGACGTCAGCCGGCCGCAACGACCCTGAGCCCGCAGCACCCAGGCGTGCTCGGGCGGCTCAGTGCCAGGCGCAACTGCGGGGCACGCCTCCATCGGCTTGTCACCGACGTCGCCGGCTCGATGAGCGGACCGGTATGCGCGCACTACCCCATGCCGCCCCGACCCGGACACCCCGCCGTGGGGATCGCGGCAAGGTACTGGGAGGTGTCCCGGCCGCGGTCCCGATGAACCAGCCCGCCTCAGCGGGCCGGACCGTCGACAGCTTCGCGTCTTCCGGCCCGGTTCAGCGGGCGGAGTACCGGCCCACCGGGGCGGCCGGCCGGCGGCTCCTCGGACCGGAGGCGTGGGGCGTGACGAGACTCGTCGAGCGGGCCTGCACGGCCGTCGTCCGGGCGCTCCCGGCGGCGGCGCGGTAGGCGTGGGCCTGCTCCAGTCTGCCCGCGACGGCGGCGTCCGCCGCCAGCCGCTGCCGGGTTGCCGCGATCCGGGCCTCGGTGGCGGCTAGGCAGGCGACCAGGTCCCGGGCGCGTACGGTGGCCGCCCGGATGCGCTGCGGTGGCGGCGGCTGGGGCGGCGGCCGGTAGGCGATGTCCGCCCACACGGTCTTGCGGTCCCCGTCCACGGTCCAGCCGTGCGCGCGGCTGAGCCGGGCGACCAGGCCCAGGCCCATGCCGCCGAGCGCGGCGTCGCGGTCGATCGCCGGGGTCGGCGGCCGCGCGGCCGCACTGTCGCTGACCTCCAGCAGCCAGCCGACTCCCGCCGCGGTAACGGTCACGTCCACCGGCGGCCGGCCGTGGCGCAGGCCGTTGGAGGCCAGCTCCTCGACCGCGAGCAGCAGCCGCCCGCCGTCGTCGGCCCCGGCGGGCAGGACACCGTCGGTGAGTGCGGTGCGCAGCCGGCGCCGCATGCCGGTCAGCTCGGCGGCGGTGCCCGGCCGGCCCTGCCACACCGCGGTCAGGCGAGGTCCCGGCGCCGGCGGCGGTCGCTGCGCCCACGAAGGCTGGTCCATCTGCTCCACCCGGAGAGCGGCACGCTCCCGCTCGATCCGGGGAGGTGAGCTGGGCACCTGCCCGTCGGACCGGCCGGACCCGTGCTGTCAGAGTTCCGTCCGCACCTCGGCCTACCCGCCGCGCCATGCCTCCATGCGGCGCCGCACTGGCCCTTGTCCGCGGTCTGTGCCGGGGGGAGGCTCGGTGCGTGGACGGGTCCGACGAGCGGGCCGCCGACCAGAGCGGGCCGGACGGGCAGGACCGCCGGGAGCAGCGGCGCCGTCGCGCCGAGCGGGCCGCCGAGCGGCTCCGGCAGGACGTCCGGCGGCTGCAGGAGCGAATGGGCCGGGGCGCCGAGGCGATCGCCGGCACCGAGAGCGGTGTAGCCGCCACCCAGCTCACCCTGGCCGAACGGGCTCTGCGGGAGGCCCGCCTCCAGGACGCGCAAGGCCTGCTGAGCGAGGCCGCGGCGGCGCTGCGAGCCGTCGAGCACGAACGCCTGCGGGCGGAGCGCTGGCCGGGCGACCCGACGCCCGATCCCACGGCCGCAGCGGGCGCCGGGCAGCGGCGGACCGCGGCCGACCGCGCCCTGGACGATGCGGCCCGGCGGCGGGAGCGAGCCGCCCACCACCGGCATGAAGCGGCCCTGCGCCGCGAGACGGCGGCCCAGCTGCGCGACGAGGTGGCCGCCGAGCGAGACCGGCAGGCCGCGGAACGGGCCGTGGCCGCCGAGCGCCGGGAGGCGGCCGCTGACGAGCGCCGTGCCGAACACAGGCGGTGGACGGGCCCGCCGACCGCGTCGGCCGGCGGTAGGCCTCCTGGGGAGGGCGAGGAGCAGCGGGCCATCGACATCGAGGTTGAGGCGAGCTACCGCGGATGGATCGAGGACGACCGGGCACGGGCCGCGGGCGACCGAGCGGCCGACACGGCCGACCGCCGCGCGGCCGAGCAGGACCGGCTCGCGGCGCAACAGGACCGCGAGGCCGCCCGCGCCGACCGCGAGCAGGACAGCCGGGACCAGGCGGCAGCCACGGCGGACCGCGAACGGAGAGACGGCAGATAACGGCCAGAACCTGTCCTGCGCGGATCCGAGCAGGACTGCGCAAGGCAGCTCAGGGCGTGGACGAAGTGGCCATGGTCTCGATGAGGTCGCCGGCCCTACGGGCACCGCCGGCCGCGTCGAACTTCTTCGCCAGCCGCTGCGCGGTCTGCCGCATCCTCGGATCGGCCAGGACCCGGTCGACCGCTGCCCGGATCCGCGCGGGCCGGGGGTGGCCGGTGCGCAGGTCCACACCGACCCCGCTCCAGCCAACCCGCCTGGCGACCTCGGGCTTGTCCAGGTCGGCACCGGTCACCACCAGCGGCACGCTGGCGGCGACGGCGGCCAGCACGCTGCTTCAGCCACCGTTGCTGACCATCACGTCGACGTGCGGCAGCAAGAGGTGGTACGGGATGAAGGGTGCGACGCGGACGTTGGGCGGCAGCGAGCGGAGTGACCCGGCGGCGTCCCGGCCGGTGGTGGCCACGACCAGCGCATCGCTGCCGGCCAGAGCGGCGATGGTGGGCCGGATGAGATCGTCGGGATCGACGTGGAGAGTGCCCTGAGCGACGTGGACGACCGGGCGGCCCTCGACTCGCGCGCATGCCACCTCGTTCCACCACGGCGGGAGATCGGCGTCGGTCCCCGGCGCGGGCTCGGGCGCCAGACGGCCCAAGTAGTGGACGTAGGGCGGCAGGTCCGGCCGCGGGTAGTCGAAGCCCGGGACGCCCTGGGCGAGCACCAGGCGGGTGGAGAACAGCCCATCGAGGCCCGACACCGCGGCACGGCCGAGCCCGACCTGGGCGCGGACGTCGGTGATGATCGGGTCCAGGACACGGCGGAGGACGGTGCCGACCAGCGGCCGGAGGACGGCGTCGCGCGCACGTCCGGCGGCGGTGCGGGCCGGAAGCAGCCGAGTGCCCGGTGGGGGCAGGTGCCGACTGGTGAGCACCAGCGGGAGGACGGCGACCGTGGCCAGCGGGAGACCCAGCTTCTCGGCGATCAGCGACCCGCCGACCGACATCTAGTCGCTGACGATCGCGTCGAACCTCTCCCGCCCGTGCAGGGCGAGCAGGTCCCGGGTCTGCCCAACGCCGCTGCGCAGGATCACGTGCTCACCGTTGGCCCGGCCAGCCCGAGCGCCTCTGCCGTCGCCGACCTGGGGATGGTGGCGGCCGGGTCAGCGTCGTCGTGGTCCGGCGCCTGCCGCCACGGCTCCCAGCTCGCGCCGACGGCGGTGAACCGCGGCGCGTACTTGACGCCGGTGTAGGTGACCACATCGTGGCGGCGGCGGACCAGTTCCGGCCCGGGACCGGTCGGCCCGGTCAGGCGCCGACGGTGGACGCCGGCGGGTGGGCGCGGCTGGCACCCCGACGCCCGGCGGCGGCACGGGAACGGACCTGCCGGCCGATGAGTTCACCCGCGACCGCGGCCAGGCGCCTCGAGAGCTCGGCGTCCCGCCTCGGGTCCCCGTCGGTCAGCTCGCCGAGCGCCACCACCTGGTCGAGCCCGAGTCGCCGTCGCTCGTCGGGGGTCAGCAGCGACTGCCCGACGACGGCGGAAACGGGGCGCGGCGCCGATCGTGTCGCGACGACGGCGGGCAGCTTTCCGGCCAGGGTCTGCCCGTCCATGCGGCCCTCGCCGGTGACGACGGCGGCGCAGTCGGCGACCGCGGCGTCGAAGCCGAGGAGGTCCAGGAAGAACTCCGCGCCGGCGACGCGCCGGGCGCCGAGCCACCGGCAGGCGAAGCCGAGACCGCCCGCCGCACCGGCACCGGGTTCGTCCGCGAGGTCCCCTCCGCCGTCGGCCGCTCGAAACCGGGAGGTCTCCAGCAGACCGACGAGGTGCCGCAGGCCGACCTCGAGCTCGCGGACCTGGTCCGGGGTGGCACCCTTCTGCGGGCCGAACACGGCCGCGGCACCCTCGGCGCCGAGCAGCGGGTTGGTCACATCGGTGGCTACGACGAGCTCGACGGCCTCCAGGTCGCAGATTCCCGACGGGTCGATCTCGGCGATCTGCGTCAGCGATCCCCCCGTCGGCTCGACGTCACGTCCTGCGTCGTCCCGGAACCGGACGCCGAGAGCGGCGAGCAGTCCCGCGCCGCCGTCGGTGCTGGCGCTGCCGCCCAGGCAGAGGACGATGCGTCGTGCTCCCGCCTCGAGCGCCGCGAGCACCGCCTGCCCGAATCCGTAGCTGGACGCGGTCATCGGGGCCGGTTCCCCGGGCGCAAGCGTGGTCAGTCCGCAGGTGTTGGCGACCTCGACGACCGCGGTGCTGCCGTCGAACGCGAACTCGGTGGTGTGCCGGCGTCCGTCGGCGCCGCGCACGGACACCGGGCGGGGAGCGGAGCCGGCGTACAGAGCGGCGGCCACGCTGCCGTCACCGCCGTCGGCCAGCGGCAGGAGCCTCGAGGCGACACCGGCCGCCTCCAGGCCCTGCCCGATGGCCGTCGCCACCTCAAGGGCGGTGAGGGAACCCTTGAACTTGTCCGGAGCCACGAGCACGCGCATGTCAGGCCCTCGCCACCACAGGAACGGGGACGGCGACGACGCCGGGAACCGGCGGCGGCTCGGCTGATGCGGCGGCGTCGTCGGTGTCCACGGTCTCTGCCGGTACCTCGTCGATCTCGTGCAGCGGCGGAACGTCGTCACCGCGCAGGACCCGGCGGGCGCGGTCGCGGTCCAGCGTCCTGTCCCAGGCGGCGATGAAGAGGGTGGCCACGGCGTTGCCGCAGAAGTTCACCAGCGCCCGGCACTCGGACATGAACTTGTCGATGCCGAAGACGAGCATGATGCCCGCCGCCGGGATGGTGCCGACGGTGGACAGGGTCGCGGTCAGCGCGATGAAGCCGCCGCCGGCGACGCCGGCCGCGCCCTTCGACGTCAGCAGCATGACCGCGAGCAGGCCCAGCTGCTCGGTGATCGACAGGTCGGTGTTGGTGGCCTGGGCGATGTACAGGGCGGCCAGGGACAGGTAGATGGCGGCGCCGTCGAGGTTGAAGGAGTAGCCGGTCGGCACCACCAGGCCGACGGTGGACTTCTCCACGCCGGCGTGCTCCATCTTCTTCATCAGCCCGGGCAGGGCCGGCTCGGCGGTGGAGGTGCCGAGGATGAGCAGGAGCTCCTCCCGCAGGTACCGCAGCAGATGGAAGAGGTTCAGCCGCAGGTAGGCCATCACCCCGCCCAGCACGACGAAGACGAACAGCGCCGAGGTGACGTAGAACAGCGCGATGAGCGAGCCGAGGCTGGTCAGCGTCTCCAGGCCGTACTCGCCGATGGCGTAGGCCATCGCCCCGAACGCGCCCAGCGGGGCCGCCTTCATGATGAACGCGAGCACCTTGAACACCACCGCGGTCAGCCGCTGGACGCCGGACAGCACCGGGGCGCCGACCGCGCCGACCGCGTTGAGCGCCACGCCGAAGACCACGGCCATGAAGATGATCTGCAGGATCTCGCCCTCGACGAAGGGGGCGACGGCGCTCTCCGGCAGCACGCGCAGCAGGAAGTCCCACCAGTGCTGCTCCTGCCCGGCCTCCACGAGCGAGCCGACGTCCTCGGTCGGTCGCAGCGTGCTGACGTCGGCGTTCACGCCGTCACCCAGGCGGAAGAAGTTGATGGCGACCAGTCCGGCGACCATCGCCAGGATGGTGCCGATCTGGAAGTAGGTCAGCGCCTTGATCCCGGTCAGGCCGACCTTCTTCAGGTCCGCGACGCTGGCGATGCCGCCGACGATGGTGAGGAAGACGATGGGGCCGATCAGCATCTTCATCAGCCCCACGAACGCGGTGCCGATGGGCTCCATCGCGACCCCGACGCCGGGCCAGGCGGCGCCGACGACGACGCCGAGCACGATGGCGACGAGGACGTAGAAGTACAGCTGCCGGTACCAGCGCTTCTTCTCGGCCGGTGGCGTGTGCGCGTGGGACAGGTCCATTGGGGACACCTCGGTCCTTCACTGCCGGAGGGGTGGACGGGGTAGCCGCCACGGTGGGTGACTCCGGCCACACCGGTCCAAGACGCGTTCGCTACCGCACCGGTAGGTTCGGCCTATCGGTCCGCGGGAGGTGACGCGGTGGACGTCCGGCAGCTGACCTACTTCCTCGCCGTCGTCGAGACCATGAACTTCGGCCGCGCCGCGGAGCAGCTGTACATCGCGCAGCCCTCGCTGTCCCAGGCGATCGGGACGCTCGAGCGGGAGCTCGGCGTGCCGCTGTTCCACCGGGTGGGCCGCGGCATCGTGCTCAGCGACGCCGGAGCCCAGCTGGTCGAACCGGCTCGCCAGGTGGTCCGTGACCTGGAGGCCGCCCGGGCCGCGGCGCAGTCCGTCCGTGGGTTGCAGCGCGGCCGGGTCGAGCTCGTCGCGATGCCCAGTCCCGGCATGGAGCCGTTGTCGACCCTGATCCGCGACTTCACCGCCGCCCATCCGGCGATGACGGTCACGGCCGACGCGGCGTTCACCCCCGAGGAGGTGGTCCAGGCGGTCAGGACCGGCCGGGCCGAGCTCGGGCTGCTCGGCGCGGCCTCGCCTCCGCACCCCGGTGGCCTGCGTGTCCTGCTGATCGAGGACCAGCCCCTGGTCCTGGTCTCCCCGCCGGAGGACGGTGCGCCGCCGGAGCACGGGGACCGCGGGCCGATGGGGGAACCGGCCGTGCGCACGGTGGACCGTGCGGCCCTCGCCGGGACGCGACTGATCGTCAGCAGGCACGGCAGCCTCGTGCGGGGGCTGGTGGACGACGTCCTGGCCGGCGGCGTCGATGCGCGCATCGTCGTCGAGGTCGAGCACCGGACCTCGATCATGCCTCTGGTGCTCGCCGGTGTGGGACACGCGGTCCTGCCGTCGTCCTGGACGCCGCTGGCGCAGCGGTCGGGCGCACTGGTCCGGCGGATCGAGCCCGCCGTCCTGCTGCGGATCGCGCTCGTCTCCCGGACGGGCACCCTCACGCCGGCCGCCCAGGCCTTCGTCACGTGCGTCGAGCAGTACGTGTCCGACGCGGAGGCGGGCATGGGCCCCGCGGATCGATAGGCCCGGGCTATCCGAAGGATCGACAACGCGTCTTGGACGGGCAGCGACGTGACCCCGTTCACTCGGGAGCGACCGCAGCAGTCGTCCCCACGGAGACCGTCATGACCGCCCAGCGCACGTTCCGCATCGCCGCCATCCCCGCCGACGGAGTCGGTGTCGAGGTCGTCGCGGCCGGCCGCGCCGTCCTCGACGCCCTCGCCGGGGCCTCGAACGGCCGCTTCACCTTCAACTGGCAGGAGTTCCCCTGGGGCGCGGACTACTACGCCCGGCACGGCCGGATGATGGACGAGGACGGCCTCGACCAGCTCGAGGACTTCGACGCCATCTACTTCGGCGCCGTCGGCTGGCCGACCGTCCCCGACCACGTCAGCCTGTGGGGCCTGCGCCTCAGGATCTGCCAGAACTTCGACCAGTGGGCCAACGTCCGCCCCGTCGAGTTCCTCCCCGGCATCCAGAGCCCGCTCCGCAAGGCCGACACGACCGACCTGAGCTGGGTCGTCGTCCGGGAGAACTCCGAGGGCGAGTACGCCGGCTTCGGCGGCCGCAACTTCGCCGGCCGCGACGACCGCGGGGAGGTCGCCGTCCAGTCCGCGGTGTTCACCGAGGTGGGCTGCGAGCGGATCATCCGGTTCGCCTTCGACCTGGCCCGCACCCGGCCCCGCAAGAAGGTCTCCAGCGTCACCAAGAGCAACGCCCAGCAGTACGGCATGGTGCTCTGGGACGACGTGTTCAAGCGCGTCGCCACCGAGTACCCGGACGTGGAGACCGAGAGCGTGCTGGTCGACGCGATGGCCGCCAAGTTCGTCCTGCGCCCCGAGGACCTCTCCGTCGTCGTCGCGTCCAACCTCAACGCCGACATCCTCTCCGACCTCGGCAGCGCCCTCGCCGGCAGCCTCGGCCTGGCGGCCAGCGCCAACCTCAACCCGGAGCGGCGCTTCCCCTCGATGTTCGAGCCGGTCCACGGCTCCGCGCCCGACATCGCCGGCCAGGGGATCTGCAACCCCGTCGGCGCCATCGGCAGCGCGGCGCTGATGCTCGAGCACCTCGGCCTGCACGACGAGGCCAAGGCCGTCCAGCACGCCATCGAGGTCACCTCGGGCAAGGGCATCCGCACCCGCGACGTCGGCGGGACCGCCGGCACGGAGGACGTCACCGCGGCCGTCATCGACCACCTGTCCCTCTGACCGTCCCACCCGGAGCAGCCCCCGGCCCGCGCGCGGGTCCGGGGCTGCTCCACGTGCTCCGCACCTGCCGGGTCACCGGGCCCGCACACCGGCCCCACCCGCGGGTTCCGGCCCCGTGACCCACCCTGCGCGCAGCGGCTCCGCCCGGGTTCCCAGGCCGGGGCCTCCGCCGTTCTGGGGGGTGCGGAGGTGCCGCGGACGGGCCAGGATGGGTCCCAGCGCCCCGTCGAGCCGAGGAGGGACGCGTGCCGGACACCACTCCCCCCGGGACGGGACGCCGCCACCCCGGCGCGCGCGACCCCGTCACCGGCGGCTGGGACCGCGACGACGCGGCCGCCGAGCGGGACGCCGACGCCCGCGAGCGTGACCGCGACGCCGAGGACCGCGACGCGCGCGCCGTCGAGCGCATGACGGCCGCCGGGCACCGGCACGCGACCGCCGGCGGGGACAGGGCGGCCGACCGGGACGCCGCCCGCGCCGACCGCGACGCCCAGGAGGCCGACCGCAAGGCCGCGGCCCGTGACCGGTCGGCGGCCGCCGCCGACCGGGACGCGGCGGCCCGCGACCGGGTCGTCGCCCGGGCGGACCGGGAGCAGGCCGCGGTCGACCGGGCCCAGGACCGCTGAGTGCGCGCGGGGCGGTCAGTCCACCGTCCCCGTGCGGATGACCTCCTCGGCCACCTGGCGCAGCTTGACGTTGCGGTGGCTGCTGGCGGTCCTGAGCAGGCCGAACGCGGCCTCCTCGTCGACCTTGCGCAGCGCCATGAGGATGCCGATCGCCATGCCGATGCGCCGGTTCGACTCCAGGGCGGTGTGCAGGTGGGCCATCTGCTCGTCGGCGACGAGCAGGTTCTTCTCCATGCGGGCGACCTGGTCGGCGGCCCGCTGCAGGGCGGCGGCGACGGCCGCCGAGGTGTCGCCGCGCGAGGGACGCGACCGGCCGTCGGCGCCGGCGCGCGGGCGCTCCGCGGGGAGGTGGTCGACCACAGGTGGTCTCCGTGGCGTGGGCCGGGGGGCCGAGGTACCGGGTGCCCGAGGTTGGACACCTGGTGCTCCCCTGACCGTAGCCGATGCCGCGCCCCTCACAGGCCGGCGTCCGGTTCCGGTACCGGCCGGTCCAAGGGGTGGGCGCGCTCGTCGGCGGGCAGCCGGGCGACCAAGAGGGTGATCGCGGCCAGCACCGGCGGCGCCAGGCCCGCCACGAGGAACGCCGCCCGCAGACCGGCGCCCTCGCCCACCGGCCCGGCCAGGGCCACCGACACCGGCACCAGCGCGCCCGAGACGACGAAGTCGAGGCTGGACACGCGGCCGAGCAGTGCCGGCGGGACGCGGCGCTGCAGCAGGGTGCCCCAGATGGTCATCCCGCCGTGCACCCCGGCGCCGACGAGGACGGCGGCGCCGACCATGACCGGCACCGACGTCGCGGTGCCGAAGGCGACCAGCGGCAGGCAGCCGGCGGCCCACAGCAGCGTCGTCGTCGTGAGGTAGCGGCGCGGCAGGGGCCGCGAGGCGACGACGAGCGAGCTCAGCGCGCCGCCGACGCCGGAGCCGGCGAGCACCAGGGAGTGCTCGACGGGACCGCCGCCGGCGTGCTCGCGCACGGCGAACGGCGTCAGGACCTGCAGCGGCCCGGTGGTGACCAGCAGCATCAGCGAACCGAACAGCAGCGTGGCCAGCAGCCAGCGGGTGCGCACGAGGAAGGCCAGGCCCTCGCGCAGGTCGGCGACCAGCGCCCGCGCCGGGTGCGCCGGCCCGTCCGCGGCGCGGTGCGCGGGCAGCAGCGGCAGCCCGAGGACGCAGACGGTGGCCGCGAGCGAGGTGGCCGCCGTGGCCAGCAGTGCCGCGCCCGGAGAGGCCGCCGCCACCAGCAGCGCGGCCAGCGCGGGCCCGGTGACCTGGTACAGCAGCGGCCGCATCGCACCCTCGAGGCCGTTGGCGGCCAGCAGCTGGTCCTCCGGCAGCAGCGCGGGGACCAGTGCGGAGTAGGCCGGGTAGTGCAGGCCGAGCCCGGCTCCGCCGAGCAGCCCGGCGACGGCGAGCAGCGGCAGCGGCAGCGCGCCGGCCACCGACAGCGCCCCGGCGAGGCCCACCGGCACCGCCGCCAGCAGGGTGACCGCGACCAGCAGGTGGCGCTGCGGCACCCGGTCGGCGAGCACCCCGCCGGGCAGCGCCGTCGCCAGCGTCCCGACCGCGGAGGCGCCGGTCACCAGCGACAGCTCCGCCGGCCCGCCGCCGAGGGCCACCACCTGCCAGACGGCGGTCACCGCCCAGGCGCCGTTGGCCACGAGCGACAGGGCCAGGGAGAGCGCCAGCCGGCGGTAGGCCGCCGAGCGCAGCGGCGCCAGCGCCCGCGGGGAGGCGGTCACCGGGCCATGGTCCCCCGCGACCCGGACCGCCTCCCGGCCGCCCGCGGGGACCACGGCGTCGGAGTTCCGGAGACACGCATGGACCGGCCCTCCCCCAGGCACCGCTCCCCCGTGGGGGACTGGCGGGAGCAGCTGGACGGCATGTCCCTGGAGAGCCGGCTCAAGGCCCTGCTCCCGTACGAGCTGGCCTCCGACCGCGTGCCCGGGCAGCCGCTGGAGGTCACGACGGCCGCGGTGCGGGCCGTCGCGACGACGGAGGGCCCGGACACCGGCCTGCCGTGGATCGACGCGGCCGCCGCGCGGATCAGCGACCCCGGACGGGGCCCCCGGCGCCTGACCCCGCTGTGCCGCCTGTGACGGCAGGGGCGGGTGCGCCGCTCCGATCCGGACACGCACCGGGCGGTGCTGGCCCACCGCCGCGCCGCCTCGGACCCTGGCGGCATGACCACTGCCTTCTCCTACGGGACCGCGCACTCGGTCGTGATGGTCGGCTCGGTCGACAGCCCCGAGGGCCTGCAGCCCCGGCAGATCGGTCCGGCGCACGCGACGATCGGCCGGGTCACCGGCCGCAGCCGCAAGTCGCTGTGCGGCGCGTACGTGGCGGTGGACGAGCAGACGGAGTGGCCGCCGGAGGAGTACGCGGAGCACCAGCTCTGCCGGGAGTGCGCGGAGCTGGCCCGCCTCTGAGGGGTCCTCAGCCGCCCGCCACCGAGGGCAGCACCTGCACCACCGACCCGGCGGTCACCGGCGTCGCCAGGCCCGCCGAGAAGCGGACGTCGTCGCCGTCGACGTAGACGTTGACGAAGCGGCGCACCTCCCCTGCCTCGTCGCGGATCCTCCGCTCCAGCACCGGGTGGGTGACCGCCAGCGCGTCGAGCAGGCCGGCCAGCGTCGCGTCGCCCGGGTCCACCCGCAGCCGCCGGACGCCGCCGGCCAGGTCGGCCAGCACGCCCGGCAGCACCACCTCGACCGTCACGGCAGCACCGCCGCGCGGACGCACAGGACGTCGGGCAGGTGCTCGGCGACCGTGGTGAAGGTGTCGCCCTCGTCGGCGCTGGCGTAGACGCAGCCGTCCCGGGTGCCCACGTAGACGCCGGTCGGGTCGCCCTCGTCGACGCAGACGGCGTCGCGCAGCACGGCGGTCCAGGACCCGTCGGGCAGCCCCGCGCCCAGCTCGGTCCACGTGGCCCCGGCGTCGCGGGTCCGGTGCACCCGCAGCCGCCCGCCGGGCGGCACCCGCTCGGCGTCGGCCACCAGCGGCACCACCCACGCGGTGCCCGGGGTGCGCGGCGAGGCGGCCACCGGGAAGCCGAAGTCGACCGGCAGCCCGGCGGCGATCGAGGTCCAGGACGCGCCGCCGTCGTCGGTGCGGAAGACGCCGAAGTGGTTCTGCGCGTAGAAGCGGTCGGGGTCGCCCGCGTCGGCGGCGACCTTGTGCACGCACTGCCCGTACTCCGGCGGCGGGTCGGGCAGGAACGGCGCGGTGATGCCGGCGTTGCGCGGCGCCCAGGTCGCCCCGCCGTCGTCGCTGGCGTAGACGCCGCCGGTGCTCATCGCCACCAGCACCCGGTCGGTCGTGGGGTGCGGCAGGACGGTGTGCACCGCGCCCCCGCCGGCGCCCGGCTCCCAGGTCGGCCGGTGCGGGTGGTCCCACAGACCGCGGACCAGCGCGAAGGTGCGGCCGCCGTCGTCGCTGCGCCACAGCGAGTGCGGCTCGCACCCGGCCCACACGACGCCGGGACGGTCCGCGGTGTCCGGGCGGATCTGCCAGACGCGGGCCAGCGCGGCCCCGGTGTCGGCCGGGAAGCGGATCGCGCCCTGCTCGGTCTCGGCCCAGGTGCGGCCCAGGTCGTCGGACCAGGTGACGGTCGGGCCCCAGTGGCCGTACTGGACCCCGGCCAGCACCCGCGGCGCCCCGCCGTGGGTGTCACTGCCCCGGGTGTCGATGCCGACCGCCGCCACCTCCTGCGCGAGCAGGTGCGGCCCGTCCACGGCCCAGGTGCGGCGCCCGTCGTCGCTGCGGGCCAGCCACAGCCCCTTGCGCGTGCCGATGGCGAGCAGGTCGGTCACGGTGCCTCCGCTGCGTCGGCGGGACCCCGCGGGTCCCTCCCGGCACTGCAGACCGCGGCCGGCGCCGGAACTGAGCGGGAGGCCCGCTCAGAGGCGCGTGGAGCCCTCCGAGCCCTCGGCGGTCCGGCCGGGGTGCCCGTCGGCGTGCCGGTCGGACAGGCCCGGGGCCAGCCGTTCGGCCTCCGCCCGCAGCTTGTCCGCCGCCGAGGCGTGCTCCTGGGCCGCCGCGGCCCGCTGCCGGGCCTCCTGCTCGGCCAGGCGGGTGCGCTCCTCGACCTCGGCGCGCTCCCGGCGGGCGCGGGCGGCCTGCTCCTCGGCCAGCGCCTGCTCCTTCTCCGCCTGCACGCCGCGCAGCCGGGCCTCCTCGAGCTGCTCGCGCGCCTGGGCGCGCTGCTGCTCGCGGCGGCGTGCACCGGCCACCCGGCTGCGCTTGGCCAGGGCGAGCCCGATCAGCGCCAGCACGACGACGGCCACGACGGCGATGAGCACGATCAACCAGGTGTCCACGACGCTCTCCCTCCCGAGATCGACTCGGGAGTGCCCTGGTGAGCGGCCCGGGAAACGGAGATCACTTCAGCGCGGAACCCGCCTGCCACTGGTCCCACGGGATGGTCCAGTCCGCGATCGGCGAGGTGAGCGGGCCGGCGTCGGAGTTGACGATCTCGACGACGTCCCCGGGCTGGGAGAACTCGTAGAACCAGCGGGCGTTCTCGTCCGAGAGGTTGATGCAGCCGTGGGAGACGTTCTCCCGGCCCTGCTGCGCCACCGACCACGGGGCACCGTGCACGAACTCGCCGCTGTCGGACAGCCGCACGGCCCACTTCACCGGCGTGCGGTAACCCTCGGGGCTGTCGACCGGCACGCCGTAGGTGCTGGAGTCCATGACCCGGTCGGCGTTGAGCTCGGTGACCACGTGCGGGCCGTTGTAGCTCGGGTTGTCCGGGCTGCCGGCGCTCATCGGCCAGTCCTGCACCAGCCGGTCGCCGTCGTAGACCTGCATGCGGTGGGTCGCGGCGTCGGCGACGGACACGTGCCGGTCGCCGATGCGGAAGGAGACCGTGCGGTCCTTCTCGCCCCAGATGCCGTCGCCGAGGTCGACGCCGTAGAGGTCGGCCTCGAGCGTCACGTCGGTCTGCGCCGGCCAGTACTGCGACGGGCGGAAGTGCACCTCGGTGTCGCTGAGCCAGCTCCAGACGCCGTCGGTGGGGTTCGAGCTGGTGACCAGCAGGTGGCTCTCGGCGGCGGCCTTGTCGGCGACCGGCTGCTCGAAGTACACGCGGATCGGCATGCCGACGCCCACCGTCTGGCCGTCCAGCGGGCCGATCGAGGGGGTGGTGACCGTCTCCGGGTCCACGGTGGTGAAGGTGCTCCTCGCCTCGGCCCGCTCGCCGTCGGCGTTGGTCGCGGTGGCGGTGAGCGTGTAGGTGCTGCCGTAGGTGAGGTCCTGGTCCGGCGTCCAGACCTCGGTGCCCTCGGTCTCGCCGTCGGCCACCTGGCCGGGCACGTCCGCGCCGGCGCGGTCGGTGACGGTGACGTCGGCGAGGTCGCCGTCGGTGACGGAGATCTCCACCGGGTCGGCCGGGGCGACGTCGACCGCGCCGTCGGCCGGGGCGAGCTGCAGCTGCGCGGGGGCCGCGTCGGCGGACGTCGGGGCCGGGGACGACGCCGACGACGACGCCGACGCCGACGCCGACGCCCCGTCGTCGCCGCCCTGGCACCCGCTGAGCAGGACCAGCGCCCCCGCCGTGACCAGCGCAGCCGTCCGTCGCACCGTGTTGCCCCCTCGTCTCGGCGTGGTCGCCCGTGCACGTGGGCACGGGCGTACCCGCTCCAGTGTCCACGCTGGATCACGGAACCGTGGCGTCCGCCACCCGGGGCCCCCGAGCGGGACGCCGTCGACCGCTGGTATCGTTCTCCCTCGTGACCCGGGCAGCCGGGAGACACGCGCCATTAGCTCAATTGGCAGAGCAGCTGACTCTTAATCAGCGGGTTCGGGGTTCGAGTCCCTGATGGCGCACAGCACACGGGAGCGGCTCCTCCCCGGCGGGAGGGGCCGCTCCCGTCGTCTCACGGGCCGTCGTCGGGGACCGTCCCCTCGAGCAGCGGCCGCTGGCGCGTCGTCAGCGGGGCGAGCTCCGCGTCGAGGGCCCGGTACGCCTCCCGCTCCCGGTCGAGGAAGGCGGTCCAGGCGCCCCGGTCCCGCCAGCGGTCGACGGTGAGGAAGCGGCTCCCACCCTCCGCGCCGCGGAACAGCTCCGTGCCGGCGTACCCGTCGCGCCGGCGGAACAGCCGCGCCCAGTCCCCGTCCGCCCCGTAGGCCGCGACGAACCGCTGCACGGCCGCGGGGGCGACCTCGTACTCCCAGATCCGCACGAACACGCCGGTCCGGACCTCCGGCTCAGCCCAGCCGCAGCCCGTGCTCGGCCAGCGCCCCGTCCAGGATGCGCAGTGCCTTCGGGCCCACGCCGTGCAGCGCGGCCAGGCTCGCCCGCGGCACGCCGGCCAGCTGGTCGAGTCGCGTGTAGCCGGCCAGCCGCAGGGCCCCGGTCGCCGGGGCACCGATCCGGGGCAGCTCGTCGAGCGGCGTCACGCCCGGGACCGTAGCGGCCCCGGGCGGGCCGGGTCAGCCGCGGACGGCGCGCACCACCCGGCGGACGCCGAGCACCGTGGCCCCGGCGCCGGCGAGCCACGGCCCGGCGACGACCACCGGGTCGAGCAGCTGGTGCCGGACGTCCGAGCGCCCGCGGCGCGAGCGCAGGCCGCCGCGGGTGAACTCGGTCCGCAGGCCGGTGGCGGGCACGTCGGGCCGGCCGGAGGCGAACGACCGCAGGTGGTGCTCCCAGGCGTCCACGCGGTCGCCGACGACCAGCAGCAACCAGTGCGCGAGCCGGCCCTCGCTGAAACGGGCGTAGGCGAACCGGCGGATCGCCCCGGGCAGGCCGCGCAGCGGCTGCGCGGTGCCGAACACCGGCGTCACGAAGGCGTGCTCGATCGAGTGCTCCCGGCCCTCGCTGCCCGGCTGGCGCTCGGGGAAGTCCCAGTGGGCGCCGGTGTCGGCCGGGTACTGCAGCTTCGGGTGGGACGGCCGGTCGGCCGGGTCGAGGTCGGCGCCCCACCCGGGGATGCGGGCCCGCAGCTCCTCGCGGCTCGGCGTCGGGGTGCGCTTGTCGCGGACGTACGCGCTCGGGATGTCGGACTCGGTCATGGTCGCCCCTCAGGCCGCGTCGGGCAGGATCACCGGCTTGATGCAGCCGTCGAGCTTGCTGGAGAACACGTGGTACGCCTCCGCGATGTGCTCCAGCGGGAAGCGGTGCGTGACCACCTCGCGCGGGGTCAGGTGGCCGTTGCGGACGTGCTCGAACATCCGCGGCCACTGCCGCTTCACCGGCGTCTGGTTCATCCGCAGCGTGAGCCCCTTGTTGAGCGCGTCGCCGAACTTCACCGCGTTGGGGATCGGTCCGTAGGCGCCGACGACCGACACCGTGCCGCCCTTGCGCACGCCGTCGATCGCCCAGTTGAGCGCGACCGGTGACCCGCCCTGCAGCTTGAGCTTGGTCCCCGTGACGTGCTGCAGGAAGTTGCCGTCGGCCTCCGCGCCGACCGCCTCGATGACGACGTCGGCTCCCAGGTAGTCGGTCTGCTTCTTCATCTCGACCACGACGTCGTCGTGCTCGTCGTAGTCCAGCGTCTCGGCGTGGGCCATGGTCCGCGCCTTCTCCAGCCGCTCCTGCAGGTGGTCGACCACGATCACCCGGCCGGCGCCCATCAGCCAGGCCGACTGCGCGGCGACCAGCCCGACCGGCCCCGCGCCGAGCACGACCACGGTGTCCCCCTCGGCGATCTCGCCCAGCTGGGCACCGAAGTAGCCGGTGGCCGCGGCGTCGGTCATCACGACGGCGTCCTCGTCGTGCATCCACTCGGGGATCCGCACCGGCCCGACGTCGGCGAACGGGACGCGGACGTACTGCGACTGGCCGCCGTCGTAGCCGCCGGTGGTGTGCGAGTAGCCGTAGATGCCGCCGACGGCGGTGGCGTTCGGGTTGACGTTGTGGCAGTTGGAGTACAGGCCGCGGGCGCAGAACCAGCACGACCCGCAGAAGACGTTGAACGGCACCATCACCCGGTCGCCCACCTGCAGGTTCCGCACGGAGGGGCCGACCTGCTCGACGACGCCGATGAACTCGTGGCCGAACGTGTGGCCGATCCGGGTGTCCGGCATCAGGCCGTGGTAGAGGTGCAGGTCCGAGCCGCAGATCGCGGCCAGGGTGACCCGGACGATCGCGTCGTTCGGGTGCTCGATCGACGGGACGTCCTTGTCCTCGACGCGGACCTTGTACGGCCCGCGGTAGACCATCGCGCGCACGCAGCGCCCCTCTCCTCGTGCCGGGCCCTGCACACCGGCGCTGCCGCAGCCGTGCCCGGCGTCCGCCACCGGGAAACGGCCCCGGTCGCGCAGGGGCCGCGGACCGCTCAGGCGGTCGTCGCGCCGGGCGCCCGGTCGGCGCCCCGGGACCGCCTCCGCTCCGTGGCCCGGGTGACGTCGTCGAGCAGCCGGCGCAGGTCCGCGGCGTGCTCGCCGAGGTCCTCCTCCAGCCCGGCGAGGACGGCGCCGGCGTCGCGGGCGAGTCGCCGGCCGGCGGTGGTCAGGCGGACCAGGCGCCCGCGGGACCGGGCGGGGTCCGCGACCGTCTCGACCAGGCCCAGGCGGACCAGGCCGGCGACGAGGTCCTGCTGGGCCTGCCGGGTGGTGCCCAGCCGCCGGGCCAGCTCCGCCGGGGCGACCCCGTCCGGCTCGAGGAAGGCGAAGACCAGGGACTGCGCCGCCGACAGCCGCGGCCACCCCCGGGCCGCGAGCTCCTCCCGGAGGACGGCGTCGAAGGACCGGCCGGCCTGCAGCAGCAGGTAGGCCAGCGGCAGCTCGTCCCGCCGTTGCACGGTCGTCAGGTTACCTGACACGCTGTCGACAGGGAACCTGACGACAGGAGGCCGGGGTGCGGATCGTGGTGTTCGGAGCGGCGGGCGGCGTCGGCCGGCACGCCGTGCGGCTGGCGGCCGAGCGCGGGCACGCGGTGGTCGCGGTGGCCCGCCGGGCGACGGGCCTGCCGGCGGCCGTCGAGTGCCCCGGGGACGTCCGTGACGCCGCCCTGGTGGCCGGGGCGGTGCGCGGCGCCGACGCCGTCCTGTGGTGCGTCGGGGTCACCCGGTCCTCGGGCGGGGACGTCGGCCGGACGGCGCTGCCGGGGGTGGTCGCGGCCATGCGCGGGGCCGGGGTGCACCGGTTCGTGGGGATCTCCGGCGCGGGGGCGGACCTGCCCGGCGACCGCAAGGGACGCGGCGCCCGCCTCGTCTCGGGTCTGACCCACCGGCTGGCACGGGACGTCGTCGAGGACAAGGAGGGCGAGTACCGGGTGCTCGCCGGCTCGGACCTGGACTGGACCCAGGTGCGCCCGCCGCGGCTGGCCGACCGGCCGGGCACCGGCCGGTACCGGCTGACGACCGAGGCGCCGGGGCTGCGCGCGGCTCCGCTGGCCAAGGCGGACGCCGCCCTCGCCCTGGTGGAACTGGCCGAGGGACGGGACTGGCTCTCGGCGGCGCCGTTCGTCGTGGCCGGCGACCGGTGACCGTGCTCGTCGCCGGGGCCACCGGCACGGTCGGGAGCGAGGTCGTCCGCCGGCTGGCCCGCCGCGGGGCCTCCGTCCGGGCCGGCGCGCGCGACCCGCAGCGGGCGGCCACGGCGCTCCCGGCCGGCGTCCCCGCCGTACGGCTGGACCTGGAGGACCCCGCCTCCTGGCCGGCCGCCCTCGACGGCGCCGAGGCGCTGTTCCTGCTCCGCCCGCCGGACGTCGCCCGGGTCGAGCGCCTGCAGCCCTTCCTCGACGCGGTCGTCGCCGCCGGGGTGCGGCGGGTCGTCCTGCTGTCCGTGCAGGCCGCCGGGCGCAACCCGCTGCTCCCGCACCGGGCCCTGGAGAAGCGGGTGGAGGCCACCGGCCTGGCCTGGACCCACCTGCGGCCGGCCAACTTCTTCCAGAACCTGCTCACCGTGCACCGCGAGGAGATCCGGGACCGGTCGCGGATCTCGGTGCCGGCCGGGAACGGCCGGACCGCCCACGTCGACGTCCGCGACCTCGCCGAGGTGGCCGCCACGGCGCTGACGGAGCCGGGCCACGAGGGGCGGGCCTACGAGCTGACCGGCCGGGAGGCGCCGACCTTCGCCGAGATCGCGGCGACCCTGTCGGCGGTGCTGGGCCGCCCGGTCGTCTACCCGCGGCCAGGAGCGGTCGCCTTCGTGCGCCAGCAGCTGGCCGAGGGCACGCCTCCCGGACTGGTGATGGTCATGACCCTGCTGTTCACGACCACCCGGCTCGGCCTGGCCGCGCGCACCACCGACGACCTCGCCCGCCTGCTGGGCCGGGAGCCGACTCCCCTGCGCCGGTTCGTGGAGGACCACGCCGACGCCTGGCGGCCGGAAACCGGTTGATCCCGTCCCCAGCATGGAGGGCATGACGACCACCCCCGGGCTCGAGCCGGTGCACCGTCCGGAGGACGGCGAGCTCGTCGGCCACCTGACCGCTGCCGACGGCCGGGACGGGTGGACGGCGCACGCCGTCCCCGGCATGCCGCTGCGGCGGTTCCCCACCCGCGAGCAGGCGGTCGCCTTCCTGCGCGAGCGCGGGCTGGCGCTGCTCGCCGACCGCTGGACCTACACGCCCGAGAGCGGCGAGCCGCGCACCGCGTGGCTGGTCGAGGCCCGGCCGGGGGCGGTCGTCGTCCGGTTCGGGTACGACCCGGCGTCGGTGCCGCTGGCCGGCGCGGACCTCGGCCGGCTCGCCCCGGCATAGCGGCGGGCCGGGGAGCGTTCCGCGGGCGTGAGCAGCCCGCGGGACGTCGACGTCGTGGTGATCGGCGCGGGCCAGGCCGGCCTGAGCGCCGCGTACCACCTGGCCCGCCAGGGCTTCGCGCCCGGCAGCGGCTTCGTCGTCCTCGACGCCGACGCGGCGCCCGGCGGGGCCTGGCAGCACCGCTGGCCCTCGCTGACCCTCGCGACGACGCACCGGGTGCACGAGCTGCCGGGCCTGCCGTTCGCGCCGGCGTCGGAGGACCTGTCCGCCGCCGAGGCGGTGCCGGCCTACTTCGCCGGGTACGAGCGGCGCTTCGCCCTGCCGGTCCGGCGGCCGGTGCGGGTGTCGGCCGTCCGCCGCGGCGACGACGGCCGCTTCGTCGTGGAGTCCGACCGCGGGACGCGGCGGGCGCGGGGCCTGGTCAACGCCACCGGCACCTGGACGCGGCCGTTCGTGCCGCACTACCCGGGCCAGGAGACCTTCCGCGGCCGGCAGCTGCACACCGTCGGCTACCGCGGTGCGGAGGAGTTCGCCGGACTGTCGGTCGTGGTCGTCGGGGGCGGCGCCTCGGCGGTCCAGCTGCTCGGGGAGATCGCGCCGGTCGCCCGCACGACCTGGGTGACCCGCCGCGCGCCGGTCTGGCGGGAGGGTCCCTTCGGCGAGGAGCAGGGCCGGGAGGCGGTGGCCCGCGTCGAGGCCGCGGTCCGCGCCGGCCGGATGCCCGGCAGCGTCGTCGGCGCGACCGGGCTGGTGGTCACCCCGTGGGTGCGCCGCGCCCTGGACGACGGCGTCCTCACCCGGCTGCCGGTGTTCGACCGGATCGCCCCCGGCGGCGTCGCCTGGGACGACGGCCGGTCCGTCGCCGCCGACGTGATCCTGTGGGCCACCGGCTTCCGCGCCGCGGTCGGCCACCTGGCCCCGCTGCGGCTGCGCACCCGCGACGGCGTCATCCGGCTCGACGGCACCTCCGCCGTCGACGAGCCGCGCCTCCAGCTGGTCGGCTACGGGCCCAGCGCGAGCACGATCGGCGCCAACCGGGCCGGCCGGACGGCGGCGGTGACCCTGCGCCGGCTGCTCCCCGCCGACCTGCCCCGCACCGCCTGACCGGGGGCGTCCCCCAGCACCGGGTGGGGGACGGTCCAGGGTCGGGCCGGGGGTCCTCCCCGATGTGCCGGGCACCCCGCTGCCGAGAGCCTTCCCGGCATGACCTCGCAGCCCTCCCCCACCCCGGCGGTGACCCCGTGATCGTCGCCAGCGGCCTCACCAAGCGCTACGGCGACCGGGTCGCCGTCGACCGCGTCTCCTTCACCGTCCGGCCGGGCCGGGTGACCGGCTTCCTCGGCCCCAACGGCGCCGGCAAGTCGACGACGATGCGGATGGTCATCGGCCTGGACCGGCCCACCGAGGGCACGGTCACCGTCGACGGCATCCGCTACCTCGACTGCCCCGCCCCGCTGCGCGCGGTCGGCGCGCTGCTGGAGGCCCGCGCACTGCACCCGGGCCGCACCGCCTGGGCGCACCTGCGCTGGATGGCCGCGTCCAACGGCATCCCCGCCGCCCGCGTCGACGAGGTCCTCGGCCTGGTCGGGCTGGAGGCGGTGGCCGGGCAGCGGGTGGGCCGGTTCTCCCTCGGCATGGGGCAGCGGCTGGGCATCGCGGCCGCGCTGCTCGGGGACCCGCCGGTCGTCGTCCTCGACGAGCCGGTCAACGGGCTGGACCCCGAGGGCATCCGCTGGGTGCGGACCCTGGCCCGCGACCTCGCCGCCGAGGGCCGCACGGTGCTGGTGTCCAGCCACCTCATGGCCGAGATGGCGCTGACCGCCGACCACCTGGTCGTCATCGGCCGCGGCCGGGTGCTCGCCGACTGCCCGACGGCGGACTTCATCGCCGAGCACGCCGCCTCCTACGTGCGCGTCCGCACGCCCCGGCCGGCCGACCTCGCCGAGCTGCTGCGGCGCTCGGGCGCCGACGTCACCCGCGACGGCGACGAGCTGCGCGTCCAGGGCGTCGACGCCGCCGCCACCGGCGAGCTCGCCGCCGGCGCCGGCCTGGTGCTGCACGAGCTCGGCCTCGTCCGGTCCTCCCTCGAGGACGCCTTCATGACCCTGACCGCCGGCAGCGTCGAGTACGCCGCCGCCCGCCCCGCCGAGGTGACCCGGTGACCGCCTCCACCCTGGCCGCGCCCCGCGCGTCCTCCCCCGCCCCGGCCGCGACCGCCGGGCTGCCCCGCGCCCTGCACGCCGAGTGGATCAAGCTGTGGTCGGTGCGCTCCACCGGCTGGTCGGTGGCCGCGATGGTCGGCCTGGGCGCCGGGCTCACCACGCTGGTGTGCGCGCTGGTCGCCCCCGACCTGGCCGCCGGGGAGACCGGCGAGCCGGTCGGCGCGTTCATCACCTGGGGGCTGCTGTTCGCCCAGGTCACCGCCGTCGTCCTCGGCGCGCTCACGGTCACCGCCGAGTACGGCACCGGGATGATCCGGGCGACCCTCGCCGCCACCCCGCGCCGCGGGACCGTGCTCACCGCCAAGGCGCTGGTGCTCGCCGCGGTGCTGTTCGTCGCCGGCGTGGTCACCGCCGTCCTCGGCTGGGTCGGCGGCAACGCGTTCCTGTCCGCGGAGGGCATCGGCCTGTCCCTCGGCGACGACGGGGTGCTGCGCTCGCTGCTCGGCAGCGGCCTCTACATGGCCGGTCTCGGGCTGTTCGCGATGGCCGTCGGGCTGCTGGTGCGCTCCACCGCCGCCGCGGTGTCGGTGGTGCTCGCGCTGGTGTTCCTCGTCGGCAACCTGGTGATGCTGCTGCCCGGTGCCCTGGGCGAGTGGCTCACCAAGCTCATGCCGGGCAACGCGGGCTCGCGGATCGCGATGCCGGAGTCGTTCAACCCGCTGCTGCTCGAGCCGTGGGTCGGGTTCACCGTCTTCGCCGCCGAGGTCGCCGTCGTCCTCGCCGTCGCCGCGGTCGCCTTCACCCGCCGCGACGCCTAGGTCGCCCGGGCCCGGCCCGCCCCTCCGTCCGTACGGAGGGGGCGGGCTGGCACCGTGGAGGGGTGACCTCCCCCGATCCCGCCGCCCTGGGGCGCGAGCGCGCCGACCTGCTGCTGACCCGCCTCGAGGCCGGTGACGACGCCGGCGCAGACGCGCTGCTGGCCGAGGTCGACGGGGTGCGCGACCTGGTCTACGTCGGCGCGGCGCTCACCGCGCAGGCCCGGGCCGAGGGGCGCGCGCTGCCGCCGGCGCAGCGGGCGCAGGCCAACACCCGACAGCTGCGGCTCGGGGCGGTCCGGGACGCCGCCCGCACCGACGTCGCCGCGCTGCGGCAGTGGCTGCGCCGCTCCGGCGAGGAGCTGCTGCTCATCCGCTCGCTGCAGGCCGCGGCCGACCGCGTCTCCTGAGCCCGGGGGTCGGACCGCGGCCGGGACGGCCGCGGTGCGCAGGTCCAGGTGCACCCCGGCGACCGTGCAGCGCACCGGGCCGCCGGCGAGCTCGACCGTCGGGACGGCGACCGGCAGCAGCCGGGCCGACGCCTCGACGACCCGGCGCGGCCCGGGCGGCGGCCCCGGCCGTCACGAGGGGATCGGTGTGAACGCCGCGACCATCCCGAACAGGTCCTTGGGGTCGTCCGGCTCGGCGACCAGGTCGATGTCGTCGACCCACGGCGTGCCGGCGACCGCGTCGCGGACGTAGCGCAGCGCCGAGAGGTCCTCGACCGCGAACCCGACGGAGTCGAACAGCGTCACCTGGGCCGCCGAGGTGCGCCCGGCCGCCCGGCCGGTGAGCACCTGCCACAGCTCGGTGACCGGGAAGTCGGCCGGCATCGCCTGGATCTCGCCCTCGATGCGGGTCTGCGGCGGGAACTCGACGAAGACCTCGACGTCCTCGCGCAGCAGGATCGTGGGGTCCAGCTCGGTCTTGCCGGGGCAGTCGCCGCCGATGGCGTTGAGGTGCATGCCCGGCTCGATCCAGTCGGCCTGCAGCACGGTGGCCCGGGCCTTGTCGGCCGTGCAGGTGGTGACGACGTCCGCGCCGCGCACGGCCTCCCGGCCGGAGGACGCCACCGTCACGTCGAAGCCCAGCGGCTCCAGGTTGCGGACCAGCTTGGCCGTCGCGGCCGGGTCGGTGTCCCAGACCGCGACGTCGTTGACGCCCAGCGCCCCGCGCATGCCCAGCGCCTGGAACTCCGCCTGGCTGCCGGCGCCGATGAGCGCCAGGCGCCGGGAGTCCGGCCGGGCGAGGAGGCGGGCGACCATCGCCGACGTCGCCGCCGTCCGCAGCGCGGTGAGCAGGGTCATCTCGGCGAGGAAGACCGGGTAGCCGTTGGAGACGTCGGCCAGCGCCCCGAAGGCGCTCACCGTCTGGAAGCCGCGCGCCGGGTTGCTCGGGTGCCCGTTGACGTACTTGAAGGCGTAGGTCTCGCCGTCGCTGGTCGGCATCAGCTCGATCACGCCCCAGGGCGTGTGGCTGCCGACGCGGGCGATCTTGTCGAAGGACTCCCACCGGCGGAAGTCGTCCTCCACGTAGCGGGACATCCCGGCGATGATCCGCTCGGGCCCGGTCTCGGCCGTCCAGCGGACCATGTTGCGCACGTCGACGAACGCGGTCATGCCGGAACGGTATTGCTGGGCGATCTGCACACACAATGAGCGAACGGCGCGCGTTGTGACCAGACACCGACCACTTCAGCAAGATCAGTCGTACGTTCTGCGCATGGCCGATCTGAGCGACCTCGACCGCCGCCTGCTCGCGGCGCTGCGGGAGGACGGCCGCGCGCCGGTGGCCGCGCTGGCCCGCCGGCTCGGGGTCACCCGGGCGACGGTGACCAGCCACCTCGACCGGCTCGTGGCCGAGGACGTCATCGTCGGGTTCACCGTCCGGGTGCGCGACGAGGCCGCCGCGGGCGGGGTCCGGGCGGTGTCGCTGGTCGAGGTGGAGGGCCGCTCCACCGACGACGTCATCCGGCGGCTGCGCGGCTTCCCGGAGATCGAGTCCATGCACTCGACCAACGGCGCGTGGGACCTCGTCGCCGAGCACCGCACCGCCGACCTCGTGGAGTTCGACCGGCTGCTCAACCGCATCCGGTCGGTGCCCGGGGTGATCAACAGCCAGACGAGCCTGCTGCTGACCTCGGTGCTGCGCTGAGCGCTCAGGCCGCGCGGGTCGCCGTCCGGGCCACCGGCAGCCCGGCCAGCAGGACGCCGGCGACCAGCACGTAGGTCCAGGGCAGCCCGACGCCGGCCGCGACCAGCCCGAGGACCAGCGCGCCGATCGCCGTCCCCGCGTCGAAGGAGGCGTTCCACAGCGCGCTGGCCGCGGTCGAGCCGCCCTCCCCCGCGCGGGCGAAGGCGGTGACGAGCGTCAGGTTCTGCACCGCGCCGTAGCCGGCGCCGAAGAGCGCCGCCCCGGCCAGCACGACGGCGTCGCCGGTGACCAGGCCCAGCGCGACGGCGGCCAGCCCGAGTGCGCCCGCGACCAGGGCGGCGGGCAGCAGCCGGCCGGTGCCGACCCGGTCGGCCAGCAGGCCGGCGCGCCAGCGGGTGAGCGCGCCGGTGACGCCGAAGACGAGGAGTGCGGCCGTCGCGAGGACGCCGTCGGGGCGCTCGATGGGCAGGAAGGTGACCACGCCGCCGCCGGCGAGGGTGACCAGCAGCAGCACCGCCGACGGCGCCAGTGCGGCGCGGGCGGCGGCGCGCGAGGACGTGCCGGCGCCGCCCTCCCAGTGCACCGAGCGGGCCAGCCCGGGCACCAGCGGCAGCGCGAGCACCGGCGAGGCGGCCAGCCACGCCAGCCAGCCGGGGTGGCCGTCGAGCACCAGCGCCACCCCGGCCGGCACCGCCACCAGGTTGGGCACCGCGATCGCCAGCCCGTAGAGACCGATGGACTCGCCGCGGCGCTCGGGCGGGGCGGCCTGCGCGGCGAGCACCGCGCCGAGCACGGTGAGCACCGCGAAGCCCGCGCCGCGCACCGCCGACACCGCCGACAGCCAGGGGACGCCGTCGTCGAGGGCGTACAGCGGCGAGGGCGCACCCAGCGCGAGGAGGCCGGCGGCGAGGACCGGACCCAGGCCGAACCGCGCGGTCAGCGCCGGGACGACCGACTGCACCGCGATGGTCACCGCCAGGAAGACCGCGGTCACCACGCCGGCGGTGTCGGCCGACGCCCCGCCCGCCACCGCGTACGCCGGCAGCGAGGCGAGGGTCAGGCAGTAGCTGGCGAAGCCGAGCGTCGTCGCCCCCACCAGCGCCCGCATCGCCGGCAGCCGCCACAGCGACACCCGGTCCGTCGTCCCCCTGCTCACACCGCTCCCCTCCGCGGGCGTCGTCGCCCGGCCGTCCAGCATGACCGGGGGGCCGGGGCGGCCCGGCGGCGGGTGGAACCGGCTCAGCCCAGCCCGGCGTCCCGCGCGCGGGCGACGGCGGCGGCGCGGTCGGGGGCCTGGAGCTCGGTGAGCACCGCGGAGACGTGGTTGCGCACCGTCTTGTCCGACAGCGCCGGCCGGCGGGCGATCTGGCCGGTGGGGAGCCCGGCGGCCAGCAGCTCGAGCACCTCCCGCTCCCGGCCGGTGAGCTCCGGGAAGGCCTGCGCACGGGGAGCCGTCCCGGTCAGGGCGTCCGCGACCCGGCGGGCCACCGCTCCCCCGTAGACGGCGTCCCCGTCGGCGACGGCGAGCACGGCACGCACGATCTCCGCGGCGTCGGCGCCCTTGAGCAGGTAGCCGCGGGCACCGGCGCGCAGCGCGCCGAAGAGGGAGGCGTCGTCCTCGTGCATGGTCAGGACGAGGACCCCGAGGCCCGGCCGGCGGCGGGTCAGCTCGTCGATCGCGGCGATTCCCGGCAGCCGCGGCATCGCCAGGTCGGTGAGGACGACGTCCGGCGCGGTCCGGGCGACGAGGGCGAGCAGCTCGGCGCCGTCGGCGGCCTCGCCCACCACCTCGACCTCCGGCGCGGCGTCGAGCACCGAGCGGAGCCCGTACCGGTACATCGGGTGGTCGTCGGCCACCACCACGCGGACGGTCACCGCTCCGCCCCCAGGGGCAGGCCGGCGACGACGCGCGTGCCGCCGGGACCGCTGGTCACGGTGAGCTCCCCGCCCACCGCCCGGGCGCGCGTCCGCATCGAGGACAGCCCGACGCCCGCGGGCCGGGCGTCGCCGTCCTCGGGCGGCTCCCCGCCGCAGCCGCCGCGGGCCTGACCCTGGCCGTCCTGACCGTCGCCGCCACCGTCTGGCTGGCGTTCACCGGCTGACCCGCACCCGTCCCGGGACCGTCCGCAGCCGCAGGCGGTCCCGGCGGCGCGCGCCGCGCGGGTAGGGGGTGCCCGTGCTGCTCACCGTGGGCCACGGGGCCGACGACCGGACCGCCCTCGCCGCCCGGCTGTCCGGTGCCGGTGTGGAGCTCGTGGTCGACGTCCGCCGCTTCCCCGGCAGCCGCGGCAACCCCGACGTCCGGCGGGAGGCGCTCGAGGAGTGGCTGCCGGCCGCCGGCGTCGGCTACCGGTGGGAGGAGCGGCTCGGCGGACGGCGCCGGCTGCCCCCGGGCGAGCCGGTGGCCGACGGCTGGTGGACCGTCGCCCAGTTCGCCGCCTACGCCGCGCACACCCGGACCGCGGGGTTCGCGGCCGCCCTCGACGGCGTGCTGGCCGAGGCGGCGCACGCCACGGTCGCGGTGATGTGCAGCGAGGGCGTGTGGTGGCGCTGCCACCGGCGGCTGGTCGCCGACGTCGCCGTCCTGGCCCGCGGCGTGCCGGTCACGCACGTGATGCCCGACGGGCGGCTCGCCCCGCACCGCCCGTCCGGGGGTGCCGTCCTGGGCGACGACGGCCTCGTGCACTGGCCGTGACCCGGTGCGGAGCGGGCCGGTCAGCGCGGGGCACCGTGGCGCGCCACCGAGCGCGCCAGCGCCCAGGCGGTCAGGGCCAGGAAGACCGCCGCCTGCGCGGCGAGCAGCCCCAGGTCCAGCGCCCAGCGGGAGGTGGTGGGCGTGAACAGCGGGTCCGGCTGGGGGCCGGACAGGGGCTGCAGCTGCACCGTCGCGGCCATCGCCGCGTAGCCGGCGCGGGCCGGCAGCGCCCAGGAGAACTGCTCGAGGCCCGCGCGGTCGGCCAGCGGGAACAGCCCGCCGCACAGCACCAGCTGCCCCATCACCAACGCGACCAGGGCGGGCATGGTCTGGTCGGTGGACCGGGCCAGCGCGGAGACGGCCAGCGCGGCGATGCACATCGTCACGCCCACCGCGGCCGCCGCGACGGCGACCTCCGCCTGCCCCCAGGGCAGCAGCCGCGGGTCGTCGGGGCCGGGCAGCCCGATCAGCGCCAGCAGGGTGAAGGCCACCGACTGGACCGCGACGGCCCCGCCCACGACGAGGACCTTGCTGGTGAGGTAGGCGGTCGGCGACAGGCCCACGGCGTGCTCGCGGCGGTAGATCGGGCGCTCGGCGACGAACTCCCGGACCGCGAGCGCGGCGCCCATCAGGGCCGCGCCCACCACCAGCACGATGATCCGCTGCTGCGCCTCGGCGGGGTCCCCGTCGGCCGCGCGCAGCGACAGGCCGGCCTCGCCGGGGAAGGCGTGCGCCATGACCGCGAGCACCACCGGCATCCCGACCAGCAGGGCCAGGAACAACCGGTCGGCGGCCACGACGGCGAGGTTGCGCCGGACCAGGGTGACCAGCTGGCGGACCGGTGCCGGTCGCGGCGGCGCCGGGGCCTCACCGGCCGGCGGCGGGGGCCGCGCCTCCACCGACGTCGCCCCGACGTAGGCCCGGCGGACCGGGGACGCGGCGAACCGGGCGACCCAGGCGGGGTCGTCCAGCGCCCGGAAGACCGCCGCGTGGTCGGGCACCCCGAAGAACGACAGCAGCTGCCCGGGCGGGCCGAAGAAGGCGACCCGGCCGCCGGTGGCGAGCAGCAGGACCAGGTCGCACTGGTCGAGGGCGAGCACGCTGTGGGTGACGACGAGGACCACCCGGCCGCCGTCGGCCAGCGCCCGCAGGCCCTCCATGACCTGCCGGTCCAGCCCCGGGTCCAGGCCGGAGGTGGGCTCGTCGAGGAAGAGCAGCTGCGGCGCGGTGAGCAGCTCGAGGGCGATGGAGGTGCGCTTGCGCTGGCCGCCGGAGAGCGAGTCGATCCGCTGGTCGGCCTGCTCGGACAGCCCGACCTCGGCGAGGACCCGGCGCACCCGCTCGTCCCGCTCGGCGGCGGTGGTGTCGCGGGGCAGCCGCAGGCGGGCGGCGAAGCCGAGCGCCCGCCGGACGGTGAGCTGGCGGTGCAGCACGTCGTCCTGGGGCACGAGCCCGATGAGGTGGCGCAGGTGGCCGTAGCCCTCGTACAGGTCCCGCCCGTCCCAGGTGACCCGGCCCGTGCCGGCGGGGCGCAGGCCGGTGAGGGCACCCAGGAGGGTGGACTTGCCGGCGCCGGAGGGGCCGATCACCGCCACGAGCTGGCCCGCCCGGACGGTGAGCGAGACGTCGTCGAGCAGGCGCTTGCCGCCGCGGGTGGACACGCCCAGGTGCCGGGCGCTGAGGGTCGCCGCGCGGCGGCCGGGCAGGACCGCCTCCCGGCCGTCCCAGGTGACCATCGTGCCGCCCATGCCGATGGTGTCCCCGGCGGTGAGGACCGCCGTGCCGGCCAGGCGCGAGCCGTTCAGGTAGGTCCCGTTCGAGCTGCCCAGGTCCCGCACGACGGCGGTGCCGGGTGCGTCGAGCTCGATGGCGGCGTGGCGGCGGGACACCATCGGGTCGTCGGCGACGACGACGTCGCAGGCGGGGTCGCGGCCGATGACGACCACCCGCTCCGCGGCCGGGCCGGCGTCCGCCCCCGGGCGGTGCCCCCCGGACACGGACCGGACCAGCAGCTCCGGTCCGCCGGGCCCGCCCACCCGCACCCGGTGCTCCCGGCCGGGCTCCAGCGGCACCGCCGGGCCGGGCGGCCCGCCCACCGTGCCGGGCGGCACGGCCCTCCCGTCGAGGGAGGTGCCGTTGCGGCTGCCGAGGTCCTGCAGCACCCAGCCGCGCGCCTCGTGCCGCACGGCCAGGTGGGCGCGGCTGACCCGCTCGTCCGGCAGGTGCACGTCGCTGCGGGGGTCCCGGCCCACCACCACCGCGCGGGAGCCGTCGAAGGTCCACACGCGGCCGGAGGCGGACAGCTGCACGACCGTGCCGTCCCGCGGCCGGGCCGCGACCGTCCGCGCGCCGGGCCGCCCGGGCGGGGGCGGCTGGTCGAGACGCCGACCGGCCATGACGGAGCCCCTCCTGCCCCCGTGCAGCCGGGGCCGTCGGTGCGGACCGGGACGACGGCACCGTCCCGGTCCGCCCGGCGCCCGTCAACCGCCTCGCGGTCGCCGGGCGCCGGGGATCCGGGCGGCCGGGTCCCCGGCGTGCCCGTCGTCACGCTGCGCCCGCGCTCCGCTCCCCGGCGTCCCGGGCCGGAGGCGGGCGGCTACCCCATGTGCGGGTAGCGGTGGTCGGTCGGCGGGACGAACGTCTCCTTGATCGACCGGGTCGAGGTCCAGCGCTGCAGGTTCTGCGCGGCGCCGGCCTTGTCGTTGGTACCGCTCGCGCGCCCGCCGCCGAAGGGCTGCTGCCCGACGACGGCACCGGTGGGCTTGTCGTTGACGTAGAAGTTGCCGGCCGCGAAGCGCAGGACCCGCTGCGCGTGCGCGATGGCCGCCCGGTCCTGGGCGATCACCGCGCCGGTGAGCGCGTACGGGGCCACCGACTCGAGCTGCGTGAGCACGGTGTCGTAGTCGGCGTCGTCGTAGACGTGGACGGCGAGGATCGGGCCGAAGTACTCCGTGGTGAAGACCTCGTGCTCGGGGTCCGTGCCCTCGATGACCGTCGGGCGGACGAAGAAGCCCTCGCTGTCGTCGGCCTGCCCGCCGGCGACGATCGACAGCGCGGGGTCGTCGTCGACCCGGTCGATGACGCCGGACAGCTTCGAGAACGACCTCCGGTCGATGACCGCGCCCATGAAGTTCGACAGGTCGGTGACGTCGCCCATCGTCAGGGACTCCGTCGTCGCCACCAGGTCGTCGCGCAGCCGCCGCCAGACCGAGCGCGGCACGTAGGCGCGCGAGGCGGCCGAGCACTTCTGCCCCTGGTACTCGAAGGCGCCGCGGACCAGCGCGGTGCGCAGCACGTCGAGGTCGGCCGAGGGGTGGGCGACGACGAAGTCCTTGCCGCCGGTCTCGCCGACGATCCGCGGGTAACCGCGGTAGCCGGCGATGTTCTCCCCCACCGTGCGCCACAGGTGCTGGAAGACCGGCGTCGAGCCGGTGAAGTGGATGCCGGCGAGGTCGCGGTCGGCGAGCACGACCTCCGACACCGGGATGCCGTCGCCGGGCAGCATGGTGATCACGCCCGGGGGGAGGCCGGCCTCCTCCAGCAGCCGCATGAGGAAGTGCGCGGCGAACTGCTGGGTGGGCGCGGGCTTCCAGACGACGGTGTTGCCCATGAGCGCCGGCGCGGTGGGCAGGTTGCCGGCGATCGCGGTGAAGTTGAACGGCGTGACCGCGTAGACGAAGCCCTCGAGCGGCCGGTGGTCGCTGCGGTTCCACACGCCCGGTGAGGACACCGGCTGCGCGGACACGACCTCGCGCGCGAAGTGCACGTTCCAGCGCCAGAAGTCGATCATCTCGCAGGCGCTGTCGATCTCGGCCTGGTGGGCGGTCTTCGACTGGCCCAGCATCGTGGCGGCGTTGAGCGTCTGCCGCCACGGGCCGGCCAGCAGCTCGGCGGCCTTGAGGAACACCGCGGCGCGGTCGTCCAGCGACAGGTCGCGCCAGGCCGGGGCGGCGGCCTTGGCGGTGGCCACGGCCTCCTCGGCGTCGGCGTGCGTGGCGTGCGCCGAGGTGCCGAGGACCGCGGCGTGCCGGTGCGGCTGGACGACGTCGAAGCGCTCACCGCCGGCCATGCGCTGCTTGTCGCCGATGGTGGCCGTCAGCTCCAGCGGCTCGGCCGCCAGCTCGGCCAGGCGGGTCTCGAGCTCGGCGCGCTCGGGCGAGCCGGGCGCGTAGGTGAGCACCGGCTCGTTGCGCGGCGGGGGGACGCGGGTGGTGCCGTCCACGGGGGACCTCCAGGGTGTGTCAGCGGGAGACGAGGGCGCGGAGGAAGAAGCGGAGGTTCGCCGGGCGCTCGGCCAGCCGGCGGACGAAGTAGCCGTACCAGTCGCGGCCGTAGGGCACGTAGGCGCGCACGCGGGTGCCGGAGGCGGCCAGCCGGCGCTGCTCGTCGACCCGGATGCCGTGCAGCATCTGCACCTCCCACGAGTCGGCGGCGCGCCCGTGCTCGCCGGCCAGCCGCTGGGCCAGCGCGATCATCGCCGGGTCGTGGCTGCCGACCATCGGGTAGCCGGGACCGCGCATGAGCACGCCGAGGCAGCGGGCGTAGGCGACGTCGACGTCGCGGCGGCCCTGGTGGGCGACCGACGGCGGCTCGTCGTAGGCGCCCTTGACCAGCCGCACCCGGGAGCCCGGGGTGGCCAGCGCCCGCACGTCGTCCTCGGTGCGGTGCAGCGCGGCCTGCAGCACGGCGCCGGTCTGCGGGTGGTCGCGGCGGAGCTCGGCGAGGACGGCGAGGGTGGCGTCGACGGTCGAGGAGTCCTCCATGTCGAGGGTGACCGTGGTGCCGATCCGCGCCGCGCACTCGACCACCGGCCGGACCAGCTCCAGCGAGAGGTCCTCCCCGCCCGGCAGCGCCTGGCCGAAGGCGGACAGCTTCACCGACACCTCCGCGCGCGGGCCGAGGTCCAGCGGCGCGAGCGCCTCGAGCAGGGCGAGGTAGGCGTCGCGGGAGGCGCGCGCCTCGGCGGGGTCGGTGACGTGCTCGCCGAGGTGGTCGAGGGTCACCTCGATGCCCTCGCCGGTGAGCCGGCCGACGACGGCCAGCGCGTCGGGCAGCGTCTCGCCGGCCACGAACCGCTCGACCACGCGCCGGGTCACCGGGGTGCCCACGAGCGCGCGGCGCAGCGCCGGGCGGCGGGAGGCCCCCAGCAGCAGGGTCTTCGTGGACAGCACCGGCCACCTCCGTCGTCGGTGCGCTCCCGCGGGAGTGCACGCCTGGCCCGAACGCTAGGAGCGCCCGATCGGGTCCACCAGGGACGGACGTACGGACTCCGGACGTCCGGTTTCATACAGTCGTACGGTGCGCGACGACCTGCAGGACGTGGTGGACGAGGTCGCCCGGCTGTTGCGCGCCCCGGCCACGCTCGAGGACGTCGACTTCACGCTGCTGGCCTTCGCCGCGCACCCCCTCGACGGCGGCGACACCGCGATGGACGCCGTCCGCACCCGCTCCATCCTCGGCCGCGGCTCCACCCCCGACACCCGCCGCTGGTTCGAGGACCTCGGCATCGCCACCGCGCAACGGCCGGTGCGCACCCCCGCCGACCCGGACGCGGGGATCCTCACCCGCCTGCTGCTGCCGGTCCGGCACGGCGGCCGCACCCTCGGCTACCTCTGGCTGCTCGACGGCGGCCGCACCGACCCCGACGACGACGCCGACCCGGCCCTGGCCGCGGCGGTCGCCCTCGCCGCCCGCGCGGGACGGCTGCTGGCCGGCGGGGACGACGACGGCGACCTCGGCGAGGCCCTGGCCGCGGCGCTCACCGGCACCCCGCCGGCGCGCGAGCGGGCGACGCGCACCCTGACCGCCCGGCTCGGCGAGGACACGCCGCTGGCCCTGGTCGCGCTGCGGGGCGCGCTCCCCGGGGGGTGGCGGCTCCAGCCGGCCGCGGCGGTGCCGGGCGAGGACCGCCGCGAGGTCGCCGTCCTCGTCCGGCTGGCCCGCCCCGGCGACCTGCGCCCGGCCGCGACCACCGCGTCCGCGGCCCTCGCCCGGCTGCCCGGCGGCGCGGCCGCGGGGGTGTCCGACCCCGCCGCGGGTCCCGCCGGCCTGCCCGCGTGCTGGGCGCAGGCCCGCACCGCGGCCCGGGTCGCGGCCGTGGCGCCGGGGCTCGCGCCGGTGGCCCGCTGGTCGGAGCTCGGCGGCTGGCGGGTCGCCGCGGCGCTGCCCGCGCCGGACCCGGCCGTCGCGCCGCTGCTCGCCGACCCCGTGCTGGCCGCCACGGCCGAGGCCTACCTCGACACGGGCGGCAGCGTGGTCCGGACGTCGGCGGCGCTGTCGATCCACCGGCAGACGCTGTACTACCGGCTGGGCCGGATCACCGCGCTGACCGGCCTGGACCTGGCCGACGGCGACACCCGGCTGCTGGTGCACGCCTCGCTGCGCCGCGCCCGGCTGTCCTGACCGTCCGTCTCCCGGAGCCGCTGCGCGGCGGCGGCGAGCACCCGCGGCACCAGCCGGCGGTGCACGGCCGACAGCGGCGGCCACAGCAGCCGGCCCCACGACCGCTCGTAGGACAGGCACGTCGTCCAGGTGACCCGGCGCCCGGCGGTCTGCACGACCATGGTCGCGCGCAGCGACCGGGAGGCGGTCTCCAGCCGGATCCAGTCCTCGCCGCGCCCGCCGACCCGCCAGCCCCCCACGGTGTCCGGGGAGCGCCGCGGGTCGAGCCGGAAGGCGAGCAGCCCCCGCCAGACGAACCGCTCCGCCGGGCTCGGGACGTCGCCGAACATCGCCCGGGCCCACCGGTCCGGCGTCGCCGTCGCGTCGGTGACCAGGGTGCAGCGGTCGGCGTAGTCGATCCGGGGCAGTGGGCAGACCTCCCGCGCGGACGCGGTGATCCCGCGGACCACTCCCGTGCTGGCGAGCCGGGTCATGGCGGGTCCCTCTCGTATACGGTGCCGTACAGACGACGGTAGCGGATGTGTACGGTGGCGTACAGGAGGTGGGCGTGGCGGTCGTGCGGACGCCGCGGGAGCGGTGGGTGGAGCAGGGCCTGCGGGCGCTGGCCGCGGGCGGTCCCGACGCGGTCCGCGTGGAGGCGCTGGCCAAAGACCTCGGCGTCACCAAGGGCGGCTTCTACGGGCACTTCGCCGACCGGGAGGCCCTGCTCGAGGCGATGCTCGACACCTGGGAGCGGGAGAGCACCGACGAGGTGCTCGACCGCGTCGAGCGGGAGGGCGGCGACCCGCGGACGCGCATCGCGCGGGCCGGCGTCCTCACCTTCTCCAGCGACCGCCTGCTCCCGATCGACCTCGCCGTCCGCGACTGGGCCCGCCGGGACGAGGCGGTCGCCGCGCGCCTGCGCCGGGTCGACGAGCGGCGCATGGGGCTGCTGCGCGAGCTGATCGGCACGTTCTGCGCCGACCCCGACGAGGTGGAGGCGCGCGCCCTGACCGCCTTCTGCCTGGCGATCGGCGAGCACCTCCTCGTCACCGGCCACGGCGGGCGCACCCGGGCGCAGGTCCTCGCCCGCGCCGCCGACCTGCTCCTGGACCGCCCGCCGCGGACCTCCTGACCCGCCGGAGGAGAACTGTTGCGCACTGCACCTTCTCCCCCGCGACGCTGTCCGGGGCGTGACCTACGCTCGAAGGGCTGATGGCTGCGGGAGGAGAGGCGTTGCCTCGAGACGCGGGCGGCGCCGGCGACGTCCTCCGGGACCTGCGCGCGGCCACCGCCGTGGAGCACGGACGGGTCGAGGCCACCCTCAACCTGATGGACCCCGCGCTGGACCGCGGCCGCCTGGTCACCGTCCTGGCGCGGCTGCACGCCTTCTGGGCCGTGGCCGAGGCCGGGCTGGACGACTGGGCCGCCCGCCGCCCCGCCGACGCCGCCGCCCTCGACTGGGAGCGCCGCCGTCGCACCGGTCTCTACGCCGCCGACCTGGCCGGGCTGGGCGGCTCCCCCGACGCCGGCCGGCCCGACCTGCCCGCCGTTCCGGACACCGACGCGGCGCTGGGCCGGCTGTACGTGATGGAGGGCTCGACCCTCGGCGGCACCTTCATCGACCGCCACCTGGCGGGCCTGCCGGGGCTGCCCCGGCTGCGCTGCTTCAGCCCCTACGGCGAGGACACCGGCGCGATGTGGGCCGGGTTCCGCCGGGTCACCCGGGCGCACGTCGCGGGCGCCGGGGACGCCGGGCGGGTGGTCGCCGCGGCCCGGCAGACCTTCGCCGTCCTCGCCGACTGGTGCGCCCCGGCGGCGCAGGGGGCCACCGCGTGACCGACGTCGACGCCACCTCCGGGGCGGACACCGCCGGGGCAGACGTCGCGTGGCTGTCGCCGGGTGAGCCGGTCGACCTGGACAACTGCGCCCGCGAGCCGATCCACGTCCCGGGCAGCATCCAGCCACGCGGCGTGCTGCTGGCGGTCAGCGAGCCCGACCTGGTCGTCGTCCAGGCGTCGGAGAACCTCGCCGGGCTGACCGGCGTCGTCTGGTCCGACGCGCTCGGCCGCCCGCTCGCCGACGTCCTCGGGGTCGCGCAGACGGAGGCCGTCGTCCGCTCGGCCAGCGCGTTCGGCGACCTGCGCGAGCGCAACCCGGTGGAGGTCACCCTCGACGTCGGCGGCGACCCCGTGCCGGTGGACGCGATCCTGCACCGGGCGGTGCTGGACGGCGCCCGGGACGAGCACGGGCAGCCCGAGGACGGCGACCCGCCGCTGACCAACCTCGTCGTGGAGCTCGAACCCGCGCGCGGGCCGCGGCCGTTCTCCTTCCCGAACACCTACCAGGCGGTGCGCGGGACCGTCGCCGAGCTCAACCGGGCCTCCACGCTGCAGGAGCTCTACGACATCACCGCGCGGGCGATCCGCGCCCTCACCGGCTTCGACCGGGTGATGGTCTACCGCTACGACGCCGACCACAACGGCGAGGTCGTGGCCGAGGCGAAGGCCGCGGACCTCAACTCCTTCCTCGGCCTGCACTACCCGGCCTCGGACATCCCGGCGCAGGCCCGGGCGCTGTACGAGAAGAACTGGATCCGGCTGATCAGCGACGTCGACTACGTCCCCAGCCGCATCCAGCCGGCCGCGCACCCGGCCACCGGCCGGCCGCTGGACCTCACCCTGTCGACGCTGCGCAGCGTCTCGCCGATCCACGTCGAGTACCTGCAGAACATGGGCGTGCGCGCCTCCATGTCGATCTCGCTGCTGCAGGACGACCGGCTCTGGGGCCTCATCGCCTGCCACCACTACTCCGGCCCGCACCAGCCGCCCTACGCCACCCGCGCCGCGGCCGAGTTCCTCGGCTCGACGCTGTCGCTGCGCCTGGTCGACCGCACCGCCGAGGACGAGGTGCACCGGGCGCTGCAGGTCCGCTCCACCCTGGCCTGGCTGACCGCGGCCACCCTCGACGAGGACCGCCCGCTGGCCGACACGCTGCTCGGCACCACCAGCCTGCTCGACGTCCTGCCCGCCGACGGCGTCGCGGTCTGCCTCCAGGGCAGCAGCGGCACCACGGGCGCGGAGCTGCCGGCCGACGTCCTCGAGCGGGTGGTGGCCTGGGCGGCCGCGAGCGGCGAGGACGTGGTGGCCACCGACGCCCTGCAGCGCGAGGCGCCCGGGCTCGGCGTCCCGGTCGAGGTCGCCTGCGGCGTGCTCGTGCTGCCGCTCCCTGAGGGCCAGTACGTGCTGTGGCACCGGCGCGAGGCCGTGCGGCACGTCGACTGGGGCGGCGACCCGCACAACAAGGCGATCGCCGAGCGGGAGGGCGACGACGTCCGGCTCAGCCCGCGCAAGAGCTTCGACCGCTGGCGGGAGACCGTCCGCGAGCGCTCGCACCCGTGGACACCGCAGGAGCGCGCCGAGGTGCTGCAGCTGCGCAGCCACCTGCTTGAGGCGCTCTACGCCCGCTCGCGCAGCATCGTCCGCGCCGCCGAGACGCTGCAGCGCAGCCTGCTGTCCGAGCCGCCGCAGCCCGACCACCTGCAGATGGCGGTGCGCTACGTGCCGGCCACCCGGGAGGCCCAGGTCGGCGGCGACTGGTACGACGTCTTCGTCCAGCCCGACGGCTCGACGATGCTGGTCATCGGCGACGTCGTCGGCCACGACGTCCAGGCCGCCGCCTGCATGGCCCAGCTGCGGGGGCTGCTGCGCGGCATCGCCTACGACAGCGGGGACAGCCCCGCGGCCGTGCTCGCCCGGCTCGACGCGGCGATCGAGGGGCTGCGGCTCGGCGCCATGGCCACCGTGCTGGTCGGCCGGCTCGGGCAGACCGACGACGACCGCGCCGCCGGGGTCACCCGCCTGCGGTGGGCCAGCGCCGGCCACCTGCCCCCGCTGGTCGCCGCCCCCGACGGCACCAGCGCGCCGCTGGACGGCGGCCGGCCGGGCCTGCTGCTCGGGGTGCGCCCGGAGGCGGTCCGCGCCGACGCCGAGGTGGTCCTCGCCCGCGGCTCCACCGTGCTGCTGTTCACCGACGGCCTGGTCGAGCGCCGGACCGAGGGCTTCGACGACGGCGTCACGCGGCTCGCCCGGGCGCTCGCGGAGCTGCGCGACCGGCCGGTGGACCAGGTCTGCGACGAGGTGCTGGCGCGGATGGTCCCCGACGGCGCCGAGGACGACGTCGCCCTGGTCGCCGTCCGCCTGTCCCCGGAGGCGTGAGCGGCCCCTCCCGGGATCCGGGAGGGGCCGCGTTCACGGCTGGGGGTCCGAGAAGTCGGCCTCCAGGCCGTCGTCCTGGGCGCCGCCGTCGTCGGGCAGCGGCGCCTCGTCCTCGGCGGCGCGCACCTCGGCCTCGGTGGAGTCGGGCGGGGCGTCGACGCCCCGGGTCAGCTCGGCGAGCAGGCGCTCCTCGTCGGGGCGCAGGTCGCCGCTGCCGAGGTGCTCCCCCGGCTCGCCGGCGTCCGAGCCGGAGGCCATGCCGCTGTCGGGGAGGTCGGGGTCGGTCATCGCGGGAAGTTCGGCTCGAGGCGCGGCACGACCTGCATCTCCGGCACGAACGCCGACGGGTGCAGCAGGAGCAGCGTGCGGACGGTGTCGGCCACCGCCGACGGCGGCATCATCAGGTGCCCGGGGATGCCCCACTGCTCCATCATCGGCGTGTCCATCGCCGCCGGGATGACGCTCATGACCCGCGCCGGGAAGGGCCGCTCGCTGCCGTCCTCCTGCCTCACGGCCTTCTCCCGCAGCTCGCGCTGGATGCAGCGGGTGGCGTTGAGGAAGCCGGCCTTCGAGCCGTTGTAGGCGATCGCGCCGCTGCCCGAGGTGATCGCCGACAGCGACACGACGTGCACGACGTCGGCGGTGCGGCCCTCGGGCAGGTGCTGCACCCGCTTCACGAACTCGCTGGTCAGGAAGATCGGACCCTCGCAGTTGACCGCCATGACCCGGCGGTAGTCGTCGAGGTCGATGTCGGTGATGTAGCCCGGCCGGTCGATGCCGGCCACGTTGACCAGGACGTCGAAGGCGTCGCCGTGCTGCTCGAAGAGCCGGGCCACGACCTCGCGGCGGCTCGCGTCGTCGGTCACGTCCAGCGGGACGACCTCGGCGCTGCCGCCGGCGTCGGTCACCAGCTCGCGGGTGCGCTCGCTGCCGTCGGCGTCGATGTCGGCGACGACGACGTGCGCGCCGGCCTCGGCCAGCGACACGCACGTCGCCCGGCCCAGCCCGCTGGCCCCGCCGGTGACCAGCGCCACGCGGCCCTTCAGCTCCCCTGCCACCCGTTCCTCCGTCCTCCGGCCCGCACCGGTACGCGACCAGCGGGCCCGTGATCACGATGCGTCCCCGCCACTCTCGCCGAGGTCCGCGCGGCCCGCAGGTCGGAGCGGTCAGGCCGGGGAGGACCAGACGTCGGCGAGGGTCACCGTCTGCAGCTGCCGGGTCTCGATCAGTTCCAGCAGCCGGTCGAGCACGGTGGTGATGGCCGGCTGGTTGGCGTGGCCGACGATGATCGCCCGGGCGGCGAACCACTGCTCCGCGGCGGCCATCAACTCCTCGGCGCCGATCGCGCGGGCGTCGTCGAAGGTGCCGTTCCACATCACCGTGGTGGGGTGGCCGAGGTCGGCGGCGATCGCGTCGACGCGCTCGTCGTGCGACCCGAACGGCGGCCGCCAGAACGGGGTGTCGGTGACGCCGAGGGTGCGGCGCATGAACTCCTGGTTGCGCCGCAGCTCCTCGGCCACCTCGGCGTCGGAGACGGTGGTGAGGTCCGGGTGCGACCAGGTGTGGTTGCCGAACGCGACCTCGCCGGACTCGATCAGCGGCCACAGGTCGCGGGCGTTGTCGCCCCAGGTGCGGTAGCTGCCGTTGGGGAAGAACGTCAGCCGGGTGCCGGTCTCGCGGACGAGGGTGACCAGCGCCGCGACCACCTCGCCGTTGCTGCCGTCGTCGATGGTCAGGGCCAGCTGGTTGCCCCTGCCGGGGATCTCCTCGACCACGCCGGCCGGTGCAGGGACGGCGACCAGGCCGCCCGGGCCGGTGGGGGTGGCCGCCGCGGCGGGCGGCGGGGCGACGAGGTCCGGTGCCCCCAGGTCCATCTCGGCGGCGCCGCGCCCGACGGCGGCCCCGGCGAGTCCGGTGGCGAGCAGGAGGAGGAAGCCCCGGCGGTCCACGCGGCGGACGCTAGGAGGGCGCCCCCGCGTGTCCGGCGCAGCGACACGAGCGGGCGGGCGCGCCCGCCACCGTCCGTGTCCTGCCGACTACCACCTCTCGCGCGTCAACGGCTCCTCGGGACCAGCCCGGCCTGCTCGATCAGACGCGCCTGCTCGCGGCACCAGGGCGACCACTCGTCGCGCTCGGAGTCCTCCTGGCGGCGGCGGAACGCCGTCCACTCCAGCAGCTCCCACTCCCCCACCTCGCGCGGGTCGGGGTCGGGCGTGCCGGTGAAGCGGCCCAGGTAGACCGGGCAGACCTCGTTCTCGACGACGCCGCGGAACTCGGCGCGGTAGCGGTAGCCGGGCAGCGCCGGGCGCAGGTCGGCCACCCGCAGGCCGAGCTCCTGGCCGGCGCGGCGGGCGATCGCGGCGCCGTCGTCCTCGCCGGGGCCGGGGTGGCCGCAGACGGTGTTGGTCCACATGCCCGGGAAGGTCTGCTTGTCCTCGGCGCGGCGGGTGACCAGCAGCCGCCCGTCGTCGGCGAAGAGATAGGCGGAGAACGCCCGGTGCAGCGGCGTCTCGCCGTGGTGCACCAGCGGCTTGGGCAGGGTGCCGATCGGCGTCCCGTCGTCGTCGACCAGCACGATCAGCTCCGCCGCGGTCACCGTCACCGCCCCATCCTCCCCGACGCCGGGGGTTCCGGCAGCCGCCGGGCGGGCAGGGGGAGGGCATGGAGCGGTGCCAGAACGACGGCCTCACCTTCGACGTGCACGACGACGGCCCGTCCGACGGGGAGCCGGTGGTGCTCCTGCACGGCTTCCCGCAGGACGCGAGCGCCTTCGACCGGATGGCGCCGCTGCTGCACGCCGCCGGGCTGCGCACCCTGGCCCTCGACCAGCGCGGCTACAGCCCCGGCGCCCGGCCGCCCGGGCGCTCGGCCTACCGGCTGCGCGCGGTGACCGGCGACGTCCTGGCGCTGCTCGACGCCGCCGGGCTCGAGCGGGCGCACGTCGTCGGGCACGACTGGGGCGGCGCGGTCGCGTGGGCGCTGGGGGCCTGGCACCCGGACAGGGTGCGCACGCTGACCTCGCTGTCGACCCCGCACCCGGCCGCGGTCGGGCGGGCGGTGCTCACCAGCGACCAGGGGCTGCGCTCGTCGTACATGGCCCTCTTCCAGCTCCCCGTCCTGCCCGAGCGGCTGCTGCTCGCCGGTGACGGGCGGGCGCTGCGCGGCGTGCTGGAGAACGGCGGCCTGCCCCCGGACGTCGTCGAGCGCTACGTCTCCCGGATGCGCGAGCCGGGCGCGCTGTCGAGCGCCCTGGCCTGGTACCGGGCCGTGCCCCTCGCCGCCCGCGACACCGTCGGGGAGGTGACCGTGCCGACCCTGCACGTGTGGAGCACCGGCGACACCTTCCTCGGCCGCGCCGCCACCGAGAGGACCCGCGACCACGTGACCGGGCCCTACCGGCTGGAGGTGCTCGAGGACGTGCCGCACTGGATCCCCGAGCTCGCCGCCGAGCGCACCGCCGACCTGGTGGCCGTGCACGTCCGCGGCGCCTCCTGACCCCCGGGAGTCCTCCCGGGACGTCGCGACCTGGGACCCCTTCCGCGAGCTCGAGGACCTCCACGAGCGGGTGAACCGGCTTTGGACCGAGGGGTTCGGCGGCGCCGTCGACCGCTGGTCCCCGCTCGCCGACGTCGAGGAGACCGAGGACGCCTGGTCGGTCGAGATCGAGCTGCCGGGCGTGACCCGGGACGACGTCGACATCGAGCTCAGCGACCGCAGGCTGACCGTGGCCGGAGAGGTGAAGCAGAGGGAGCGCACCGGCATCCTGCGCCGCACGACCCGCCGCGGCGGCCGGTTCTCCTGCTCCGTGACCCTGCCCGGCGACGTCGACGCCGAGCACGTCACCGCCGCGCTGTCCGACGGCGTGCTCACCGGCCGCGTGCCCGAGGCCGAGCAGGCCAGGCCGCGCCGGATCGCCATCACCGGCTGACCTCCGCGCTGCCCCGTCCGGGCGGCACCCCTCCCGCCCGGACGGGGCGGCCGCCGGCGGACGCGGACGCCTCAGCCCGCCGGCGGCTCGGACAGCGGCAGCCGCACCACGAACCGGGTGTTCCCCGGCTCCGAGCGGACCTTGATCACCCCGCCGTGCCGGTTGGTGACGATCCGCCAGGCGACGTCGAGCCCGAGGCCGGTGCCGTGGCCCACCGGCTTGGTGGTGAAGAACGGCTCGAACACCCGGCGCCGCACCGGCTCCGGGATGCCCGGGCCGGTGTCGGCGACCTCGACGACGGCGGAGTCGCCGTCGACGGCGGTGCGCAGGGTGAGCGTGCCCTCCCCCGCCATGGCGTCGAGCGCGTTGTCGACGAGGTTGGTCCACACCTGGTTGAGCTCGGCGGCGTAGGCCGGGACCGGCGGCACCGCGCGGTCGTACTCCTTGACCACGCGGATGCCCGGGCCGGTCTTCGCGCTGAGCATGACCAGCGTCGCGTCGAGCCCGGCGTGCAGGTCGGTGAGCTGGTGCGGCGTGCGGTCGACCTGCGAGTACTGCTTGGCCGCGCCGACCAGGTGGGAGATCCGCGAGGTGCTGTCGAGGATCTCGGCGAGCAGCATCTCGGTCTCGACGGTGTAGGCCAGCCAGCGCAGCGCCGGCTCGAGGAAGTCGGCGTCGACGGCGCCGGCGACCGCCTCCAGGCACTCGGTGTCCAGCCCGGCCGGGACGAACACCGCCGCCAGCTCCCACGGCCGGTCGACGTCGTGGTCCTCGAGCCAGTCGCCGAGCTCGTCCTCCCGGTCCGACCGCTCCAGCGCGCTCAGCTCGACCGCGCTGCCGATGCCCGCGACGAACCGCTCCTGCAGCTCGGTCAGCCGGCGCAGCTGCGAGCCGTCGAAGGTGCCGTCGGCCAGCAGCGCGAGCTTGTGCCGCATGCCCGCGACCCGCTCGCGCAGCGCCGCGGTGGCCCGGGACGCGGCCGCGGCCGGGTTGTTGAGCTCGTGGGTGAGCCCCGCGGTCAGCTTGCCCAGCGCCAGCAGCCGCTCCCGCTGGCCGACCAGCTCCTCGGAGTTGCGCGTGCCCAGGAACAGGCCCTGCAGCAGGTGGACGGCCATCGGGTACCAGCGGCGGAACACCGCGGCGAACTCGGCCGCGGGCAGCGCCAGGAAGGTGCAGTCGGTGACCGCGCGCACCGTCGCCGGGTAGACCTGCGGGACCTGGTCGCCGAGGTAGAACTGCACCGCGCCGCTGTACACGCCCGGCTGGTCGGTGCGCACGGTCTCCACCTCGTCGCGCCCCACGCGCCGGACCATCCGCAGGGTGCCGGTCAGGAGCACGTAGAAGCACTCGGCCGGCTCGCCCTCCGTGGAGACGTCGCTGCCGGCGGGGAACGCGACGACGTCGCCGGTCTCCGAGACCCACGCCAGCTGCGCCTCGTCGAGGTCGGCGAACAGGAACAGCTCGCGCAGCCGCGCGGGCTCCAGGCGGGCGGGCGCGGTCACCGCTCCTCCAGGTAGCGGTGCACCAGCGTGACCGCCATGGCGCCCTCGCCGACGGCGGAGGCCACCCGCTTCACCGACTGGGCGCGGACGTCGCCGGCGACGAACACGCCCGGGACGCTGGACTCGAGGAAGAACGGGTCGCGCTGCAGGCGCCAGCCCGGTGGCCGCTCGCCGTCGACGAGCAGCTCCGGGCCGGTGAGCACGAACCCGCGCTCGTCGCGGGCGAGGACGCCGTCGAGCCAGTCGGTGCGCGGCTCGGCGCCGATGAAGACGAACAGGTGCGACGTGGGCACGGTCTCCACCCGGCCGGAGCGGTCGGTGAGCTCGACCTGCTCCAGGTGGTCGTCGCCCAGCACGGCGGTCACGGTGGTGCCGGTCCGGACGACGACGTTCGGGATCGCGGCCAGCTGCTGCACCAGGTAGTGCGACATGGACGTCTCCAGCGAGGAACCGCGGACCACCAGCGTGACGCAGCTGGCGTGCCGGGAGAAGAACACCGCCGACTGCCCGGCCGAGTTCGCCCCGCCGACGACGTACACGGGCTGGTCGGCGCAGGCCTCGGCCTCGGTCAGCGCCGAGCCGTAGTAGACGCCGCGGCCGGTGAACCCGTCGGCGCCCGCGGCCGGCAGCGTCCGGTAGGCGACGCCGGTGGCCAGCACGACCGCGTGCGCGGCGATGCTGCCGCCGTCGGCGAAGTGCACCACCCGGGCCGAGCCGCGGACCTCGAGCGCGGTCACCTTGCGGGCGGTGAGCACCTCGGTGCCGAACCGGATGGCCTGCCGCCGGGCACGCTCGGCCAGCTGCCCGCCGGAGACGCCGTCGGGGAAGCCGAGGTAGTTCTCGATCCGGCTGCTCTGCCCGGCCTGCCCGCCGGTGGCCTGCCGCTCCACCAGCACCGTGCGCAGCCCCTCGGAGGCGCCGTAGACGGCGGCGCCGAGCCCGGCGGGACCCCCGCCCACGACGACGAGGTCGTAGAAGTCGGTGCTCGGCTCGACCGTGAGGCCGACCGCGGCGGCGAGCTCCGCCTCGGTCGGCGCCAGCAGGGCCTCCCCGCCCGGCGGCACCACGACCGGGACGTCGTCGGGACCCGCGCCGGCCGCGGCGAGCAGCCGCCGCCCCTCGGGCTCCTCGACGCTGTACCAGCGGTACGGGACGGCGTTGCGGGCCAGGAAGTCGCGGGCGGCGAACGACGGCGCCGACCAGTGGTGGCCGACCAGCTTGACGTCCTCGACGGCGGTGTCCGGGCTGGCCTCCCAGGAGGCGACCATGGCGTCGACGACCGGGTAGAGCTTCTCCTCCGGTGGCTCCCACGGCTTGAGCAGGTAGTGGTCGACGTCGACGAGGTTGATCGCCTGGATGGCGGCGTCGGTGTCGGCGTACGCGGTGAGCAGCGCGCGGCGCGCGCGGGGGAACAGGTCCATCGCCTGCTCGAGGAACTCGATGCCGTTCATCCCGGGCATCCGGTAGTCGGCGAGCACCGCCGCCACCCGGTCCCCACGCAGCTTGAGCTCCCGCAGCGCCCCGAGCGCCTCCTCGCCGGAGGAGGCGCGGACCACCCGGAACCGCTCGCCGTAGTGGCGGCGCAGGTCGCGCGCGACCGCCCGGGACACCCCGGGGTCGTCGTCGACGGTGAGCAGGACGGGCCGGGCCCGCCCGGCGGCCTCGGGGGCCTGGGTCACTGGTCCTCCAGGGGTTCGGGGCCGCGGGGACCGCCCCCGCGGGCCGGGCGGGAGCCCACGGGCTCGCGCGGGTGCAGCTGCGGGCCCTCGACGTTGCAGTGCGCGTACTCCTCGACCGGCAGCCGACCGCCGGGTCCGGGCTCCGCCGTGCGCAGCGGCCGGCGGATCCCCGCGAGGGCGACGAGCGCGCCCGCGACCAGCAACGCGGCGCAGACGAGCACCGCCGTCCGGAAGCCGGACCCGAAGGCGGCGGGGTCGGTGTAGTCGTCCCCGCCGATGCCCGCCACGACCGGGACGACGGCCACCGCGAGCAGGCTGGCGGCCCGCGCGACGGCGTTGTTGACCCCGGACGCGACGCCGGCGTAGCGGTCGTCGGCGGAGTCGAGGACGGTCGCGGTGAGGGGGGCGACCAGCAGGGTCAGCCCGGCGCCGAACGCGACGGTGGCCGGCAGGACGTCGAGCGGATAGGAGGCGTCCTCGCCGATCCGCAGCATCAGCAGCAGGCCCGCGGCCGACAGCAGCGGCCCGGAGGTCATCAGCGGCCGCGGCCCGATCCGCTGGGCGAGGGCGCCGACCCGCGAGGAGAACAGCAGCATGAGCACGGTGACCGGCAGCAGCGCGGTCCCGGCCAGCAGCGGGCTGTAGCCGGACACGACCTGCAGCTGCAGCACCAGCAGCACGAAGACGACCCCGAGCGGGGCGTAGACCAGCAGCGTCACCACGTTGGCGGAGGTGAACTGGACGCTGCGGAAGAGCACGGGCGGCACCAGGGGGTGGCGGGAGCGGCGCTGCACGGCGACGAAGGCGGCCAGCGCGACCACCGCGGCGACCCCCCAGGCCCACACCGCCGGCCCGGGGGCGGGCCCGCCGGCGGCGGTGAGGGCGTAGGTGAGCCCGCCGAGGCCGACGACCACCAGGACGGTCCCGGTCCAGTCCAGGCCCGGTGCGGCGGCGGGGTCGCGGGTCTCGGGCACGTGCCGGGCCGCGACGACGACGATCACCGCGGCCACCGGCAGGTTGACCAGGAAGACCGCCCGCCAGCTCCACTCCACCAGCCAGCCGCCGACGAAGGGCCCGACCGCGCCGGCCACCCCGCCCAGCCCCGACCACGCGCCCACCGCCGCGGCCCGGTCCTCCCCGGCGAAGGACGCCGAGATGATCGCCAGGCTGCCCGGGGTCAGCAACGCTCCCCCGACCCCCTGCAGCGCGCGGGCGACGACGAGCGTCCCGGTGTCCGGCGCCAGCCCGCACAGCAGCGACGCGGCGGCGAACCAGACGACGCCGACGACGAACACGCGCCGCCGGCCGAACCGGTCGCTCAGCGAGCCGCCGAGCAGGATCAGCGAGGCGAGGGTGAGGGTGTAGGCGTTCACCGTCCACTGCAGCCCGGTGAACCCGGCGCCGAGGTCGGCCCCGATGCGCTCGAGGGCCACGTTGACCACCGTGCTGTCCAGCAGCGCCAGGCTGGAGCCCAGGACGGTGGTCAGCAGCACCCACCGCCCCTGCGGGGTGCCCATCCGCAGGCCCTCCGCCGGGGTCGGCCGCACCCGGGACGTCACGTGAGCGCCACCTCGATCCCCCACCGGTGCCGGGCAGCGGGAGAGCGCTGCTCCGAGGCCCGGCGACGTCGGCGGATGCCTGTGGCCGCGAGCCTCGCCCCGCCGGTCGCGGGCTGTCAATCACCCCGGGCGGCGGGCCCGGGCGCATGGACGCCGCCCGTCCGGGGCACCCCGTGCCCCCACCCCCGACCCCAGGGAGCCACCATGTCGCCCGCCACCACGCCCCGCCGCCGCAACTGGCGCCTGGCCGCCGTCGGCCTCGCCCTCGCCGCGTCCCCGTGGACCGTCGCCGCCTGCGGTTCCGACGTCGTGGACGACGACGTGCAGCAGAACGTCGAGGAGGGCGTCGACGAGGCCGAGCAGGAGGTCGAGGACGCCACCGACGGCGAGGACTCCGACGGCTGACGCCACGGGATGCAGAGACCTCTTTGCAAAGAGGTCTCTGCATCCCTAGTCTGGCGGCGTGTCCGACCCCGCCCCCGAGGAGACCGTCGACGTCACCGACCCGCGGACGCTGCGGGCGCTGGCGCACCCGATCCGCACCGGGCTGCTCGCCCTGCTGCGGTCGGAGGGACCGTCCACGGCCTCCCGGCTGGGCCAGCGCCTGGGCGAGAGCAGCGGGACGACCAGCTACCACCTGCGCCAGCTCGCGGACCTCGGCTTCGTCGAGGAGGTGGCCGGCCAGGGCACCGCGCGGGAGCGCTGGTGGCGCGCCCGGCACCGCAGCACCCGCTGGCGCACCGAGGACCTGGTCACCCGGCCCGGCGGCCGCGAGGTCGTCGAGGAGCTGACCCACCAGTCGCTGGGCCGGCAGCGCCGGATGCTCGCCGCGCACGCCGAGCAGCGGGAGGCCCTCGAGCCCGTCTGGCGCGACGCCGTCTCGCTCAACGACTGGGCGCTGCACCTGTCGCCGGAGGCCACCGCGGCGCTCACCGAGGAGCTCAACGGCGTGCTCGCCCGCTGGCGGGCCGAGCGCGAGGAGCCCGGTCAGCCGCTGGTGCACGTCCTGCTGGACCTGTTCCCGCTCACCGAGGACCCGGCGTGAGCGCGCCGCTGACCGTGCGCTCCGCCGGCCGCCGCTTCGTCGGGCTGACCGCGCTGCGCTGGCTGCCGATCGGGCTCGCCGCGCCGGTGTCCGTGCTGCTGGCCGCCTCCCGCGGGCTGTCGCCGGCCGACGTCGGCGTCGTCGTCGCCGTCTACTCGCTGGTCACCCTCCTGCTGGAGCTGCCCACCGGCGGGCTGGCCGACGCGATCGGCACCCGGCAGGTGCTCGTGCTGTCCGGGCTGATGACCGCCGCCGGGCTGGTCACCTCCGCCCTCGCGCACTCCGTCGCGGCGTTCGCGGTGGCGTGGGCGCTCAAGGGCGTCGGCCGGGCGCTGGACTCCGGGCCGCTGGAGGCCTGGTACGTCGACGCCGTCCGCGCCGCCGACCCGTCCGCGGACGTGACCCCGGGCCTGTCCCGCGCGGGCGCCGCCGACGGGGCAGGCCTGTGCCTGGGCGCGGTGCTCGGCGGGCTGCTGCCCCTGGTGGCCGACGGCTCGGGCGACGCGGTGCTCGTGCTGCCGGTGCTGGCCGCCACGGGGGTCGCCCTGCTGTCGGTGGCCGCCGTCGCGGCGCTCGTCGTCCCGGTGGCTCCCGCGCGGCACGCGGGGGTGGCCGCCCTGCGCGCCGGCGTCCGGGAGGTGCCCGCGGTCGTCCGCGACACCGCGCGGCTGGTCGTCCGCGACCGGGTGCTGCGCCGGCTGCTGGCGATCTCGCTCCTGGTCGGCTGCACGCTGAGCACGCTCGAGCTGGTGGGGCCGCTGCACGTCGCCGCGCTCACCGGCGACGACGCCGAGGGCGCCGCGGTGTTCGGCGTGGTGATGGCGGTGTCGTACGCGGCGGCCGGGGTCGGGGCGCTGCTCGCGCCGCTCGCCCGCCGGGCGGCGCGCGGGTCGGCGGGCGTGGCGACGGCGGGGCTGGCCCTGCTCGGCGCGCTCGCCGTCGCGGTCGTCCCCCTCGGCGGGCCGCCGGCGCTGGGCGGGCTGTTCACCGTCTTCTACGTGGGCAACGCCGCGGCGTGGCCGCTGTGGAAGGACGCGCTGCACGCGCGGGTGGCCGCCGGGCAGCGGGCGACCGCGCTGTCGGCGTCGTCGCTGACGCTGCAGGTCGGCGGCCTGCTCGCCAGCCTGCTGGTGCTGCGGCTGGCCGACGCCCTGGGCACCGCGACCGGGTTCTGGGTGGCTGCGGGGGCACTGCTCGTCGTCGCGGCGGTGTCGCTGGGTCTGCGCTCCGGCGCGGCGGCCGCCTCGGGGCCGGCCTCCCCGGTTGCCTCGCGGCAGCGCGGGTAGCGGCGGGGCATGGCTGATCTCCCCCGCGACCACCTGAAGGGCCTCCGGGTCGCCGTCACCGGCGCGAGCGGCAACGTCGGGACGGCACTGCTGCGGCGGCTGACCGCCCCGGGCAGCGGGGTGGCCGAGGTCCGCGGTCTGGCCCGCCGGCAGCCGCCGGACACCGCTCCCTACGACTCCGTCACCTGGTACACCGCCGACCTCGGCGAGACCTCCAGCGAGCAGGCGCTGACCAACCTGCTCGAGGACGTCGACGCCGTCGTCCACCTGGCCTGGGTGCTGCAGCCGGGCCGCAAGCCGGACGCGCTGCACGAGGCGAACGTCAACGGCACCCGCCGGGTGGTGCGCGCCGCGGTGGCGGCGGGGGTGGGGCACGTCGTGCACATGTCCTCGCTCGGCGCCTACGCCGCCGGGGCCGGGGACCGGCCGGTCACCGAGGACTGGCCGGTCACCGGCATCCCGAGCTCCCAGTACAGCCGGCAGAAGTCCGAGGCCGAGCGGGTGGTGCGCGAGGTGGTCGGGCGGAGGAGGGACGTCACGCTGACCGTCGTCCGCCCGACCCTGGTCCTGCAGCCGGAGGCGGCCAGCGAGATCGGCCGCTACTTCCTCGGGCCGCTGCTGCTCGGCGCCGCCCGGCTGGTGCCCGGGCAGGTGGCCTCGCTGCTGCCGCTGCCCCTGCCGTCGCTGCGGGTCGGCTTCATCCACGCCGACGACGTCGCCGACGCCATCACCCGCATGCTCGACCGGCGCGCGCCCGGCCCGTTCAACCTCTCCGCCGACCCGGCTCTCGACGCCGACGGGATCGCCCGCGCGCTCGGCACCACCCGGATCCCGGTGCCGGCGACGGTGCTGCGCGCCGGGCTGAGCGCGGCCTTCCACGCGCGCCTGGTGCCCACCGAGCCGGGCTGGCTGGACCTCGCCCTGAAGTCGCCGGTGCTCGAGACCGCCCGCGCCCGCACCCAGCTGGACTGGCAGCCGGCCTACCGCGGCGACGACTCCCTGCGCCAGTTCGTGGCCGCGCTCGGCCGCGGCGAGGGTGGCCCCGGCCCGCTGCTGGCCGCGACCGGCGGCAGGGAGCACGACCCGGGCGGCGACCCGTCCAACGTGCCGGACCACCGCCCGGGCTGACAGGGCACTGACCCGGGCACTCCACCGTCCACGGACCTTGCCCCGCTCTCTCTTCGATCCTGTGATCGAACACGTGGCGGGGTCGGCGGGACGGGCGCTCGACGCTCCTGCCGCGCCCGCTCCTCCGGTGGGCCGGGCACCCGGTCCACCGGGTGAGGTCCAGGCCACCGGACCGCGCGGTCGACGCGGCGGGCGAGGCACTGCTGACGTTCGAGCGCGCGCTCGGCCACGCCCGCCGGACGGTCCACACGACGGAGCGCGCCGACGCCGCCGACGCGACCACCTGGACCGTCGGCCCCGCCGGCCGGGTGTCGACGGCACCGGACGCGCTCGCCGCCCTGACCGTCGCCGCGGACGACGACCGGGCCGCGCTGGCCGACCTGCTCGGCCGGACCGCCGGCGGCGGGCTCGCGGACCGGCCCCGCATCGCGCTCACCGACGCCGTCACCGGCGCCCTGCTCGCACTCACCGACCTGCCCGCACTGCGACGCGTGGGCACATGTGGCCGCGCCGCAGTGCCGGCGCGCCCCCGACACCTGCGACCACGACCTCACCGCCCGCCCCGGCCTGGGCGTCCCGGCCGACAGCCCGGAGTACCGGCCCGGCACCGCGCTGGACCGCCACGTCCGCGCCCGCGACCGGCGCTGCCGCTTCCCCGGCTGCCGCCGCGGCGTGCGCGGGAGCGGGGAGCTCGACCCGTCCGCCCCTGGCCCGGGGGCCCGACGTCAGCAGCCAACCCGGCCGGCTCCTGCACCACGCACCACCGCGGCGAGCACCAGGCCCCCGGCTGGACCCACCGGCTCGCTCCGGACGCGGACCTCGTCGTCACCACGCCGTCCGGCCTCACCGCCGCGACCACCCCGCCGCCCTGCTGAGCCTGCCGTGACCAGGACCGGGTAACCGGCTCAGGGCTCGTCCTCACCTGTGTCCCTGAAGGCGGCCTCGGAGACACTCCGACCCGTGTCGGCGCTGACCGGATCGGCGCGATGCTCCATGTGGGCTTCACCGCACCGCCGCGCGGCTCGATGAGTTCTGCGATCGCTGGTGTGCAGGCCGCCGGTGGGTCTAGCGTTGCCGTGCCACTCGGTGGACATCCCTGTGCTGTGGAGTGCAGATGGACGCGGTGCGCATCGGTGTGTTGGGTGCGGCTCGGATCGTGCGGATGGCACTGCTGGGGCCCAGCCGGCGGGTTGCCGGCGTGGAGGTGGTCGCGCTCGCGGCCCGTGATCCCGCACGAGCGGCGGCATACGCCGAGCGCAACGGCATCCCGCGCGTGCACCCCACGTATGACGACGTGCTCGCCGACCCCGCGGTCGACGCGGTGTACGTGCCGCTCCCGGCGGCTCTGCACGGGCGCTGGACCCTGGCGGCCGTCGCGGCCGGGAAGCACGTGCTCTGCGAGAAGCCGTTCACGGCGAACGCCGCCCAGGCTGAGGAGGTTCTCGAGGCCACCTCGTCGTCTCCATGCGTGGTCATGGAGGCGTACCACTCGCACTACCACCCCGCGCTGGAGCGACTCGTCGCGATCCTGGCGTCCGGGGAGCTCGGCACGATCCGCACGGCCGCCGCCGCCTTCGCCGTCCCGCTGCCGCCCGGCGGCAACATCCGCTACGACCTGACGCTCGGCGGTGGCGGCCTCCTCGATGTCGGCTACTACCCGGTGCGGGTGCTGCGGGAGCTCTTCGACTCGGAGCCGGAAGTGGCCTGGGCGCGCGCTACGGCGCCGAACGGAATCGATCGACGGGTCGACGCCGGGCTGCTCTTCGACGGCGGCGTCCGGGCCACCGTGCTCTCGTCACTGTGGTCGCGTCGCCTGATCGACTCACATCTCGACGTCGTCGGCGACGCGGGGCGCATGCGGGTCATCAGCCCGTACCACCCTCAGCTGCGGGTCGCGCGTATCCGAGTCCGAGGGGCCGCGGGCGTGCGGATCGAGCGCCCCGTTCGCCGGTCCACCTACGACTACCAGCTGGAGGCGTTTCGGGACGCGGTGCGCGGCGACGGGTCGGTCCCGACGGACGCCTCGGCCGCGCTGGCGCAGATGCGTGTGCTCGACTCGATCTACCGCGCGGCCGGGCTCGACCCGCGCTCCACCCCTACCGCTCCTGTCTAGCCTGGCGCACCAAGGCGCTCGGGTACAGGACGCTGTGAAGCAATCAATCCGCGGGCCCAGTCATCCTGGCCGGGACACCTGAACGTGTCCCGAAGTGGGCCGCTTGGGGACACACCGGCGACCGACGGATCGGTGAACGTCAGTTGGACCGGTGCGTTCCTCGGAGGCGGATTCGGGGTGTCACCACGACCGCGGGGCTCACTGCTGTCTGAAAGCCTCAGCACGATCAGCCGAAGATGGTCGGCCCGAGGCCCGGCGGAGAGTTTCGCGGAAGGGCAAGTATGTGATCGTCGCGACCCTTTCCGCAGCGACGGCACACCTGATCTCGGTATCGATCCGGCCCCTGGTGCTCGTCGCGAGGATGCGCGTACACGTAAGAATGCGCCCCGAGTCGGCATACCACGGGCTTCCTGGCCATGAGGGGCGCTACGTCTTGGGACCTCCCGCCTCCAGAGTCGAAGGCCCCTCGCCCGCTGCTCCGCAGGATCCACGCCAGCATTGCCCGTCGCGACTGACGACGATGCCCTCGCCACTGTCGGTGCTGCACAAGCCTTCCGCGCCGTGACGCTGGCCATGCGGCGGCGTGGGGGAGGGTGCCACGACCGCAGGATCCCGTCATCGCCGATGCGGACCCTCACCTGCTCCACGTCGAGATCCACCTGCTGGAACTCGGCACGTTGCAGAGTCATGGGTCTCGTCACCTCACAGCGCGGCCGATGAGTTCGTGGCTCCAGGCCGGTCCAAGCTCGTGACACTCGAGGAAGGGACACCGCCGTGTCGGAGCTTCTCGTCGATTTCATCACCTCCCTGGACGGCTACGCATCGGGAGAGGGCTGGCCCGGGTTCTGGGGCCTCGAGGGCCCGGAGTACCTCGCCTGGCTCGGCGAGCAGCCCGAGGTCACCTACCTGATGGGAGCGAACACCTACCGCCTGATGTCGGGCTTCGCCGCCGGCGAGGTCCCGGATGGCCAGGACGAGTTCAGGCCCGAGGAAGAGGCGTCCGTCGATGAGCTCACGCAGGCGTCCAAGGTGGTGTTCTCCTCCTCGCTCGAGGAGCCACTGACGTGGGCCAACTGCACGCTCGTCCGCGACGACGCCGTCGAGACGGTCCGTGCCATGAAGGAGAACGGCTCGGGGCTCCTCAGCACGATCGGCAGCCTCAGCCTGTGCCGGTCCCTGCTACGGGCCGGACTCGTCGACCGCTTCCGGGTCGGGATCTTCCCGGTGATCACCGGGGCCACGGGCGCCGAACGCATCTACGACGGCTATCCGGACGTCGCCCTCGAGATGATCGACCACCGCACCTTCGACGGCCGCATCCAGCTGGTCGAGTACAGACCCTGCGTGCTCGAGCACCCGCCGCTCGGCGCCCCTACGTGACATCGGCCCGTCCGCCGGCCCGGGCGGCCGCCCGGACCACAGACCGCGGTCGACCGGCTCGGTCATGGGAATGCCAGCGTCTGACCATTCGGCTCGGCGACGATGGCGCCTGTCTCGCTTCAGACCCCACGTCCTCAGCCTTGAAGCGTGTCCGATGGTGGGCCGCTTGGGACTGTGGTCGGCCGGCGAACCCGGCGGACCGCGTCGACGGAGTCTGCTCACGTGCAGCCGTGACGGCGACTCCCCTGACGTACCGGGTGCGGCGGTGCTGCCCTGACACCTCGCCCGGCCCCTCGACGGCCGACGTCGCCCGGGCCGGCGTGGCGCCCCGGCGGGTGTCAGCGGCCGGGAACGTCCACGCAGGCCGAGGGCGGCGCAGGGCGCACAGCGCGGAGGAGACGTTGCCTCGGGCTGTCAGGAGGAGCCGCCGGGTCCGCGGGCGAGGAGGATCGGCCGGTCAGGGCTCAGGCGGTGGCCCGCGCCCGTACGGCGATGACCACGAGGGCGATGGCGAGGGCCAGCAGGAGGAGCAACAGCAGCAGCGGCGCGAGTACGGCGAGCACTACCAGCGCCCCGATCACCAGGATCTTCATCGGCGTGCTCAGCGCGGCGAACCAGGCCTTGATCGCCGCGAGCACCGGGTTGCGGCCGGTCAGGACGGCTCGCAAGGCGGCCCACGCGGCCCGCTGTAGCCCGCTGCCGCGGCCGGCGAGGCCGTGCAAGGCCGCGGCTATCCGGGGTGACAACCGACGGATCATGCGCCGGACCGTCCGCCTCAGACGAGCGCCGAGCCCGTCCAGTGCGGCACGGGCGCGGCGCAGCACCGCCGAGAGGATGGCACCGAGACCGCGAGACCCCCGTGCCGTGCCCGTGCGGCGGGGGGCGGGGCGGGATGGCGACCGAGGCCGGCCGGAACCCGGCGTGCGGCCGTCGGTGCGGCCGGCGTCGCGGGTTCGAGCCGGTCCGCCGTCTGCCCTGGCCTCGCGGCTCACCTCGGGCGTGCCGCCGGTCAGGTGCTTCTCGGCCCTCGCCGGGCGCCGTCGGTGCTCGGTGGGTGGCTGCGCCACGCGGGTGCCGGTGTCGGCACGTCGTCCGGTGACCGCGCGCGCGTCCCGACCGTGTCCGGCGTCACGACGGATCTGCCCGGCCCGAGCAGCACTGGCGGCCGGCCGCGTGACTGCGGCTGTGCCGGTCCGCGACGAGCCGGCGGTCCGCGTGGCACGGGCGGGGCTGCTCTGTGGACCAGCGGCCCGCGGCGTCGCACGCCGCTCGGGCGCCGCACGACGCTCCTGAGCCATACTGCGACGCCTCCCCCACTGTGAAGCGAGAACACGACCCGTCGCTGACCCTCGGAGGTACCCACCCGCGGCCCCACGTCAATCCTCCCGGTGCGGGCGTGGCGGCTCCATCCCGTTCTGCGCTGCTCCACCGAGGGGGGCCGGCCACGGGCGCCAAAGCCCAGGAGAGGTGATCCGCGCCGGGGGATGGTCGAGTGTCGGCCGCATGAGCTCACCGACGGGGCCTGGGTCCGCATCGAGCCGCTGCCAGCCCTGACCGGACGACAGGTGAGCGGTGGCGCGATCACCGGCAGGTGGTCGACGCGCTGCCGTGGCGCGCCCGCACCGGAGCGCCGTGGAGGCTGCCTGCCGGAGCGCTACGGGCCGTGACTGACCGCCCATGAGCAGCACTCACGTGGGAAGGGCGTCCGAGCCGGGCTCGTCCCGCAGTGGGCCGCTCAGGGACTCGGGCGGCAGGGACGGTTCGCGTGATCCGCGGGGGGGGGGGGGGCAGTGCCCGGTCAGGTGCGTGACGTCCAGGCGCCGACCGAGCGACCGGTGGCCGCGAAGACGTCGGCGGCCTGCTCCGCGCGCAGCGCCACGAACAGGCCCTCCGCCTCGGCGAGCACCACCTCGGGACTGTCCTCGGCCACCAGCCGGGCGTGTGCGGTGGTGCGCCGGCCGGCGGTCTCCCCCATCTCGGCGGTCACCAGCAGCGGCACCCCGAGGTGCACCGGGCGTCGGTACTTCACGGTGAGGGTCGCGGTCAGCCCGCCGCGGCCGGCGGCGCGCAGCGCGCGGGCCAGGACGTGGTCGAGCAGCGTGGCCACCACGCCGCCGTGCACCAGCCCGGGCGGCCCCTCGTGCGCCTTGCCCACGGTGACCCGGCCGGTCGCCGTCCCGTCGGGGGTGTCGGTGGCCACCAGCGGCGGCGCCACCGGGCTGCCCGGGCCGTACACCGGGCTGTACCAGCGCTCGCCGGTCTCGGGGTCGTCCACGCGGGCGATCTCGTGCAGGCCGCGGCCGGCCACCCGCAGCCGCGCCGCCAGCTCCCGCGCGACGGCGGCGGCCGCCTCGAGCTCGGCCTCCGGCACCTCCGTGCGGACGGCGGCGTCGACCAGCTCGCGCAGAGCGTCGCCGAGCTCGCCGACGGCCACCCGCCGGGCGGCCCGCTCCTCGGGTGACAGGCTGGAACGGCCCTCCTGCACGGACCCGCCCCGAGCGGCGGCGAGGGGCGGGGGGCAGGAGGGTCCCTCGTCAGCCACGCGGCATGCCGGCCGCGCGCAGCAGCCCGCCGCCGACGATGACCCGCTGCACCTCGCTGGTGCCCTCGTACAGCCGGTAGAGGCGGGCGTCGCGGTAGAAGCGCTCGACCGGCGTGGTCCGCAGGTAGCCCAGCCCGCCGTGCACCTGGACGGCGCGGTCGGTCGCCCGGCCGACCATCTCGCTGCACCACAGCTTCGCCGACGAGGGGCCGATCGAGGTGTCCTCGCCGGAGTCGTAGCGGGCGGCGACCTCGCGGACCATCGCCCTCCCCGCCAGGGTCTCGGCGTGCATGTCGGCGATCAGCGCCTGCACCAGCTGGAACCGGCCGATCGGGGCGCCGCCCTGCTTGGCGGTGGCGGCGTAGGCGACCGACTCGTCGAGCACCCGCTGCGCCATCCCCACGCACAGCGCCGCGATGTGCAGCCGGCCGCGGGACAGCACGGTGAGCGCCTTCGAGTAGCCGCGCCCCTCCTCACCGATCAGCGCGTCGGCCGGCACGTGGACGTCGTCGAAGAACACCTCCGAGGTCCACGCCCCGGACTGCCCCATCTTCCTGTCCTTGGGACCGAGCGTGACGCCGGGCGCCTCGGCGTCGACGACGAAGCTGGAGATCCCGCGGCCGCCCTTCTCCTGCGGGTCGGTCCGGGCGAAGACGACGAACAGGTCGGCCAGCGGGGCGTTGGTGATGTAGCGCTTGGCGCCGTTGAGGACCCAGCCGTCGCCGTCGCGGCGGGCGCTGGTGCGCAGGCCCGCGGGGTCGGAGCCGGCCTCGGCCTCGGTGAGCGCGAAGGAGCCGATGAGCTCGCCCGCGGCCAGCCGCGGCAGGTAGGCCTTCTTCTGCTCCTCGCTGCCGAATTTCGCGATCACCTGCCCCGCGATGCCGTTGTTCGTGCCGAACAGCGACCGGAAGGCCGGCGTCGTGTAGCCGAACTCGAACGCCAGCTCGACGTCCTCGCTCATGGAGACACCCAGGCCGCCGTACTCCTCGGGCAGCGCGTAGCCGAACAGTCCCATCTCCGCCGCCGCGCCGCGCAGCTCCTCGGGGATGCGGTCGTCGAGGTCGATCTCCTCCTCGCGCGGGACGACCACCTCCCGCACCAGCTGGCGAACCGCGTCCCGGATCTGCGTGAAGTCCTCGGCGTCCACGGCCCCATGGTGCCGCCCCGGGCGGCCTCCCGACGAGCCGGGGGTGCAACACCGCACCGGCGGTGTTACGGACACGCGAGAACGGAACGTCGTCGTCCGGACACACCCCGTTGCCGGTGACGGTCAGCGGCACTAGCGTCACGGACGGCACCCGAACCAGCGGCGCCGTGTCCTCCCCCCGGGAGCCCTCGTGCACCTCTCCGTCGCCGTCGTGCCCGCACCGGGCCAGGTCGTCGTCCGCCTGACCGGCGACGCCGGCCGCCCGACCCTCCCCCGCCTGGCCGCGGGCCTGACCCGCGCCGCCGAGCACGGCACCCCCAGCGTCGTCGTCGACGTGGCCGGCGCCCGCTTCCACGACCGCGCAGCGCTGCGGACCCTCGCCGGCTTCAGCGACACCCTCAGCGCCGCCGGCCGGCGGTGCCGGGTGGTCGGCGCGCCCGCGGCCACCCGGCGCCAGGTGGCCGAGGCCGGCCTCGCCGGCGTCCTCGAGCTCGACGGCCCGCTCACCGGCGCCGACCCGGTACGCCCCCTGCCGCGGCCGGCCCCGGAGTCCGGAACCGACCCGCGCCCCACGCAGCCCCTCCCCGTCGGGTCGCTGCTCGCGGCGGCGGGCCTGCCGGCCCCGGCGCCCGAGGAGGCCCCCCGGCCGCGGGCCGCGGCGCACCCGGTGCGGGGACCGGCCGGGGCGTCCCGCCGCCGTGTCCCCGTCCCGCTGGACCGCTGGCGCTGACCGCGCACGCGCCCCGGCCCGCACGCGGCGGACCGGGGCACGACCGGGCAGCGCCTACGCCAGGGCGTCCAGGCGGGCCATGTCCTCGTCGGAGAGGGTCAGCCGCGCCGCGCCCATGTTCTCGGTGAGGTGGTCTACCGACTTCGTGCCCGGGATGGGCAGCACCACCGGCGACTTCTGCAGCAGCCAGGCCAGCGCGACCTGCGCCGGGGTGGCGTCCAGCTCGCGGGCGATGTCGGCCACCGGGCTGTGCGGGGCGGCGAGGTCGCCGGTCGCGATCGGGAACCACGGGATGAACGCGATCCCGTGGGCGGTGGCGTGGTCCAGGACGTCCTGCGACTGCCGGTTGGTCAGGTTGTAGAGGTTCTGGACGCTGACGACGTCGACGATCTCGCGCGCCGCCTGCAGCTCCTCGACCGAGACCTCGGAGACGCCGATGTGGCGGACCTTGCCCTCGTCCTGCAGCTCCCTGAACGCGCCGAGCTGGTCGGCCAGCGGCACCTCGGCGTCGATGCGGTGCAGCTGGATGAGGTCGATGCGCTCCACCCGCAGGTGGCGCAGCGACAGCTCGACCTGCTGCTTGAGGTAGGCCGGGCGCCCGACCGGCGTCCAGATGCCCGGGCCCTGGCGGGTCAGGCCGGCCTTGGTGGCGATGACCAGGCCCTCCGGGTACGGGTGCAGCGCCTCGGCGATGACCTGCTCGCTGACGAACGGCCCGTAGGAGTCGGCGGTGTCGATGAGGTCGACGCCCTGCTCGACGGCGGCGCGGACCACCCGGAGAGCGGCGTCGCGGTCGGCCGGCTCGCCCCAGACGCCCGGGCCGGGCAGCTGCATGGCGCCGTAGCCGAGCCGGTGGACGGTGAGGTCGCCGCCGATGGCGAAGGTGTCGGCAGGTGCGGTGGCGGTCATGGACCCTCCCGGTGCGTGTGCCCCGGGCCGACTGCCCGGGGTCCCGCACCCCGCCAGCACGGCGGTCCGCGCCGGTCTTCCCGGCGCGCCGGCGGTGTGACCGGCGACACGGCGAGCGAGAGGACGGCGATGGGCGAGATCCTGGTGCTGCGGCACGGCGCGACCGAGTGGAGCAAGAGCGGCCAGCACACCGGCGTGACCGACCTGCCGCTGCTGCCCGAGGGCGAGGAGCGGGCCCGCTCCCTGGCCCCGGCGCTGGCCGAGCGGCACGTCGTCGAGGTGTGGACGAGTCCCCGGCAGCGCGCCCGGCGCACCGCCGAGCTGGCCGGGCTGACCGCCACCGCCGTCGACGAGGACCTCGTCGAGCTCGACTACGGCGGCTACGAGGGCCGCACCACCGCCGAGATCAGCGAGGAGCTCGGCCGCGAGTGGTCGGTCTGGCGCGACCCGGTGGTGGCGGGCGAGACCTCCGGCGAGACCCTCGAGCAGGTCGGCGAGCGGGTGGACCGGGTGCTGGCCCGGGCGCGGGCCCGGCTCGACGACGGCGACGTCGCCCTCGTCGCGCACGGGCACGTGCTGCGGGTCCTCACCGCGCGCTGGCTGGGCCTCGAGCCCGCCGCGGGAGCGCTGTTCGCGCTGCCGGCCGGCGCCTACGGCGTGCTCGGGCACGAGCACGCGCGCCCGGTGCTCACGGGATGGGGACTGGGCTGAGGTCCGCCGGCTCGACGGCGCCGGCGGGCGCGGCGGGCCGGCCGAACAACCAGCCCTGCGCGAGGTCGGCGCCCAGCGCCGCCACCTCCGCGGCCACCTGCTCGGTCTCCACCCCCTCCGCGACCACGACCGCCCCGAGCCGGTGCGCGTGCTCGGTCACCGTGCGCACCACCGCGCGGGCGCCGTCGTCGGGCAGCGCGGACACCAGCGCCCGGCCGAGCTTGACGACGTCGGGCCGGACGACGTCGAGCAGCGAGCGGCTGGACCACCCGGCGGCCACCTCGTCGAGGGCCACCCGCCAGCCGCGCTCGCGGTAGGACTCGAGGACGGCGAGCAGGTGCCCGCGGTCGGCGACGGCGGCCCGCTCCCCCACCTCCAGCACCAGCTGCCCCGGCTCCAGCCCCGCGGCCTCCAGCGCCTCGACGGTGCTGGCGAGGTCGGCGTCGGGGTGCAGCACCGAGGTGGGCCGGGTGTTGACGAACAGGTCGGCGCTCCCCAGCCAGCCCGCGGCGCCGGCGATGGCGCACTCGCGGCCGACCCGGTCCAGCCGGGTCAGCCAGCCCGCGGAGTCGGCGACGAAGAACAGGTCCCCGCCGTCGACGGTGCGGCCGTCGGAGTCGCCGCGCAGCAGCGCCTCGTGCGCGACGACGGCGCGGTCGGCCAGCGCCACGATCGGCTGGTACGCCGACCACAGCTCGGCCTCGGCGAGCACGCCGACCTCGGCGGTCACCCCGCGGCGGGCCAGCTCCTGCGCCAGGGTCGGCGCGGTGAGCAGGCCGAGGGTCAGCGCGGTGTACTCGTTGGCCGGGTCGGTGGCCACCCGCACGGCCTCGGCCTCGGCGCCGGTCAGCGCGCGGGAGAGCCGGTCGAAGAAGACCTCCACCCCGACGCCGTCGCGCTCGTCGGACAGGTCGAGCAGACCGGGGGCGGCGAAGACAGACAGCCCGGCCGACCGGGCGACGGCGGCCACGGCGGGCAGCACGTTCTCCTCCGCGGTCGCCAGCAGCACGCGGGTCGCGGCCTCGGGCAGGGGCCATTGCTCGCGCCGCCGCGCCGCGCCGATCGGACTCCCCACGCGCAGCAGGATGACCGACCCGCCCGGCCGGGGCGGGCAGGCGCGCGGACGAGGTCCGACCGTTCAGGATGCCGCGCCGCGGACCTGCCTGCACGCGGCGCGGAGGCCCTACTGTCGCTGCATGGCTGCTGTGATCACCGAGCCGCCGACGCGCACAGGCCGCGGCGGCCGACCACGGGACCCCAGCCGCGACGACGTCATCCGCGCGGCCATCCTCCGGCTGCTCGGGGAGGTCGGGTACGGCGCGCTGACCATGGACGCCGTGGCCGCGGAGGCCGGCGTCGGGAAGGCGACCATCTACCGCCGCTGGCGAACCAAGCAGGACCTCGTCGTCGACACCGTCTCCGACCTAAACCGGGCGTGGACGGTCACCGCCGACACCGGGTCGCTCGAGGGCGACCTGCGCCAGCTCGTGCACCGCATGGTGGAGATGATGGCCAGCCCGGTCGGGGCGGCCACCCGCTCGCTGCTCGCGGCGATGCAGCACGAGCCGGCGCTGATCGAGGCGTTCCGCGAGGGCCCGCTGGCCGTCTGGCGGCGGGCCTACGACGAGGTGTGGAACCGCGCCCAGGCGCGCGGCGAGGTGGGGCCCGGGCTGCCGCAGTCAATCCCCGCCGAGGCCACCACCGCGCTGCTCGTGCAGCGCTGGTTGGTCACCCGCGAGCCGGTGGACGCGGCCTACGCCGACGCCGTGCTCGAGACCGTGGTGCTCCCGCTGGTCCGCCGGGGCTGACGCTCACCAGCCGAGCGTGCCCGGCTCGCCCTTGAACGGGCCGACGACGTCCGCGGTGATCCAGCCGCCGTAGAAGTCCCCCGCCTGCGCGCGCACCTGCTCGCCGTCGACCAGCGCCCGGTCCACCCGACTCGGGTAGAACGCCACCGCGCCGCGCAGGTGCTCGTAGCCCGGGGCCGGGTCCTCGTAGGACCAGCCCACGGCCGGGTACCGCCGCCCGTCGACGACGGCGTCCCAGTAGGTGGCCCGCCCCTTCCACTCGCACCACGACGACCCGGCGGCCCGCTCGAGCACGCCGGGGGCGACGTCCTCGCGGGGCACGTAGTAGACCGGCGGGTGGCTGGTCTCGCAGACCCGCACCGCGCGGCCGGTCCCCGCGACCACCCGCCCGCCCAGCTCGACGACGACGCGGCGCGGCGTCACCTCCGCCGACGGCGGGCGCGGGTAGTCCCACACGGACTCCTGACCCGGGCCGACCGGGTCGCGGCGCGGCGGGCGCACGGTGCGGCTCAGTCGTTGCGGTGCCGGGCCTTCTGCACGACGACCAGCGTCACCAGCAGGCCGAGCGCGCCGACGGTGGCGCGCCCCGCCGTCGACTGCAGGAAGCGCACGACGGCGGCCTGCCCCTGGGCGCGCAGCCGCGTCGGGCTGCTCCGGTACGCCAACTGGTCCAGGGTGGCCGCCAGCGACTCACGGGCGGCGTCGATCTCCAGCTGGATCTCTCGAGGGTCGCGAGGCACGGCGACAGCCTGCCAGACACCGCGCCGACCGGCCCGTTCCGGCGATCAGCGGCACCCGCGCGGGCGATGCGCCCCCGGATGCGACCTAGACTCGGCGGCCACGCGGGAGTGGTGTAACGGCAGCCACGCCAGACTTAGGATCTGGTGCCCTCGGGCGTGCGGGTTCGACTCCCGCCTCCCGCACCCAGGGGTCGGCCCAGGCTCACGGTGAGCTCGACCTGCGGCGAGGCGAGCCCCGGGTCGTCGGCGTCGACCACCGCCAGCAGGCGCACCCGGTCGCCGTCCACGCCGCGCAGCGCCAGGCCCTCGACCTTCGCGACCCGGCCGTCCACCTCCGGCACCGGCGCGACGTCGAGCACCCGCCCGTGCTCGGCCAGGACCAGCGCCGCGGCCACCACCGGGCCGTCGTCGACGGCGTTCGGCGTGTCCTCCGCGGCCGCGGACAGCAGCTCCCGGCCGTCGGGCAGGGCGACGGCGTCGGTGACGGCGAGCCCGACGCCGGCGACCTCGCCGAGGTCGAGGGCGTGCACCGGCCCCAGCGGCACCGAGCCGGGGTCCGCGCGCCCGAGCACGGCCGCCACCAGCGGCGCCAGCGGGACCTCGACGCAGGCGTTCGGCACCCCGGCGGCGCGGTTGCCGCGCTGGTACCAGCGGAGGACGTCGCCCACGCGGGCGGCGCCCTCCAGGTTCCGCTGCCCGTCCGGCACCCCGAGGCGGTCGCCGACCGCGGCGTACAGCGGCCCGAGGTCGGCCGCCCGGGCGGAGGGCCGGTCGCCGTCGACGGCGGCCAGCACCCCGCGGGTGCGCCGCCGCGTGGACCCCGACCCGAGCAGCAGCACCGCGGGCCGCCCGTCGGCCTCCACCGGGCAGGCCGTCTCCAGGTCGGGCTTGAGGGACTTGGTCCCGGCCGCCTCGGAGAAGCGGTCGTGCCCCTCGACCGGCGGCAGCAGCCGCACCGGGACCACGCCGCCCGGGCGCTGCCAGGCCGCGGACGTGGCGTCGTCCTGGACGACGAGCCAGCCGTCGCCCAGCGGCGCGAGGCCCGAGGCCGCGGTCACCGGCGTCCCGTCGTCGAAGCGGAGCTCGCGGACAGCGGTGAGGTCGACGCGCACGGGCACGGGGTGCCCGCTCCCCTGCAGCCCCACGCGCACGACCGCTGGGACCGGATCACACAACTGTCTTTCCGCAGCTCAGCACGCTGAAGCCGGTCCGGGGCCGCTGCACGGGCGCCGCATCCGACGTAGCCTCGGATCGGCCGGCCGCACGACGGGGTGCCCGGGACCGGTCCTCTTCCCCGCACACCGTCCTCCGGACACGACCCGTCGGAGCCCATGACCTCCCCGCGCACCGATACCAGCACCTCCCCCGGTACGGACCCCGAGCCGGTCCCCGACAAGCCCCGCGCCTCGCTCACCGTCACCCAGGTGGCGGCCGGCGCCCTGGCCGCGGTGTCCGCGGCGGTCCTCGCCTCGTTCTTCGGAGTCGCCGGCACGGTGATCGGCGCGGCGCTGGTCAGCGTGGTCAGCACCGTCGGCTCCGCGCTCTACAGCGCCTCCCTGAACCGCACCGGCGAGAAGCTGCGGAAGGCCCGCGAGCAGCTGGCGACCCGGCCCGCCTCCGCGGCCGGCGAGGCGCCGACCCGGGCGATGCCCGCGGCCGGGCCGGCGGCCGGTGAGGCGGCGACCCGCGAGCTGCCCGCGCACCTGGACCCGCGCCGGGCCCCGGCACCGCGCAGGCGGATCCGCTGGCCGCGGGTGGCGGCGTACGCGGCCGCGGTCTTCGTGCTGGCCATGGGGATCGTCACGGCGATCGAGCTGGTCGGTCAGAAGCCGGTGTCGGCGCTGGTCGGCGGGTCCGACACCTCGTCGTCGTCCACCACGATCGGCGAGCTGTCCAACGCCTCGTCCTCGCGGGACCTGGCGCCGTCGGACTCCGACCCGACCACGCCGACGACCGGGGCGCCGGCCACGGGGACGCCCGGGGACGCCGGGGAGAGCGCGACCCCGCCCGAGGAGTCCGCGCCCGCCGGTGAGAGCGGCAGCGACGACGGCACCGACAGCGGCACCGGCGAGGACACCGAGGGCGGCAGCGGCGGCGACACGGACGGCGGCACGGACGGCGGCACGGAGGAGTCCGCGCCCGCCGAGCCGTCGACGCAGGCACCGGGGACCGACCCGGACAGCGGCAGCGGCAGCGGCTCCGGCAGCGGCTCCGGCAGCGGCTCCGGCGGCGGCTCGGGCTCCGGGTCGGGCACCGAGCCGCAGGCCGAGGCGGACAGCGGGGCGCAGCCGGCCGCCTGAGCCGGCCGCCCCGCCGTCAGTCCTTCGCCCGCCGGGGGACCAGCTTGAGCAGCGCCAGCCCGGCGAACAGCAGGGTGACGCCGGCGACCACGACCGCCAGCGCGTCGAAGCCGGTGGAGGCGAGGGCGGTCGACCCGCCCACGCCGCTGGCCGTCACGTAACCCGCCTTGCTGTACACGTGCACCTCCTCTCGGTGGGTCAGCCCGCCGCGGGGGCCGCGACGTGGTGCCAGGTGGCCTCCCGGCGGCGGACGACGTCCACCAGGGAGCGGACGAAGACGGCCTGGATGAACAGGTCGTAGACCAGTTCGACGACCAGGGGCAGCGCCAGCAGCAGCGCCCGCGGGCCGCCCCGGCGGACGGTCACCAGCCGCTCGGCCAGGAAGACCAGGCCGACCGAGGCCCAGAACGGGTCCAGGTGCAGGCCGCCGTCGCGCGCGAGGACCAGCACGGTGAGCAGCAGGTAGGCCTGGAAGGCGAGGACGCCGAGACCGATGCCGAGCTGCTGGCCCCAGTAGCGCAGGGTGACCCGGGTGAGCCCGTAGTGCCGGAGGTTCTCCAGGGCACCGCGCTGCCACCGCATGCGCTGCTTCCACAGGTCACGCCAGGTCGGCATGATCTCGGTGACCACCGAGCACGCCGCCGGGCTGGTCATGCGCCAGCCCAGGGTCTTGAGTGCGAGGGTCAGCTCGTTGTCCTCGGTCAGCGCGAGGGTGTCGTAGACCTGCCCCTCCCGGCCGGGCAGCGTGGTGCCACGGGCGGCGGCGACCTCCCGCAGCGCCCGGACGCGGAACAGCGTGCCCGTGCCGGTCAGCACCATCACGCGGCCGGTCCGCGAGACGTCGCGGCTGTACCGGAGGTACTCGTTGCGCTGCAGCTGCCCGAGCAACCCCGCCCCGGGGTGCCCGTAGAACAGACCCCCGGCAGCGCCGATCCGCGGCGAGGACTCGAGGCTGGCCGCGGCGGCCTCGAGGAAGCCGGGCGCGAGCTCGGTGTCGGCGTCCATCACGAGGACGAGGTCGTCGTCGCGCAGGTCGGGCGTGGGGCCGGCGGGGCCGTCCTCCGCCGCGCCCCTGCGCCGGTCGGGGCCTCGCCGCGGGTCGTCGGAGGCGCCCCGCCGGTCGGCGGTGGCGGTGCGGCGGAACCGCTGCACGATCGCCTGGTTGAGGGCGCCGGCCTTCTTGTCGGTGTTGCCGACGGTCTCGTAGACCTCGGCCCCGCGCTCGCGCGCGATCCGGGCGGTGTCGTCGGTGCAGTTGTCGGCGACGACGACCACGCGGTCGGGACGGCGCGTCTGCCGCTGCAGCGCGTCGAGGGTGTCCCCGATGTTCGCGGCCTCGTCGTGCGCCGGGATCAGCACGACCAGCCGCGCCGCCGGACGCCCGTCGTCCCCTGCCATGCCCGCCCCCTGCCGTCGGCCCGTCAGGAGGTCAACGGCAGCCCGAGGCGGATCCCGCAGCCGGCGCCGACGGGACCACCCGTACGGGTCAGGAGCCGACCAGCGCCCGGTGCAGGACGGCGACGAGCTCCGCGCGGGTGACGATCCCGGCGAGCCGGTCGTCGGCGTCGACCACCGGCAGGTGCCGCAGCCCGCGGTCGGCCATCAGCCCGACCAGCTCGGAGACCGGGGTGTCGGCGCCGACGGTGGTGACCGGGCTGGTCATGACCTTCGCGACCGGGTCGAAGTCCACGACGTCGAGGTTGAACAGGTCGTGGACGGTGACGATCCCGACGACCCGGCGGTCGGGCGTGACCACCGGCAGGGCCTTCACCGCGTGCTGGTTCATGAGCATCCGGGCGCGGTAGAGCGTCTCGTCGGGCTGCACGGTCCGCACGTCGCGCTCCATCAGCGCGCCCACGCGCAGCTGCCCGAGCCGGCGGTCCAGGGCGTGCGCCTCGGCGTCGCGGACCAGCGCCAGCACGTCGCCGGGCAGCACGTCCAGGCCGCGGTCCAGCCGCTGCATCGCCGCCGCGACGTCCTCGGCCTGCAGCCCGACCCGCTCGGTGGGCGGCGCCCCGGGCCCGGTGTGCGGCGGCTCGGGCACGTGCGGGTAGGGCCGGCCGGTCAGGTTGTTCACCAGCGCGGCCACGAGCAGCAGCACGAGGGTGTCGACGCCGACCGGCCACAGCGCGAACGCCCAGCCGTGGTCGGCGACCGCCGCCCCGCCGACCGCGGTGAACAGCGCGCAGGCGCCGCCTGGCGGGTGCACGCAGCGCAGCACCATCATCAGCGGGACCGCCACGCCGACGGCGACCGCCGCGGCCAGCGTGACGTCGTCGAGCAGCTTGCCCGCCGCGACGCCGACCAGCGTGGACACCGTGTTGCCGGCGAGCACGGGATAGGGCTGGGCCAGCGGGCTGGCCGGCGCGGCGAACAGCAGCACCGCGGTGGCGCCCATCGGCGCGACGATCCACGGCAGCCCGGCCGGCCCGCCCGGGACCGCGGAGGCGGTCAGGGCGGCCAGCGCGATGCCAGCCAGTGCGCCCAGCCCGCCGCGCAGCACCTCCGAGCGGCGGTAGCCCACCGGCGAGGGCCGCAGCCCGGTCCTCCACGCCCCGACGTCCGCGCGCACCCGGCTCCCCTCCCGCGGGCCCCCGCCCGCCGCGGGCGTGGACCCTACGTCGTCGGGGCGGTGCCGAGGTGCCGCCGCGGCGCGGCGGTCAGGCCGCGCCGAGCGTCTGCGCGATCACCGGGACCAGCGCGGCGAAGGCCTGCCCGCGGTGGCTGCGGGCGTCCTTCTCCGCGGGCTCGAGCTCGGCGGCGGTGCGGTCCAGGCCGTCGGCGACGAACACCGGGTCGTAGCCGAAGCCGTTGCTGCCGCGCGGCTCGCGGACCACCCGGCCGCGCCACTGCCGCTCGACGACCGACTCCGCGCCGTCCGGGGTGACCAGGGCGGCGGCGCACACGAACGCCCCGCCGCGCCGCTCGTCGGGGACGTCGCGGATCTGGCCGAGCAGCAGCGCGGTGTTGGCGGCGTCGTCGCCGTGCCGGCCCGACCAGCGCGCGGAGAGCACTCCGGGCATCCCGTTGAGCGCGTCGACGGCGAGACCGGAGTCGTCGGCCACCGCGGGCAGGCCCGTGTACCGGACCGCCTCGCGCGCCTTGAGCAGCGCGTTCTCCGCGAACGTCGCGCCGGTCTCGGGGGCCTCCGGGTACTCGGGGACGTCGCGCAGGCCGACCACCTCGATGCCCGGGACGGCGTCGGTCAGCAGCCGCTGCAGCTCGGCGAGCTTGCCGGCGTTGCGGGTGGCCAGCAGCAGGCGGGTGGTCATCGCTGCAGCACCTCCTGCTGGACACGGGTGAGCTCGGCGCACCCGGCGACGGCGAGGTCGAGCAGCCGGTCGAGGGTGGGCCGGTCGAACACCGCGCCCTCGGCGGTGCCCTGCACCTCGACGAACCCGCCCTCGCCGGTGCAGACGACGTTCATGTCGGTGCCGGCGCGCACGTCCTCCTCGTAGGCGAGGTCCAGCCGCGGCTCGCCGTCGACCACGCCGACGCTGACCGCCGCCACCGACTGCACGATCGCGTTCTTCTTCGCCGGCTTCCGGCGGTCGGCCAGCCACGCGACGGCGTCGGCGAGGGCGACGTAGGCGCCGGTGATGGCCGCCGTGCGGGTGCCGCCGTCGGCCTGCAGGACGTCGCAGTCGATGGCGACGCTGTTCTCCCCCAGCGCCGCGAGGTCGATCGAGGCGCGCAGCGAGCGGCCGATGAGCCGGCTGATCTCGTGGGTGCGCCCGCCGATGCGGCCCTTGACCGACTCGCGGTCGCCCCGGGTGTGCGTGGCGCGCGGCAGCATCGCGTACTCGGCGGTGACCCAGCCCAGGCCCGAGCCCTTCCGCCAGCGCGGCACGCCCTCGGTGACGCTGGCCGCGCACAGCACGCGGGTGCGGCCGAACTCGACGAGCACCGAGCCCTCGGCGTGGTCGAGCCAGTTGCGGGTGATGGTCACCGGGCGGAGCTGGTCGGCCGCGCGGCCGTCGGGGCGGGTCACGGGCACCGAGCCTATCGACGCCGGCACGCCGTCCTCGCGGCGAGATGCCGCGATCGGCGTGCCACGATCGACGACGTGCGATCGGAGCTGCGGACGGTGCGGACCGGCGGCGAGCCGGTGGTGGTCGACCTGACCGGCGAGTGCGAGGACTTCGTCCGGCAGGAGGACGACGGCCTGCTGTCCGTGTTCGTCCCGCACGCCACGGCCGGGCTCGCGGTCATCGAGACCGGCGCGGGCAGCGACGACGACCTGCTCGCCCAGCTCGACGAGCTGCTGCCCCGCGACGGCCGCTGGCGCCACCGGCACGGCAGCCCCGGCCACGGGCGCGACCACGTGCTGCCGGCGTTCGTGCCACCGCACCTGAGCGTGCCGGTGCTCGGCGGCCGGCTGCAGCTGGGCACCTGGCAGCGGATCTGCCTGGTCGACCCCAACGGCGACAACCCCGAGCGGCAGGTGCGGCTGTCGTTCCTCCGCGGCTGACGCCCCTGCTCCCCGACCCCGCCGGGCGGGCACGGCATCATGCCGGGCATGACCGAGACCGCTTCCGTCCGCCTCGCGCCCGGTGACCCGGCGCCGGACTTCACGCTGCCCGACGCCGACGGCACCCCGGTCTCCCTCGCCGACCGCCGCGGCCGCCGGGTGATCGTCTACTGCTACCCCGCCGCCCTCACCCCGGGCTGCACCACCCAGGCCGTCGACTTCACCGCCGCCGCCGGCGAGCTGGCCGAGGCCGGGCTGGACATCATCGGCATCTCCCCCGACCCGCCGGAGAAGCTGCAGCGCTTCCGCGAGCAGGAGGGCCTGGGCATCACGCTGCTGTCCGACCCGGACAAGCGCGTGCTCACCGCCTACGGCGCCTTCGGCACCAAGAAGCTCTACGGCAAGGAGGTGCAGGGCGTCATCCGCTCGACCTTCGTCGTCGACGCCGAGGGCCGCATCGAGCGGGCCGCCTACAACGTCAAGGCCACCGGGCACGTGGCGAAGCTGCGCCGCGACCTCGGCCTGGGCTGAGCGCTCAGTCCCCGCGGACGCCGAGCACGCCGGTCACCAATGCGTCGACGACCGTCGTCGCGGCCTTGAGGTCGGGGTCGCGGGCGACCATGACGTCGGAGTAGAGGAACGACTCCCCCAGCCGGACGACGGCGTAGGCCAGCACCGGCAGGGGCACCTCCGGCGTCAGCCCGCGCTCCTCGACGTCGCGCTCGAACAGCGCGGTGTAGGCCTCGACCAGCCGCGGCTGCACCCGGCCGCGCGGGTCGGTGAGGACGCGCATCGCGGTGGTCGGCTCGTCGTCGATGAAGCGGCGCAGCGACGACGCGGTGCCCAGGACGTGGCGGTAGTCCTCGATGATCGCCAGGCTGCGCAGCCGGGCCGCGGGCTCCGCGCCCTCGGGCCGGGCGTCGTGCGCCTCCGCGGCTCGACGCAGCGTGCGCTCGGCCAGCCACCACATCGCCTCGCCGAGGATGGCGTCCCGGTTGCCCACCCGGCGGAACAGCGTCACCCGCGAGATGCCCAGCTGGGCGGAGAGGGTCGTGGTGTCGAGCCGCTCGCCGTCGAGGAGGGTCCGCGCCGCCCGGCGGACGACCTCCTCACGCGGCGCGATCACGGCAGCAGCGTAGGCGCGGGCGTCCGGCGTCGACACGGCCCCGGCACCGGCCTCACCCGCCGGCGGGAGGGTGGCCACCGCACGTGCACGGCGGCCGTCCCCGTCGTCAGGACACGGGCCGGGCCGGTGCACCGCGAGTGCCGGGTGCCGGTGTCCACGCACCGCTCCTGGCGCGGCGGCCGGGCACGGGTGGAGGCGGTCACCCGTGCTCGGCGGCCGCCTCCGCCCGCACCCGCGCCCGCGCGTCGGCGTAGCGGACCACCTCGAAGCTCAGCAGCGCCACCAGGACCGCGGCGAGCACCGCGAGCTGCGCCAGCGCCGGCAGGGGCGCCACGGCCAGGGGCGCGAGCAGCAGCACCACCGCGACGACGGCCCGCGGCCGGTTGACCGACCCGACGTTGCGCAGCCGGAAGGCCAGGTGCGCCAGCAGGTACACCGCGACGCCGGCGTAGAGCGACCACAGGCCCGTCCCCTTCAGCGGGTCGGTCAGGTCGTGGTGCTCGACGTCGCCGACGTACTCGGCGACCTTCTTCAGCCCGAGGGCGAGGAAGATGATCCCGGCGATCATCGGGAAGTGCAGGTAGGTGTAGGAGTCGCGGGCCAGCCGGACCCGGTCCACGCCCTGCCTGCCGGCCAGCACCCGCTCCGCCACCGGGGCGACCACGTCGAAGTAGGACCACCACAGGCACACGCTCACCGTGAGTCCGAGGAGCGCGACGGCCGCGATCGGCAGGGTCAGCGGCAGGTCGGTGACCCCCACGCCGACCGCGATGATCGACTCGCCGAGGGCGATGATCACGATGAGGCCGTGCCGCTCGGCGTAGTGCCGCGGCGCCGGCAACCGCCAGTCGGTGCCGGAGACGTAGATCCCGGTGTAGTCGACCAGCAGCGCCAGGACCCACAGCAGCGTCTGGGTGGTCCCGCCGGCCAGCGCCCCGGCCACCAGGAGCCCGGCGGCCAGGACGACCGGGACCGCGGTCCGCAGCAGCTGCCGGCGCAACCCGGCGTCGTCCCCCGCCGCGACGAGGTAGACCGCGAGGTGACCCAGACGCACCACGGCGATGCACGCGGCCAGCACCAGCGGGGCGCTGAACCCGTCGCCCTCGTCGCGCCACGCCTCCGGGATCGACAGCGCGACGAGGAACAGCGCCCCCATCACCGTGATCAGCGCACCGCGGACGACGCCCTCGTCGGCCCGGGCCTGGTTCCCGAGCCACGCGTAGCTGCTCCAGGCCCACCACAGCAGCGCGAGGACGAGCAGGCCGCGCACCGCGCTGCGCCAGCCGATGTCCTCGGCCATGAAGGCGGTGACCTGGGTGATCGCGAAGACGAAGACCAGGTCGAAGAAGAGCTCCAGCGTGGTGACCGTGTGGTGCTCCGTCGTCGGCATCACCCGGGCGTGGGCGCGCACCCCGGACGGTCGATCGGCTCGCGCGGTCACGTGCACCTCCCGCCCGCCGGGCGCGTCCCGGCATCCCGCGACGCGGGCCATCCTGGCCCCTCCCGGCGCCCGGGACGAGAGGCGTTCTCCCAGGGCGGACTCAGGCCGTCCACGTGCCCGGTCGGGGCTGCCCGCACCGGCCGGCGTCCCAGCCCGGGTCCCACGGGAAGCACCCGGCGGGCGAGGCCCAGGTGAGCACGTGCGCCGGCACCGAGTACTCGGCCGGCCGCCGGTACCAGCGGTTGGCGCCGAGCAGCACCTCGCCCGGGTTCGGGCACTCCTCCACGACCAGCTCCTCCCGGCCGGCCTCGAGCAGCTCCCCGGGCACCAGCGACCGGCCGGCCACGACCTCGCGGGCCACCGCGTCGAGCATGGAGTGCGTGGCGGAGGTCCCGCGCCCGACGACCACCAGCTCGGGGTGGCCGAGGCCGAACAGGCCGATGGTGTAGCCGAACGCCGGCTCGTCGGGACGGTCCCCCGGCCCGACGTACTGGACGGCGAAGCGGGCGCGGCGGACGACGGCGGCGAGGTGGGCGTCCTCCTGGTCGAGCCAGGCGGTGGTCTGCGGGTCGTGCGTCATGCCCGGGAGCCTGCGGGTCGGCACCGACAGGACGCGCCCGCGCACACCCGGTGGTGGACGCGGGTCCCCCCTGGGGACGACGGCGGCCGGAGCGTCGGCCCCCGGGTCGCCCGCTCAGCCCTCCGCGGACCGCTTGGCCCGCGCCCGCCGCTTGCCCTCGTGCATCGCGGCCACCCGCGCGACCGGGATGGTGTGGCCCTCGGCGACGAGGTCGGCCGGGAGCGCCTGCGGCGGGGGCAGCAGCCGCGCCCAGGGGTCGCCGTCCCCCAGCCGGTCCGGCGCGGTCGTCACGGTGACGTCGCCCGGCCGGGCCGAGGGCAGGTCCTCCCACGCCACCGGCGCCGACACGGGCAGGCCCGGCCGGATGCGCGGGCTGTAGGCGGCCACGATCGTCGAGGACCCCGAGCGGGTGGAGTCGAGGAAGACCCGGCCGTGCCGGTCCTCCTTGATGTAGGCGGTCGTGGCCAGGTCCGGGTCGAGGGCCGCGGCGCGGGCGGCGAGCGCGCGGGTCGCGGCGGCGGCGTCCTCGGGCCCGGCCCCGCGCACCGGGACGACGACGTGCACGCCCTTGGACCCGCTGGTCTTCACCGCCCCGGCCAGCCCGGCGTCGGCCAGCGCCCGCCGCACCAGCTCCGCGGCCCGCACGACCACCGCGAAGTCGGCGCCCTCCGGCGGGTCGAGGTCGAGCACGACGCCGGTCGGCTCGGTCTCGGCGCCCGCGCGGAAGAACGGGACGTGGAACTCCACGGCGCGCTGGTTGGCCAGCCACAGGAGCGTCCGGCGGTCGTCGCACAGCACCTGGTGCACCTGGCGGTGGGCGCCGAACGACCACACCGGCACGGTGCGCACCCAGTCCGGCGCGCCCTTGGCCACGTTGCGCTGCATGAACGGCTCCTGGCCCGGCCGCACGCGCTTCACCGACAGCGGCCGGCCCGCCAGCTGCGGCACCAGCCGGTCCGCGAACGCGTCGAGGTGGTCGACCAGGTCGCCCTTGGTGACGCCCAGCCCGTCCCCCAGCGGCGCGTCGAGGCTGGTCAGCCGGACGCCGTCCCGTTCGTCGTCGACCACCGGCCCACCGTGCCCGCCCGGCACGGGCGCGGCAAGTGAGTCCACCGCTGGTCCCCGCCGGCCACCCTCCGCGGGCCCGCGCCGAGCACGCGGGGCGCGAGGGGTCCGCTCACACGTCGTAGGTGGCGCCCGGGGCGACCAGCTCCGCGCCGGGGAACGCCGTCCGCGCCGCGGCCAGCTGCGCGACGGGGTCCACCCACGCGGGCACGTGGGTGACCAGCAGGCGCCGCACCCCGGCCGCGGCCGCGGCCTCCCCCGCCTGCCGGCCGGTGAGGTGCAGGTCCGGCGGCAGCCCGTCCCGGTCGGGGTGGGCGGCCTCGGCCAGCAGCACGTCGGCACCGTGCGCCAGGTCGACGACGGCCCGCGACGGCCCGGTGTCACCGGTGTAGACCAGCGAGCTGCCGTGGGCGGTCAGCCGGACGGCGTGGCACTCGACCGGGTGCGCGGTCCGCGCGGTCTGCACGGTGAACGGGCCGAGGACCGCCGACACCGGGGTGGCCGCGAAGTCGAAGACGTCGGTCAGCGGCGCGCCGCCCTCGTCGTAGACCAGGCCCAGCCGCCGCTCGGCCCCGGCCGGGGCGATCAGCGGGACCCGGCGCCGCGACGAGCGGCCGGAGTAGCGGTGCCAGACCACGAACGGGACGACGTCGAGGCAGTGGTCGGCGTGCAGGTGGGAGAGGTAGACGGCGTCGATCGAGTCGGGGTCGGCCAGCGCCTGCAGCGCCCCGAACGCGCCGCTGCCCAGGTCGAGCAGCACCCGGAAGCCGTCGTGCTCGACGAGGTAGCAGGAGGCCGCCGACGCGGGGCCGGGCCCGCTGCCCGAGCAGCCCACGACCGTGAGCCTCATGCCGCGACCCCCGGCCGGTCGCACGTCCATCCGCTGTCCATCGCGGGCGCCAGGCTAGCCGCCGGTCGGGAGCAGGGCGGCGGCCGGGACGGACAGGACGCCACCGGCCCAGGACAGGCCGCGCAGGTCGCGGACGACGACGTCGGCCCCGGTGCCGAGGGCCCGCTCCCCCACGCCGACGACCCGCGCGCCGGCCGCCCGGCCGGCGGCGATGCCGGCGGGGCTGTCCTCGAACACCACGGTGTCCTCCGGGGGCACGCCGAGCAGGCGGGCGCCGAGGCGGTAGCCCTCGGGGTCGGGCTTGCCGGTGCGCACGTCGCGGGCGGTGACCAGGGTGCGGGGCAGCGGCAGCCCCGCGGCGGTCAGCCGGGCGGTGGCGAGGTCGGCGGTGCCGGAGGTGACCACGCCCCACACGTCCGCGGGCAGGCCGGCCAGGAGGTCGGCGGCGCCGGGGACGGCGGCCACGGTGGCGGCGTCCTCGAGCTCGTACCGGTCGATGAGCGCCGTCGCGGCGGCCCGCCCGGGCCCGGGCACCAGGTCGGCGACGGTGTCGGCCGACCGCCGGCCGTGTACGACGGCGAGCACGTCGGCGGGCACCAGGCCGTGCTCGCTGGCCCAGCGCGACCAGGAGGAGGTGACGGCGGCGTCGGAGTCGACCAGGACGCCGTCGTTGTCGAACAGCAGGGCCCGGGCGGGCAGCTCCGGGCTCAGGCCCACAGCTGGCCCTCGAGGGCCGAGGTGGCCTCCTCGAGGGTGCCGGCGTAGGCGCCGGTGGACAGGTACTTCCAGCCGCCGTCGCAGACGATGAACACGATGTCGGCGCGGCGGCCGGCGGCGACCTCGCGGTCGGCGACGCCGAGTGCCGCGTGCAGGATCGCCCCGGTCGAGATGCCGGCGAAGATGCCCTCGCGCTCGACCAGCTGCCGGGTGCGGTGGACGGCGTCCTCGGGGCCCACGGAGAACCGCGAGTCCAGCAGCGACGGGTCGTAGAGCTCGGGGATGAACCCCTCGTCGATGTTGCGCAGGCCGTAGACCAGCTCGCCGTAGCGCGGCTCGGCGGCGATCACCTGGACGCCGGGCTTGTGCTCGCGGAAGTAGCGCGAGCAGCCCATGAGCGTGCCGGTGGTGCCCAGGCCCGCGACGAAGTGGGTGATCGACGGCAGGTCCGCGAGGATCTCCGGGGCGGTGCCGGTGTAGTGCGCCTCGGCGTTGGCCGGGTTGCCGTACTGGTAGAGCATCACCCAGTCGTCGTGCTCGGCGGCCATCTCCTTGGCCATCGCGACCGCCTGGTTGGACCCGCCGGCCGCCGGCGAGCTGACGATCTGCGCGCCGTACATCTCCAGCAGCTGGCGCCGCTCGACGGAGGTGTTCTCCGGCATGACGCAGATCAGCCGGTAACCGCGCTGCCGGGCCACCATCGCCAGCGAGATGCCGGTGTTGCCGCTGGTCGGCTCGAGGATGGTGGCGCCCGGCTGCAGCGTCCCGTCCTTCTCCGCCGCCTCGATCATCGAGATCGCGGCACGGTCCTTGATCGACCCGGTCGGGTTGTGGTCCTCGAGCTTGGCCCACAGCCGCACGTCCGGCGTCGGCGACAGGTTCGGCAGCCCCACCAGCGGGGTGCCGCCGAGGGAGTCGACGAGGGAGTTGAAGCGGGCCATGCGGGAGCTCTTCCGGGTGAGGGGACGGGACGGCGGGGCGGGAGGCCTCAGCAGCCGCCGGCGACCGCCGGGAGGATGGTGACCGAGTCGCCGTCCTTGACCGCGGTGTCGAGCGCGCCGGTGAAGCGCACGTCCTCGTCGTTGACGTAGACGTTGACGAAGCGGTGCAGCTTGCCCTCCTCGGTCACCAGGCGGCCCTTGAGGCCGGGGTGCTTGGCGTCGAGGTCGTCGACGAGCGCGCCGAGGGTGTCCCCGCTGCCCTCGACGGTCTTGTTGCCGCCGGTGTGGGTGCGCAGGATGGTCGGGATCCGGACCTCGATGGCCATGGCGTGCGGTTCTCCTCGGGAGGGTGGGGACGTGCGGGAGCGCTCGGCGTGAGCGCGTGTCGGTGCGGGCAACGCCCGCTCGCCGCGGGTCATTCCGCGGCCGGCCCGTCCAGGGCCCCGCCCCGGGCTCGCGAGGGGTGGGGAGGACGGGGTCCTCGGTCAGTCGTAGACGACGGTGGTCGGCGAGTGGCCGAACAGGTAGGACTCGACGACCTCGACGTCCTCCTCGCTCACCTCGCCGTCGACGATCCGGAAGCTGCGGAACTCGACGTCGTCCCCGGCCAGGCCGGTCTCCCGGCCGTGGTGGCGGGTGGAGACGAGCACGTAGTGCGCGTTGGGCTCGGACGCGTAGCTGACGTCGGTGCGCGAGGGGTACGCCCCGGTGGCGGTGTGGGAGTGGTAGATCACCACCGGCTCCTCGTCCCGGTCGTCCATCTCCCGGTACAGGCGCAGCAGGTCGGCCGAGTCGAACTCGTAGAACGTCGGCGACCGGGCGGCGTTGAGCATCGGGATGAACCGCTCGGGACGGTCGCTGCCCTCGGGCCCGGCGACGACGCCACAGGCCTCGTCCGGGTGGTCCTCCCGGGCGTGGGCCACGATGGCGTCGTAGGTCGCGCGGTCGATGCGCAGCACACCGCCAGTCTAGGCGGCGCCCGGGAGCGGCACCGCGGGCACCGGGCGACGCTCGCCCGACCGGGGCAGGTCACCCGCTCGTCACCGACCGGATACGGTGCGGACCCGTGGTGCTCGACCTGATCATGGCGGCCGGCGTGGTCGTCGTCGCGCTGCCGTCGCTGTGGCTCGGCATCCGGGGGCTGACCCTGCGCAGCGGGCACTACAGCAGCGACGTCGCCGCCGACCGCCTGTCGCTGGCGCTGCTCGTCGCGCTGCGGGTGCTGGTGCTCCTGCTGGTGCTGGCCCTGTCGGTGGTCACGCTCGTCTCCACCGTCGGGGCGGCCGTCCGCGAGCTGGAGCTGCCCAGCCTGGTGCTGGTCTTCTTCGTGCTGGACCTGCTGCTGGCGGCGCTGGTGCTGCTCACCTTCGGGCGTCGCGCCCGGCGGCGACCGCGTCGACGAGCGACCCCTGCAGCCCGGTGAGCCAGTAGTAGACGGCCAGCTGCTGGCCCTCCTCGCCGGCCGGGTCCTCGGGCGGCTCGGTCTCCTCGGTGACCCCGATCCGCTCGCCCAGGGCCAGCCGCAGGTCGTTGGTGGTGCGCAGCCACGCGCCGGCCTGGTCCCGGTCCAGCCGCACCTCGCCGCCGTCGGCGGGGAGGGTGGCCCGGACGGCGGCCAGGTCGTCGGTCTTGCCCGCGCGCAGCGCCGACTCGGTCAGCTCGCGGTAGTCGGCGGCGAGCTCCGGGTCGGTGCGGTGCCCGGCCGGCAGCAGCCGCGCGACCACCGGGTCGCCGTCGACGTCCTCGGGGTCGGCGCCCAGCAGCTGCTCGAGCTGGTCGAGCAGCAGCCCGAGGACGCCGGCCTCGGCCGGCTCGAGCCGCGCGACGACGTCGGCCCCCTTGCGGCGGAACGGCCTCATGCGTCCTGCTGGTAGGTGGCCCACAGGCCGTAGGCGTGCAGCCGGCTGGTGTCGTGCTCCATCCGCTCGCGCGGGCCGGAGCTGACCACCGCCTTGCCGTCGTTGTGCACCTGCAGCATGAGCGTCGTCGCCGTCGGCTCGTCGTAGCCGAACAGCTCCCGCAGCACGTGGGTCACGTAGGTCATGAGGTTCACCGGGTCGTTCCAGACGATGGTGACCCAGGGCCGGTCGAGGTCGGCGGTCTCCTCGACCGTGGGTTCGGGCGTCCGTGTCGGCGCGAGTGGTCCGGCCACCCGACCACTCTAGGACGGTCGCTCCCCCGGTCCCCCGGGTGCGGTCGCGGCGGTCGACCTAGGGTCGGGATCATGCCGACGGGTACCGCCCTGCTCACCGACCGGTACGAGCTGACGATGGTCGCCGCCGCCCTGGCGGACGGCACCGCCGACCGCGACTGCGTCTTCGAGGTCTTCGCCCGGCGCCTCCCGCACGGCCGCCGCTACGGCGTGGTCGCCGGCACCGGCCGGCTCCTGGAACTGCTGCCCGCCTTCCGCTTCGGCGACGAGGAGCTGGCCACCCTCCGCGAGCAGGGCCTGACCGACGCGCGGCTGCTGGACTGGCTGGCCGACTTCCGCTTCTCCGGCGACGTCGACGGCTACGCCGAGGGCGAGCTGTTCTTCCCCGGCTCCCCGGTGCTCACCGTGCGCGCGCCCTTCGCCGAGGGCGTGCTGCTGGAGACCCTGGTCCTCTCGGTGCTCAACCACGACAGCGCGATCGCCTCGGCCGCGGCCCGCATGGTCGGGGCGGCCTGCGAGCGGCCGTGCATCGAGATGGGCTCGCGTCGCACCCACGAGCAGGCCGCGGTCGCCGCGGCGCGGGCGGCGTACCTGGTCGGCTTCACCGCCAGCTCCAACCTGGAGGCCGGCCGCCGGTACGGGGTGCCGACGACGGGCACCAGCGCGCACGCGTTCACCCTCCTGCACGACGACGAGGCCGCCGCCTTCCGCGCGCAGGTCGACACGCTCGGCGTCGGCACCACGCTGCTGGTGGACACCTACGACGTCGTCCAGGGCATCAGGACGGCGGTCGAGGTGGCCGGGCCAGAGCTCGGCGCCATCCGGCTGGACTCCGGCGACCTGCCGACGCTGGCCACCGCCGCCCGCCGCCAGCTCGACGACCTGGGCGCCACGAAGACGCGGATCATCGTCACCAGCGACCTCGACGAGTACGCGATCGCCGGGCTCATGGCCGCGCCGGTCGACGGCTACGGCGTCGGCACCTCGCTGGTCACCGGGTCGGGCGCGCCGACCGCCGGGATGGTCTACAAGCTGGTCGAGCGCGACGGCGTGCCGGTGGCCAAGCGCTCGGAGGGCAAGAACTCCACCGGGGGCCGCAAGACCGCCGTCCGCCGGCACGACGCCGACGGGACGGCGACCGCCGAGGTGGTCAGCAGCGGGCGGGTCGAGCCGCGCGACGGCGACCGGCGGCTGCTGGTGGAGCTGGTCCGCGGCGGCGAGGTGGTGACGCCGTCGTCCCCGGCCGACGCGCTCGAGGCGGCGGCCGCGCACCACCGCCGGGCGCGCGAGGCCCTGCCGCAGGAGGCATGGGCGCTCTCCCGCGGGGAACCCGCACTGGAGACGGTGACGGCGTGAACGGAGGTCCCGCGGTGACGCGCGCACTGCTGGTGGTGGACGTGCAGAACGACTTCTGCGAGGGCGGCAGCCTGGCGGTGGCCGGGGGTGCGGCGGTGGCGGCGGCGATCACCGAGCACGTGCGGTCCGCCGACTACGCGTACGTGGTCGCCACGCGCGACCACCACGTCGACCCGGGCGACCACTTCCGCGAGGAGCCCGACTACCTGGAGACCTGGCCGGCGCACTGCGTCGCCGGCACGAGCGGGCTCGAGCTGCACCCGTCGCTGGACCGCGGGCCGCTCGACGCCGTCTTCGACAAGGGCCACTACGCGGCGGCCTACTCCGGCTTCGAGGGGCGGGCCGACGGCGTGCCGCTGGCGGACTGGCTGCGCGAGCGGGGCGTGGACGCCGTCGACGTCGTCGGCATCGCGACCGACCACTGCGTGCGGGCCACCGCGCTCGACGCCGTCGCGGCGGGCTTCGGGACCCGCGTGCTGCTCGACCTCACCGCGGGGGTGTCCGAGGCCTCGACCGAGGCGGCGCTGGACCAGCTGCGCACCGCCGGCGTGGAGCTGGAGGGCACGGTCACCCGCCCCTGAAGCGAGCCGCCGTGCGTAGGACGGCGGACCGACCGCGGGGCCGGAGGCTCCCGGGCGGGACGTCGTGGCAGGGCTCAGCGCAGCAGGGGTACGGCTCGTGGCCGCGGTGCCGTCCGGCAGGACGGCAGATCACACGGTGTCACAGTCACACGGTGTCACAGTCACACGGTGTCACAGTCACACGGTGTCACAGCGCGTCCATCACCTCGTCCCTCGTGAAGCCGAGGACCTGCAGCACGGCGTCGAGGTAGGGCTGGTTGAGCGCGGTGTGCGCCTGCTCGCGCACCACGGGCTTGGCGTTGAACGCGATGCCGAGCCCGGCGGCGTTGAGCATGTCGAGGTCGTTGGCGCCGTCGCCGACCGCGACCGTCTGCTCCAGCGGGATGCCGTGCTCGGCGGCGAAGCGGGCCAGCGCGCGGGCCTTGCCCGCCCGGTCGACGATCTCGCCCACCAGGCCGCCGGTGAGCCTCCCGTCGGCGACCTCGAGGGTGTTGGCCGCGGCGAAGTCGAGGCCGAGCGCGGCGGCCAGCGGGTCGGTGATCTGGCTGAAGCCGCCGCTGACGATGCCGCAGCGGAACCCGAGCCGCTGCAGCGTGCGGATGAGCGTGCGGGCGCCGGGGGTGAGCTCCAGGTGCTCGCGCACCTCGTCGAGGACCTCGACCGGCAGGCCCGCCAGCGTGGCCACCCGGGCCCGCAGCGACTCGGCGAAGTCCAGCTCCCCGTTCATGGCCGCCGCGGTGATCCGGGCGACCTCGGCCGCCCGCCCGGCGCGGGCGGCCAGCTCGTCGATGACCTCGCCGCGCACCAGCGTGGAGTCGACGTCGAGGACGATCAGCCGCTTGCTGCGCCGGGCGAGCCCGACCTGCTCGACGGCGATGTCGGCGCCGGTGGCGGCGGCGACGGCGGCCAGCGCGGTGCGCAGCTCGGTGGCCCCGGCCCCGGAGACGGTGAGCTCCAGGGACGTGACCGGGTGGTCCGACAGCCGCCGGATCGCGTCGATGTTGCCGCCGACGCCCGCGATGGCGGTGGCCGCGCCGGCGACCGCGGACGGCGGCACGGGCCGGCCGAGCAGGATCACGTGGTGCGGCCGCCCGGTGGGTGTGGTGCCGCCACCGCGACCGGAGGCGGTCTCCACCTCGACCCGGACGCCGGTGGCGCGGGCGACCTCGGTGGCCAGCCGGCCCAGGCAGGCGAGGAAGCCGGCCTCGTCCACCGCGCCGTCGGCCGGCCGGGCGCCGATGACCACCCCGAGGACCAGCTGGCCGTGCACGACGACCTGCTCGACGTCGACGACCTCGACCGGCGGGAGCCCCTCGTCGCCGGAGGCGAGGGCCCCGAACAGCCGGGCGGTCACGCCGGGCCGGTCGGCGCCGGTGACCGTCAGGACCGCGCGGGGCCCGTCGGGGGCGGCCTGCGGACGCGTGCGGGGTGCGGGGTCGAGCGGCACGGCGGCCATGGTGCCGCACTCCCCCGGCGGCTCCGGGCGGTGGCCCCGCGGACGAGGCGACGCCCCGCCGGCCGGAGCCGACGGGGCGTCGTCGTGACGTGCGATCGCGTGGGGCCGGGCCCCGGGGGTCAGAACGGGTCGGGGTCGTTGGGACCCTGACGCGGGCCGGTGCCCTCGGCCAGCTCGCTGACACCGGCGTAGGGCTGGTGCCGCTTGCCGACGTGCGCCTCGGCGTGCAGCCGCTCGACCAGGTGCGGGTAGTGCGCCTCGAACGCCGGACGCTCCGACCGGATCCGCGGGATCTCGGTGAAGTTGTGCCGCGGCGGCGGCGAGGAGGTCGCCCACTCGAGCGAGTTGCCGTGGCCCCACGGGTCGTCGCGCAGCGCGAGGCGGCCGTACTTCCACGACTTCACCACGTTGTACAGCCACGGGATGGTCGAGGCGCCCAGGACGAACGACCCGATCGTGGAGATGACGTGCAGGGTGGTGAACCCGTCGGTGGGCAGGTAGTCGACGTACCGGCGCGGCATGCCCTCGGTGCCCAGCCAGTGCTGGACCAGGAACGTCGCGTGGAAGCCGATGAACACCAGCCAGAAGTGCAGCTTGCCCAGCCGCTCGTCCATCATCCGGCCCGACATCTTCGGGAACCAGAAGTAGATGCCGGCGTAGGCGGCGAACACCACGGTGCCGAAGACGACGTAGTGGAAGTGGGCGACGACGAAGTAGCTGTCGTTGACGTGCCAGTCCAGCGGCGGGCTGGCCAGCAGCACGCCGGTCAGGCCACCCAGGAGGAAGGTCACCAGGAAGCCGATGGAGAACAGCATCGGCGTCTCGAACGTCAGCTGGCCGCGCCACATGGTGCCGATCCAGTTGAAGAACTTGATGCCGGTCGGCACGGCGATGAGGTAGGTCAGGAACGCGAAGAACGGCAGCAGGACCGCGCCGGTCGCGTACATGTGGTGCGCCCACACCGTGAGCGACAGGCCACCGATGAGCAGCGTCGCGCCGACCATGCCCTTGTAGCCGAACAGCGGCTTGCGGGCGAACACCGGGATGATCTCGGTGATGATGCCGAAGAACGGCAGCGCGATGATGTAGACCTCGGGGTGGCCGAAGAACCAGAACAGGTGCTGCCACAGCATCGGGCCGCCGTTCTCGTCCGAGTAGACGAGCGCGCCGAGGTTGCGGTCGGCCAGCATGCCGAAGATCGCCGCGGTGAGGATCGGGAAGGCCAGCAGCACCAGCAGGCTGGTGACCAGCGTGTTCCAGGTGAAGATCGGCATCCGGAACATCGTCATGCCCGGCGCCCGCAGGCAGGCGATCGTGGCGGTGAAGTTGACCGCGCCGAGGATCGTGCCCAGACCGCTGACCGCCAGGCCCGAGAACCACAGGTTGGCGCCGGGGCCCGGGGAGTGCACGGCGTCGGACAGCGGGGCGTAGGCGTACCAGCCGAAGTCGGCCGCACCGCTGGGCGTGAAGAAGCCCGAGACCGCGATGAGGCTGCCGAAGAAGAACAGCCAGAACGAGAAGGCGTTCAGTCGCGGGAAGGCGACGTCCGGCGAGCCGATCTGCAGCGGCATGATCAGGTTCGAGAACGCGAAGAACAGCGGCGTCGCGAACATCAGCAGCATGATCGTGCCGTGCATCGTGACGAGCTGGTTGTACTGCTCGGGCGACAGGAACTGCAGCCCGGGCTGGCCCAGCTCACCGCGGATCAGCATGGCCATGAAGCCACCCACGATGAACCAGGCGAACGAGGCGGCCATGTACATCAGGCCGATGGTCTTGTGGTCCGTGGTCCGCAGCAGGTTCGAGAGCCGCGCACCCCGCTGGACCTCGCGAGCCGGGCTGGGCCGGCTCACGATCGGTGCAGGCGCGATCGTCACGAGCGCAGCTTAGACCGAGGGCGACGGGCCCGTCGGGCCCGTCCGGGCGGGCGCGCCGGTGACGGCGCCCCCCTCCCGGGTGACGACCAGGTCACGTCATGATCAAGACGCGTTTCCGCCCTGCTCACCAGGGGAACAGCACCGTCCGAGCCTGGAGATCCCAGCGCCTCGGCCACCCGGCCATCCCCTCAGGAGGTCCCCCGTGGAGCTTCTCTGGAACATCATCGTGCTGATCGTGGTCGGCGCCATCGCCGGCTTCATCGCGCGGGCCGTCGTCCCCGGCAAGCAGTCCATGAGCGTCGGGATGACGATCGTCCTCGGCATCATCGGTTCCTTCGTCGGCAACCTGCTCGGGAGCCTGATCAGCGGCAACGGCTTCGAGATCGGCGCCGCCGGCATCATCGGCTCGATCATCGGCGCGATCATCGTGCTGCTGGTCTACGTCTTCGCCACCCGCGGACGCAGCCGCACCCGCATCTGACCGACGCAGGGCTCCCGGCGCCCCGGGGGCCACGAGAGCCCTGCGCCCGGTCGCCCAGGAGGGGCCCGGCCGTCACGGCCGGGCCCCTCCTGCGTCCGCGGGCAGCGCCCAGGTCGTGACGTCGACGGCGAGGGTGACCCGCACCCGCGGCGGCAGGGCGGCGACCGCGGCGGCCAGCCGCTGCGGCGCCAGGTGCCGGGCGTGCGGCCCCATCCCCACGACGGTGGTCACGGTGCGGTGGTCGAGCTCCAGCTCCTCCCGGTGCCGCACGCGGCCGGCCGGCACGAGGTGCGGTTCCAGGGCCGCGGACAGCCGGGCCTCCTTCTCCGGGTCCACCCGCAGCAGCCCCAGCGGGCCGACCAGCTCGGCCAGGTGCTCCGGCGCCGGCGTGGCGACCACCAGCCGGCCGCCCGGGCGCAGCACCCGCGCGGTCTCCGGCCCGTTGCGCGGCGCGAAGACCACCATCACCCGGTCGACGGCGGCGTCGCGGACCGGCAGCCGGGCCCAGGTGTCGGCGACGACGGCGAGCGCCCGCGGCGAGGCGCCGGCCGCGCGGCGGGCCGCGTACCGCGAGGCGTCGAGCACCACGCCGACCGCGCCGGGCAGCGCGTCCAGCACGCCCGCCAGGTGGTGCCCGGTCCCCCCGCCGAGGTCGAGGACGGCGTCCACCGGCCCCTCCCCCGCGGCGAGCGCGCCGGCCAGGACCCGGGTGAGCCCGGCGTAGGTCCCGGCGGAGAGCACCTCCGCCCGGTCGGCGACCATCGCGGCGGTGTCCCCGGTCGGCGGCGCGTGGCCCGGTGGCAGCAGCGTCACGTGGCCCTGCCGGGCCCGGTCGAAGGAGTGGCCGGCCGGGCAGCGCAGGCCGGCGTCGCCGGGGAGCGCGGCCAGCTCCGCGCCGCAGACGGGACAGGCCAGCACGGCCACCGCCCGCGGCGGCCAGGGGCGCCACCGGCTCACGGCGCACCGACCGCGACCGGCGGGGGCGCCGGCTCCGCCGTCCGGGCGGGCACGACGGCGACCGCGGCCGCGGCGGCGACCGCACCGAGCGCGAACGCCGCCGGGTAGCCGGGTCCGCCGTCGGCGAGCAGCGCCGCCAGCGGGACGGTCAGCGCGGCCGCCAGGTTCTGCGCGGTGTTGTGCGCGCCCAGCGCGCGCCCGGCCCAGGCGCTGCCGGCCTGCTCGGCCACCGAGGTGAACGCCACCCCGTTCGGGCTCACCGTGGCGACCGCCGCCAGCGCCACCGCCGCCGCGGCGACCCCCGGGCCGAGGAGGCCCGGCGTCAGGGCCGCGACGACGGCGAGCAGCCCGACGACGACGGCCACCGCGCCCGCGACCTGCCGCAGCGGCCCGAGCCGGCTGCCCACCCGGTCCGACCAGGTGCCCGCACCGAGGCGTGCGGCGACCCCGCCGGCCTGCGCGACCGCCAGCAGCGTCCCGGCGCCGGGCGCGCTCCAGCCGGCGTCGCGCACCAGCCAGTCGAAGGCCAGCCCGGCGACGGCGAACTGCGGCACGACGAGCAGGGTGCTGGCCGCGTGCACCCGCCACAGGACCGGGCCGCGGTAGGGCGAGGCCGGCCGCGGGGCGCCGGCGGTGCGCGGCGGCCGGGCCGGGTCGCGGACGAGCAGGCCGACGAGGACGGCGGTGACCGCGCAGCCGGCGGCGAGGAACGCGAAGGCGCCGCCGGGGCCGTCGGCGGCCAGCCGCGGCAGCGTCAGCGCGGCGAGGCCCACGCCCAGCGGCTGCCCGGCCTGCCGGACGCCCATCGCCAGCCCGCGCTGCTCCGCGGGGAACCAGCCCAGCACCAGCCGGCCGCTGGCCGCGTGCACCGACGCGCTGCCCGCCCCGGCCAGCAGCAGCCACAGGCCGGTGGGCACGGCGGCGTCGGCCAGCGCGGCGCCGGTCAGCGCGACGGCGGCGACCGCGAGCCCGGCGGAGAGCACCAGCCGCTCGCCGTACCGGTCGGCCAGCACGCCCCAGAGCAGCAGCGCGCACACCAGGCCGGCGGTGGGCGCGGCGACCAGCAGGCCGGCCTGCGGCAGCGTCAGCCCCTCCTCCCGCAGCGTCAGCGTGAGGAAGGGCATCCCGTTCTGCGCCGCGCAGGCGGCGACCAGCCCGGTCAGGCCGACGGCCAGGTGACGCCAGCGGGCGGCGGGAGGGGACGCCGGTGGGGAGACCGTCACCGGGCGACCGGGTGGAAGACCACCTCGGTGAGCGCCCCGCCGTCGGCGACCGCGGTGACGAAGGTGCCGTGCGGCTGCCGGCGCCGGTCGGTGGGCGAGCCGGGGTTGACCAGCCGCAGTCCGCTGTCGGTGGTGGTGTCCCACGGGATGTGGCTGTGCCCGAAGAACAGGACGTCGGTGTCGGGGAAGCGCGCGGCGCAGCGGCGCTCGCGGCCCTTGGCGTCACCGGTCTCGTGGACGACGGCGACCCGCAGCCCGCCCACCTCGGCGTGCGCCACCTCCGGCAGCCGCTCGCGCAGGGGCCCGTGGTCGTTGTTGCCGTACACCGCGAGCAGGGCCCGGGCGCGGGACTCGAGGGCGTCGAGCAGGGCGACGTCGACCCAGTCGCCGGCGTGCACGACGAGGTCCGCGGCCTCGATCGCGGCCCAGAGGGAGCGGGGCAGGTCACGGGCCCGCTTCGGGAGGTGCGTGTCGGCGGTCACCACCAGCGAGACGGACACGGCCCCATGGTGGCAGGGCGCGGGTCGCCGCCCCGGGGGCCGACGCGTTCCCCGCCGGGGCCGCGGGCGGTGCCGCGTTCAGGACCCGGAGCGGGCGGCGAGCTGCCTGAGCCGGGCGTTGTAGGCCTCGAGCTCGGCGTCGTCGGTGCGCCGGGCGGTGCGGTCGATCCGGCGGCCGCGGCGCTCCTCGGAGCCCATCCAGCTGAACAGGACGACGACGAGGACGAGCACCGTCGGCAGCTCGCCGAAGGACCACGCAATGCTGCCCGCGGCGTTCTGGTCGGCGAGCGGGTCGACGCCCCAGCCGGCGGGCGGGTCGGCGAAGGTCCGCACCACCAGCGACGTCGACATCATGATCGCGACGCCGAAGAAGGCGTGCAGCGGCATGGGGATCAGCAGCTCGAGCATCCGGCCGGCGTGACCCACCTGCCGGGGCCACGGGTCCTGGGCGAGGATCGGCCCGAAGAACAGCAGCCCGGTCACGGTGAAGTGGGCGAGCATGAACTGGTGCCCGAACGGGTCGCCCATCAGCGCGTCGAAGACGGGCGTGAAGTAGACGCCGTAGAGGCTGACCAGGAACAGCGGCAGCGTGAACAGCGGGTGCGAGAGGAAGCGCGCGACCCGGCTGTGCAGGGCGTCGAGCAGCAGCGCCCGCGGGACGCCGGCCACTCCCCTCCCCCGCGGCAGCGACCGCAGCGCCAGCGTCACCGGCCGACCGAGCAGCAGGAGCAGCGGCGCGACCATCGACAGCACCATGTGCTGGGCCATGTGCACGCTGAACAGCACCATGCCGTAGCCGTTCAGCCAGGTCCCGGTGACGGCGAACAGCGACAGGCAGCCGGCCACCCAGGACGCCGTGCGCCACCACGGCCAGGCCACGCCCGAGCGGCGCAGCCGGACCAGGCCGACCAGGTAGGCCAGCACCCCGAGCAGGGCGAGGACCGGCAGCACCGACCACGCGTCCAGGTGGGGCAGGAAGACCCGTCCCCACGTGGGTGGCTCGTCGGGCACCCACATGTCCGAGTGGTGCCCGTGCTCCACCTGTACCTCCGGTCCGTCCGTCGTGCCCTCCACTGTCCCACCGGCGCCCCCGCCAGGGGCGTCCTCCTAGTCGTGGACGGGGGCCTCGTGGCCGGCGTGCGCCTCGGCCTCGATCTGGAAGGTGCAGTGCGGGACGTCGAAGTGGTCACCGAGGCAGGCGCACAGCGCGTCGAGGACCCGGCCGCCGTGCCCGGCGGCCAGCGCCTCGTCGGTGACGACGACGTGCGCGGACAGCACCGGCAGGCCGGAGGTGATCGTCCAGGCGTGCAGGTCGTGGACGCCGATGACGCCGGGCACCCCGAGGACGTGCGCGCGGACCCGGTCGAGGTCGACGTCGCGGGGCGCGGCCTCGAGCAGGACGTCGAGGGACTCGCGCAGCAGCGCCCACGCCCGCGGCAGCACCAGGCAGCCGATGAGCAGCGCGGCGATGGTGTCGGCCGGCGTCCACCCGGTGAGCGCGACGACGCCGGCCGCGACGAGGACGGCCACCGACCCCAGCGCGTCGCCGAGCACCTCCAGGTGCGCACCGCGGACGGCGAGCGACCCCCGCCGGCCGCGGTGCAGCAGCGCCAGCCCGGCGAGGTTGGCGGCCAGACCCCCGGCGGCCACGGCGAGGACGACGCCGGAGGTGATCTCGGGCGGGTCGCCGATCCGCCGCACCGCCTCGACGAGGACGAACACCGCGACGCCGGCGAGCAGCAGCCCGTTGGCCACCGCGGCGAGGATCTCCACCCGCTGCCAGCCGAAGGTGCGCCGCCCGCGGGCCGGGCGCTGGGCCAGCGTCACCGCCCCGAGGGCCAGGCCCACGCCGAGCGCGTCGGTGGCCATGTGCCCGGCGTCGGCGAGCAGCGCCAGGGAGCCGGAGACCAGGGCCCCGACCACCTCGGCGACGAGGACGGCGAGGGTGAGCCCGAGGACGACGGCCAGCCGCCCGCGCGAGGCCGCCGCGACGGTGGCGTGCCCGTGCCCGTGCCCGTGCCCGGCTCCCATCGGCCCACCTCCTCCTCCAGTGTCCTCCGACGGCACGCGCCCCCTGCCCGGACCTGCCGGGGGGGCGCGTGTCGTGCCGGCCCCGCTGCGGGGGCCCGCCCCGGGCCTGCGAGGGGCGGGGCGGCGGGGTCCTCGCGTCTAGATGGCGACGCCGCGGTCCCGCAGCCACGGGATCGGGTCGATCCGCTCGCCGTCGATGCCGCCGACGTGCACCTCGAAGTGCAGGTGCGGGCCGGTCGACTGGCCGCGGTTGCCCAGCAGCGCGATGGTGTCGCCGGCGCGGACCACCTGGCCGGGCTGCACGAGGATCTCCTCCATGTGCCCGTAGACGGTGACGTCGCCGTTCTCGTGCTGGACGTACACCGCCAGGCCGAAGCCGCTGGCGGGGCCCGCCTCGAGGACGACGCCGTCGGCGGCCGCGTACTCCGGCGTGCCGATGGGCGCGGCGAGGTCGATGCCGGCGTGCAGCGTGCCCCAGCGCGCGCCGAAGCCGCTGGTGAGCCGCGCACCGTCGACCGGCAGCACGGTACTGGGCCGGGCGGCCTCGGCGGCCGCGGCCGCGGCGGCCTCCTGGGCGGCGCGGTCGGCGTCGGCCTGGACCTGCGCCGCGGCGGCCTCCTCGGCCTCGCGGGCGTTGCGGCTGGCGGTGACCGCGCCGAGCAGGGTGGCGTCCGAGCGCAGGGTCGCGGCCTCGGCGGCCGCGGGCAGGTCCTGGTCGGCGATGCCGAGCTCCTCGGCCACGCTCACCGAGTGGCTGACCGCCTCCGGGCCGTCGGCCTGGGCGACGCGGTCGCCCACGGAGAAGGAGCCGACCCCGACCGCGCCGACCAGCGCGGCGGCGAGGTAGAAGGCGGGCCGGCGGCGCGGCAGCCGCAGCAGCCGGGCCATCGCCCGGTGCCGGCCGTGGCCGGCGACGACGGTGACCGGGACCCGCTCCCCACCGGCGCCGGCGCCCTCGGGCCCGTCGGCGGCGGTGTCGTCGGCGGCGGTGTCGTCGGCGCCGGCGGCCGCGACGGCGGCCAGCGCCTGGGCGCCGGCGGCCTCGGCCAGCTCGGCGGCGTCGGCGACGGCGAGGACCTCGGCGGGCTCGGCGGCGGGAGCCTGCGCGGGCCCGGTCCCGGCGACGACGGTGCGGACCTCGAGGCCGGCCACCGTGGTCGTGGGGGCGGGCGTCCCGGCGGCGGTCTCCTCGGGCGAGGTACGCGGCGACGGCGTGGGACGGCGGGCGGGGCGGGACTCGGATCGGGACTCGGTGCGGTCCCCGCCCGGCGACGTCTCCCCCTGACGTCGGTACGGGGTGGGCCGCGGGGCCGTCGTCGCGGCGTCGGCGGGTCGCCGGTCGGGCGACGCTGCCGCTGCCTGCCGGAGGGGGGTGCCGGCCGCGGGCTGCGCGGCCGTCCCTCCGTCGAGGAGGCGGTCCGGGTGGAGCTCGGTCATGCACCTGACTTCCGTCGGGGACAGGGACGTCGTGCCGTGCCCGGGGGAGCGGGCGGGGCCCATGTAAACACGCCGTGACCGTTACGTGATCTGCGGACCTGGGTACGCAGGGCCGGATGTGTGGCGCAGGCCACGGAGCTGCACCGTTGTCATTCGACACTGCGTAGAACCGATGTGACGGACAGTGATGAACACGCCGGTTGAGCGTTGAACGAGGGGCGATCAGGCCCACACCGGGCAGAAGGCCCTGGACAGGCGTGATCGACAGCGCTCCCTGCGGACGACCCGAGGAGAGGATCTCGTGCGCGCAGTGACCTGGCACGGACGTGCCGACGTACAGGTGGACACCGTCCCCGACCCCACGCTGCAGGAGGACACCGACGTCCTCGTCGAGATCACCTCGAGCGGCATCTGCGGGTCCGACCTGCACCTGATCGAGGTGATGGCGCCGTTCATGACCAAGGGCGACGTCATGGGCCACGAGCCGATGGGGGTCGTCCGCGAGGTCGGCTCCGCGGTGACCGCGGTGAAGCCCGGCGACCGCGTCGTCGTCCCGTTCAACATCTCCTGCGGGACCTGCTGGATGTGCTCGCAGGGCCTGCAGTCGCAGTGCGAGACCACCCAGAACCGCGACCAGGGCTTCGGCGCCTCGCTGTTCGGCTACACCAAGCTCTACGGGCAGGTGCCCGGCGGCCAGGCCGAGTACCTGCGGGTCCCGTTCGGCAACACGCTGCCGATCAAGGTCCCGGACGGCCCGCCGGACGACCGGTTCGTCTACCTCTCCGACGTCCTGCCCACCGCCTGGCAGGCGGTGCAGTACGCCGCGACGCCGCCCGGCGGCACGCTGCTGGTGCTGGGCCTGGGGCCGATCGGCGACATGTGCACCCGGATCGCCCACCACCTGGGCATCGAGGACGTGTACGCCTCCGACGTCGTGCCCGAGCGGCTCGAGCGGGCCACCGCCCGCGGCACGCACGTGATCCGCTCCACGAAGAAGGACGACGTCGTCCAGCAGATCCAGGACGCGACCGCCGGCCGCGGCGCCGACGCGGTGATCGACGCCGTGGGCATGGAGGCGCACGGTTCCCCGCTGGCGCAGATCGCGCAGAAGGCGACCGCGGTCGTCCCGGACGCGATCATGGAGAAGGTCATGCAGGTCGCCGGCATCGACCGGCTGGCCGCGCTGAACACCGCCATCGACGCGGTCCGCCGCGGCGGCACCATCTCGCTGTCCGGCGTCTACGGCGGCGCCACCGACCCGCTGCCCCTGATGCGGATGTTCGACAAGCAGATCCAGCTGCGGATGGGCCAGGCCAACGTGTGGCGCTGGGTGCCCGACATCCTGCCGCTGCTGGTCGACGGCGACCCGCTCGGCGTCGACGACTTCGCCACCCACCGGGTGCCGCTGGAGCAGGCGCCGCAGGCCTACGCCGACTTCCGCGAGAAGAAGGACGGCGCGGTCAAGGTGCTGCTGCAGCCCTGACCCGGGTGTGAGGACACCCACCGGCCGCGCGGGGCATGTCCCGCGCGGCCGGTGCCTTGCCTCTCCGTAGTACCCGCCTCTCCGTAGTACCCGCCTCTCCGTAGTACCCGCCTCCCCGTAGTACCCGCCCCGCAGGGCCAGCACGGACGACGACGTCCGCACGCTCCCCCTCCCGCCGTCGTCCCCTGGAGTCCTCCCGTGCCCCGCGGTCTGCTCGCGCTCGCCATCGGCGCCTTCGGCATCGGCACCACCGAGTTCGTCGTGATGGGCATGCTGCCCGAGATCGCGGACGGCCTCGGCGTCTCGGTGTCCGCCGTCGGCCTGCTCATCTCCGCCTACGCCGTCGGCGTCGTCCTCGGCGCGCCGACGCTCACCGCGCTCGGCGTGCGGTTCTCCCCGCGCCAGACGCTGGTCGCGCTGATGGTCGTGTTCGTCGTCGGCAACGCGCTGTCGGCGGTGGCGCCCACCTACGAGACCCTGGCCGCGGCACGGGTGCTGACCGCGCTGGCGCACGGGTCGTTCTTCGGCGTGGGTGCGGTGGCCGCGCGGCGGCTGGTCGCGCCGGAGCGGGCCACGCAGGCGATCTCGCTCATGATGGTCGGGCTGACGCTGGCCAACGTCGTCGGCGTCCCGCTCGGCACGTTCGTCGCCCAGCAGCTGAGCTGGCGGCTGGTGCTCGCCGCGATCGCCGTCATCGGGCTGGTCACGATCGCCGGGCTGCTGGCCTGGCTGCCCGCCGGCACCGGGGAGCGCGGGGACCTGCGGGCCGAGCTGGCCGCCTTCCGCCGCCCCCAGGTGTGGCTGGTGCTCGTGCTGACGATGGTGGGCTTCGCCGCGCTGTTCTCCGTCTACAGCTACGTCAGCCCGATCCTCACCGACCTGGCCGGCCTGCCCGAGGGCTGGGTGACGCCGGTGCTGGCGCTGTTCGGCGTCGGCACCACCGTCGGGACGCTGGCCGGCGGCCGCCTCGGCGACCGGTTCGGCTGGACGTTCGTGGTCGCCGGGCTGCTGGCCACCGCGCTGCTGCTGGCCGCCTTCGCCTTCCTCGCCCGCACCCCCGCGGCCGCCGTCGTCCTGCTGGTCCTGTTCGGCGCGGTCGCCTTCGCGATGGGTCCGGTCGTGCAGAACGGCGTGATCGTGGCCGCGCGGGTGTCCGGCGGCAGCCTGGTGTCGGCGGCCAACCAGGCGGCGTTCAACGTGGCCAACGCGGTCGGCGCGGCCCTGGGCGCGCTGGTCATCTCCCTGGGCCTGGGCTACACCGCGCCGATGTGGGTGGGCGCGGCCCTCGCGCTCCTGGGCAGCGGCCTGGCGCTGGTCGCCCGGCGGGCCGACCGGCGCGAGACCGCGCGGGTGAGCGCCGACGTCGGCCGCTGGCACGCAGAGGTCGGCAGCCGGCTGGCGGCCTGACGGGTTCCCCCGGACTCCCCGGGTAGGAGGCGGGCATGACGACCACGACGGCCGAGAGGTCGGGACAGTTTCCGCTCGGGGACCGCACGGTCAACCGCATCGGCTACGGCGCGATGCAGCTGGCCGGCCCGCAGGTGATGGGCCCGCCGGCCGACCGGGAGGCCGCCGTCGCCGTCCTGCGCCGGGCGGTGGAGCTGGGCGTGGACCACGTCGACACCAGCGACTACTACGGCCCGCACGTGACCAACGAGCTCATCCGCGAGGCGCTGCACCCCTATCCCGAGCAGCTCACGATCGTCACCAAGGTCGGCGCCCGCCGGACGCCGGACGGCGCGTGGCCCGAGGCCCTCTCCCCCGACGAGCTGACGCAGGCCGTGCACGACAACCTCGACCACCTCGGCGTCGACGTGCTCGACGTGGTGAACCTGCGCATGCCCGGCCACGCCCCGGCGGAGCGCTCGCTGGCCGAGCCGTTCGAGACGCTGGCCGAGCTCCAGCAGCAGGGGCTCATCCGGCACCTCGGCGTCTCCCACGTGACGACGCAGCAGTTCGCCGAGGCGCGGTCGATCGCGCCGGTGGTGTGCGTGCAGAACCACTACAACCTCGTGCACCGCGACGACGACCCGCTGCTCGACGCGCTGGCCCGCGAGGGCGTCGCCTACGTGCCCTACTTCCCGCTCGGCGGGTTCACGCCCCTGCAGTCCGCGGCGCTGGAGACGGTGGCGCGGCGGCTGGAGACCACGCCGATGCAGGTGGCGCTGGCGTGGCTGCTGGCCCGCTCCCCCAACGTCCTGCTGATCCCGGGGACGTCGTCGGTGGCGCACCTCGAGGAGAACCTGCAGGCGGGCGCGCGGGTCCTGGGGCCGCTGGAGATGGAGGAGCTCGACCGCATCGGCGGCACCGGCGAGCCCGACGTCGACCTCTGAGTCACCTGCCCCAGGCCGCGAGCTGGTCGACCGCGGCCTCGAGCACCGCGCGGGTGGCGGCGGTGTCGCGGTCGACCAGCCAGGTCGTCGTCGCGCCGTCGACGACGGTGACCAGCAGCCGGGCCAGCTCCGGGACCGGCCGCCGCCAGGTGGCGCCCGTCGCGGCGGCGGCCTCCTCCAGCAGGCGGGTCGCCGCCGCGGTGTAGGCGCGGTACTGCTCGGCGGCCACCGGCCGCAACGCCGGGTCGCGGACCGCGTGCAGCGTGAGCTCGAGCATCAGCGCCTCGGCGCCGGGCTCGCGCTCGAGGTGGTCGAGGTAGCCGGCGGCGGCCGCGCGCAGGCAGCCGGCCAGGCCCGCGGCCGGGTCCAGCCCCGCGGTGGCGGCGGCCAGCTCGCGGCCGACCACGCGGGTGACCAGCTCGCGCAGGAGCTCGTCGCGCGAGGAGAAGGCGTAGTGGAAGGCGGCCAGCGGCATCCCGGCCTCGGCGACGACCGCGCGGGTGGTGCCGGCGGCCAGGCCGTCCCGGGCCATCACCCGCAGGGCCGCCTCCACCAGGGCCGCGCGCCGCTGCCCGGCCGGCAGCCGGGGCACCTCAGGCCTGCCCGGCGGGCTGCCCGGCCGGACCGAGGACCCGGGCGAGGTGGGCGTTGGTGAACACCCCCGCGGGGTCCAGCCGCGCGCGCAGCGCGGCGAACTCGCCGAACCGCGGGTAGCGCGGCTCCAGCGCCGCGGCGTCGAGGCCGTGCTCCTTGCCCCAGTGCGGGCGCCCGCCGGCGGCCAGCGCGATCGCCTCGAACGCGGCGGAGTACCCGCCCGGCTCGCTGCGGGCGGGCACGTGGACGGCGACGTAGGCGGTGTCGCGGCCGTACGCCGTCGACAGTGGGACGTCGTCGGCGGCGGCGACGCGCACCTCGACCGGGAACGGCACCCGGTGCGGCCCGGCGTCGACCACCCGCCGCAGCTCCTCCAGCACGGCCGGGGCCGCCTCCCGCGGGAGGGCGTACTCCGTCTCCCGGAACCGCACCCGCCGGCGGGAGACGAAGACCCGGTGCGCGAGGTCGGTGTACGTGCGGGCGCCCAGCGCCCCGGCGGAGAACCGCGCCAGGGTCGGCACCAGCGCGGGCACCCGGCGACCGGCGGCGACGACGGCGGCGAGGCCGGCGTTGGCGAGCACCTCGTCGTCCCAGAACGCGCGCGCCCGGCCCCGCGGCGCGAGCTCGGTGAGGGGCACCCGGGTGTTGCGCAGGGTCCGGCACCGGTCGGTGTGCGGGAACCAGTAGAACTCGACGTGGTCGGTCGAGGACGTGAAGCCGGCGAAGTCGGCCAGCAGGTCCGGCAGCGCGGCGGTGCCCTCCTCGGCGCGCAGCGCGAACGCCGGCACCGCCTGCAGGGTCACGGTGCTCAGCACGCCGAGGGCACCCAGGCCGACCCGCGCGGCGGAGAGGACGTCGGGGTCCTCGTCCGGCGCGCAGCGCAGCACCGTCCCGTCGGCGGTGACCAGTTCCAGCGCGCGGACCTGCGTGGCCAGCCCGCCGAACCGGGCGCCGGTGCCGTGGGTGCCGGTGGAGATCGCGCCGGCGACGGTCTGCCGGTCGACGTCGCCGAGGTTGGTCAGGGCCCAGCCGCGCGCGGCCAGCTCCGCGTTGAGCCGGTGCAGCGGCATGCCGGCCTGCACGGTGACCAGCCCGGCGTCGTCGACGCCGATCAGCGCGGCGTGCCGGTCCAGCGCCAGCGCGACGTCCTCCGGCCGGCCGATGCCGGTGAACGAGTGGCCGCTGCCCAGGGCGGTGACCCGGCGGCCCGCGTCGGCAGCGCTCCGGACCGCGGCGGCGATCTCCCGGGTGCCCGCCGGGTGCACGACGGTCACGCCGTCCGCCCGCTGGTTGCCGGCCCAGTTGCGCCAGGTGCCCACGCCGCCTCCTCCGTCGTGCGCGGCAGCGTCCCGTGGCCGCCGGACCGGGTCAAGCGACTGGGACGCTTGACCCACTCGGCGGACCGCGAGGATGCTGCCCCGCCATGACCTCCCCGGCCGCAGCCCGGGCCCGGCTGGACCGGGCGACCGCGGACCTCGACCCGCCGCTGGCCGTCCTGGACCTCGACGCGCTGGACGCCAACGCCGCCGACCTGGTCCGCCGCGCCGCCGGGCGTCCGGTCCGGGTGGCGAGCAAGTCGGTGCGCAGCCGGGCGGTGCTGCGGCGGGTGCAGGCCCGGCCGGGCTTCGCCGGCGTGCTCGCGTACACGCTGGCCGAGGCGCTCTGGCTGGCCGGCGGTGACGACCCGGTGTCCGACGACGTCGTCGTCGCCTACCCCTCGGTGGACCGCGCGGCGCTGCGCGCACTGGTGGCCGACCCCGCGCTCGCCGCGCGGGTGACGCTGATGGCCGACTCCCCCGACCACCTCGACGCCGTCGACGCGGTGGCGCCGGCCGGGTCGCGGCCGCCGGTGCGGATCTGCCTCGACCTCGACGCGTCGCTGCGGGCGGGGCGGCTGCACGTGGGGGCGCGCCGGTCGCCGGTGCACGACCCGGGGGCCGCCGCGGCGCTGGCCCGGGCGGTGTGCGACCGGCCCGGTTTCGCCCTGGTCGGGCTCATGGCCTACGAGGCCCAGGTCGCGGGCGTGCCGGACGCGCCGCCCGGGCGCCCGCTGCGCGGCCTGGCGGTGCGCGGGGTGCAGGCGCTGTCGGTGCGGGAGCTGACCGGACGCCGCGCCGCCGCGGTGGCCGCCGTCTCCGCCGTGGCGCCGCTGGCGTTCGTCAACGGCGGCGGCACCGGGAGCCTGGAACGGACCGCGGCCGACCCGTCGGTCACCGAGGTCGCCGCGGGCTCGGGGCTGTACCAGCCGACGCTGTTCGACGGGTACCGCGCCTTCCGCGGCCGGCCGGCGCTGCTGTTCGCGCTGCCGGTCACCCGCCGCCCGGCGCGCGGGACGGTGACCGTCGCGGGCGGCGGGTGGATCGCCTCCGGGCCGCCCGGCGCCGACCGGCTGCCGCGCCCGGTGCACCCGCCGCGGCTGCGGGTGCTCGGCACCGAGGGCGCCGGGGAGGTGCAGACGCCGCTGCGCGGCCCGGACGCCGACGGGCTCGCCGTCGGCGACCGCGTCTGGTTCCGGCACGCCAAGGCCGGCGAGGTGTGCGAGCACGTCGAGGTCCTGCACACGCTGGCCGGGGACCGGCTGGCCGGCGCCGTCCCCACCTACCGCGGCGAGGGCCGGTCCTTCGGCTGAGCCCCCCGACTCGCTCGCTCGGCGTGATCACCGGGTGCGTGCACGCGACACGGCGGGACACGCCGGCCGGCCGTGCACACCTCCGGTGGTCGCCGGAGCCGAGCCGTTCAGTCGGCGTCGTTGGCGAGCAGGGCGCGGGCCTCGGCGGCCTCGTCCTCGGTGAGCCCGCCCGAGCCGTCCGGGTGGTCGACCTGGGCGTCGATCCAGCGCCGGTGCGCCTCCCACGCCGACTGCCGGGTGGCGCCCAGCGCCCGGCCGATCTGCGCCCACGACGCACCGGTCGCCCGCGCCGTCCGGACGGTGAGCTGGCGCCCCTGGGCCGCCCGCCGGGCGACGACCTCGCCCAGCGCCAGGAGCTCCAGCGCCTCCTCACGGGTCAGCGGCCGCGGGCCGGCCGGGTCGTCGGGGTCGGCCAGCGAGTCGCGCGTGCGCAGCTCGTCGTAGCGGCGGACGGCGCCGGCGAGGGTGTGCTGCCGTTCGAGGTCGTCGAGGTCCATGACCCATCCTTTGTCAGGACGGCCTGACAGGCACGAGCCCATGCCCGGGCCGCGCCCTCGGGACGGGTGGTGCTCCTGCGGCGGCCGGGGTGCCTCCGGGCGGTTCGGGTCACTCGTGGGCGTGGTCCGGCCGAAGAACGACACGGTCTCGATCCGATTCCGCCCAGCCCCCGCGAGGAGCCGTTCCGTGTCCCACCCCCCGCAGGCGCCGTACCAGCAGCCCCACGCTCCGGTCCAGCCGCCGTACGTCCCCCAGCAGAAGGGCGCCGGCCTGGCCGTGGCGTCGATGGTCCTGGGGATCATCGCGCTGCTGCTGAGCTGGGTGCCCATCATCAACAACGTCGCCGCCGTGGTGGCCGTCGTCGGCCTGGCGCTGGGCATCCCCGCGCTGCTGCGCGCCCGGCGCGGCACCCACCGCGGCAAGGGGCTGGCCGTCACCGGCCTCGTCACCTCGCTGGTGGCCATCGCCGTGGTGATCGCGACGCAGGCCTTCTACGCCAGCGTCATCGACGAGGTCGCCGACAGCCTCGACGAGGAGCTCAGCAGCGCCGTCCCGTCGGACGGCGCCCTGCCCGACGGCGGGACGGCGGGGCTGGTCGAGCCCGCTCCCGAGGAGGCCCCGGCCGCCGACGTCGTGCCGCTCGGCGTCCCGGCCCAGGTCGGCGACTACCAGGTCACCGTGGACGCGGTCGAGCTCGACGCCGACGCGTCCGTGCAGGCCGCCAACGACTTCAACGAGCCGGCCACCGGCCAGTACGTGCTCGCCCAGCTGAGCGTGACCTACACCGGCGAGACGGAGGGCATGCCCGGCTTCGACCTGACCGCCGTCTTCCACGGGTCCGACGCCCGGCAGTACAGCGACGCCGAGTGCACGGCGGTCCTGGCCGACGACGCGATGGACGCCCCGACCCTCAACCCGGGCGGGTCGGACACCTTCCAGTTCTGCATGGACGTGCCGCCGGCCGCCGTCGCCGGCGGGCAGCTGTCGGTCGAGCCCACCATGAGCTTCGACTCCGACGACCGCGTCTTCTACGCCCTGCCGTAGTCCCCGCTCCCCCGCCACCGGCCGGACCCCCCCACGACGGGGGTCCGGCCGGTGTCGTTCAGCGGGCGCGGGCGACCCGCGTCTCGTCGAACACCGGCTCGTCCGACTCGTACACCCGGCCGTCGGAGCCGAAGACGAGGAACCGGTCGAAGGAGCGGGCGAACCAGCGGTCGTGGGTCACCGCGAGCACGGTGCCGTCGAACGCGGCCAGTGCCTCCTCCAGCGCCTCGGCGGACAGGACGTCGAGGTTGTCGGTGGGCTCGTCGAGCAGCAGCAGCGTGGCGCCGGACAGCTCGAGCATCAGCACCTGCAGCCGCGCCTGCTGCCCGCCGGACATGGTCCGGAACGGCTGGTCGGCGGAGTCGGTGAGCCCGTAGCGGCGCAGCACCGCCATCGCCCGCCCGCGGTCGACGCCCGGCCGGCCCGGCTCGCCGTGCCACAGCAGGTCCACCGGCGTCCGGTCCTGCCACTCGGGGTGCGCGTGCGTCTGGGCGAAGGAGCCGGGGACGACGCGCGCCCCGAGCCGCCAGGACCCGGTGTGGGCGACGTCCTGGCCGGCCAGCAGCCGCAGGAAGTGGGACTTGCCCGCGCCGTTGGCCCCGAGGACGCCGACCCGGTCGCCGTACCAGACCTCCAGGTCGAACGGCTGCATGAGCCCGGTCAGCTCCAGCTGCTCGGCCACGACCGCCCGCACGCCGGTGCGCCCGCCGCGCAGCCGCATCGTCACCCGCTGCTGCGGTGGCCGGTCCGGCGGCGGCCCGGCCGCCTCGAACCTCGCCAGCCGCGTCTGCATCGCCCGGTACCGCGAGGCCATGTCCGGGGAGTTGGCCGCCTGCTGCTGCAGCGTGCGGACCAGGTCGACGAGGCGCTCGTGCTCCTCCTCCCAGCGGCGGCGCAGCTCGGCCATCCGCTCGTGCCGCGCCTCGCGGGCCTCGGGATAGGACGACCACCCGCCGCCGTGCACCCACGCCGTCCCGCCCTCGACGGTGACCACCCGGTCGGCGACGGTGGCGAGCAGCTCGCGGTCGTGGCTGACGAACAGCACCGTCTTGCGCGTCTCGAGCAGCCGCTGCTCCAGCCACCGCTTGCCGGGGACGTCGAGGTAGTTGTCCGGCTCGTCGAGCAGCAGCACCTGCTCGGGCCCGCGCAGCAGCGCCTCGAGCGCGAGCCGCTTCTGCTCGCCGCCGGACAGCGTGGACAGCTCGCGGTACTTGCACCGGTCGTAGGGGACGCCGAGCGCCGCGACGGTCACCGTGTCCCAGGTGACCTCGGCGTCGTAGCCGCCGGCGTCGCCCCACTGCGCGAGCGCGTCGGCGTAGGCGAGCTGCGCGGGCTCGTCGTCGGTCTCCATGAGGGTCAGCTCGGCGGCCTCGACGGCGTCCCAGGCGGCGCGCACCGCGGGCGCGGAGAGGTCGACGAGGAAGCGCTGGACGGTGGTGTCGTCGCGCACCGAGCCGATGAACTGCCGCATGACGCCGAGCCCGCCGCTGCGGGCGACGGCGCCGGCCTCGGGCACGAGGTCACCGGCGACGATCCGCAGCAGCGTCGTCTTGCCCGCGCCGTTCTCGCCGACCAGCGCCGCGCGGGCGCCCTCGCCGATCCGGAACGAGACGTCGTCCAGCAGCACCCGGCCGCCCGGCAGCGTGTGCCGGACCCCGCTCACGTCGACGTAGCCCACCCCGACATCGTCCGGGGCCGGGCAACCGGATTCGGCAGGGCCTCCCTCAGCCGACGGCCTGCAGGCGGGTCCGGGCCAGCCGCTCCACCATCTCCGGCAGGGCGGTCACGGGCACGCCGCTGAGGTCCTGCCGGCACATGCGCACGACGTTGCCGACGACCTGGGGTCGCAACCGCGCGCCGAACTCGTCCACGAGCCGGGTGACGGCCTGCTCGACACTGGGGTCGGCGGGGAGCTGCTCGATCGGCGTCATGGGCGCGCGGGACTCCTCGTTCGGTCCGTGCGGGGGTACGGCGTCCACGGTGGCGGGTGGGACGCGTGTTAAACAGGGACCTTCGTCCCCCGCCGAGGACCGCTGCGGCGTGTCGGTCAGGACACGAAGAAGGCGTTGCCGCCCGAGGACGTGACGGCGGCGGCGTCGCGCACCAGCGCGGCGAGCTCCGCCCGGTCGATCCGGTCCAGGGAGGTGAACCGGACGCAGCTCTTGCCGCAGGACACCCTCCCCAGCCGCGCGGCGCGCGCCTCGGGCAGGTACACGCCGTCGACCACGGCGCACACGTACAGCGACAGGTGCCGCTTCTGCGCGGCGAGGGCGACCAGCGGCCAGCGGGTGGTCTCCCTGGCCGAGCGCGGCCGGTAGGGCAGCAGGCCGTACCCGAGCACGTGCCCCGACCCGGCCGGTACGAGCTCGCGGTCCAGCCCGGGAGCGGCCTCGCGGACCAGGGCGTCCACCCGCCGCAGCTCGGCCTCGCGCGGCCCGGCCGCGGCGAACCACTCCTCGACGGTGTCGGTCACGGACCGGACGGTATCGACCCCGGCCCCCCTGCAGGGTCCCGCCGCGAGCGTGCGAGCGGCGGGGGGCAGGGGGTCTCCCGGGTTCAGGCGGGCCGCCGTCCCCAGAGCAGGGTGTCCAGCGCGGTGCCGGCGGGCGTCTCCCGGCGGACCTGCTCGAGCCGATCGAGGTCGAGCAGGCCGGCGACCGGGCCCAGCCGCCGGGTGCTGTGCAGGATCGCCGGGTCCTGCGGCCCGCCGACGCCCGCGGTCACGTTCTCGGCGTCGTGCCCCAGCAGCAGGAACCGCCCGCCGGGGCGCAGCCAGCCGACGGCCCGGCGGAGCAGGTCGGTCATCGGCGGGTCCGGCAGGTGCAGGTAGGCGACCAGCACCAGGTCCAGGGAGGCGGGCGGCGCCGTCCAGGTGGTGACGTCGGCGGTCACCCAGGTGACCCGGTCGGCGTCCGGCTGCGCCTGCCCGCGGGCCAGGCCGGTGGCCGAGAAGTCGACGGCGGTCGCCCGCCATCCCCGCCGGGCGAGCCCCAGCGCGTGCCGCCCCTCCCCCGCGGCCAGGTCGACGGCGTCGCCCGGCGGCAGGTCCTCCACGAGCGCCGCGACCAGCGGGTTGGGCTCCCCCGACCACTGCTGCCGCTCGGCGTAGCGCGCGTCCCAGTCCTCGGCCTGCACGGGCCGGAGTGTGGCAGCGACGACGTGCGCGCCGTTCGGGCCGGGGTCAGGGTGGGCGGGTGAGCACCCTCCGGCTGGTCCCCTTCGAGCCGGAGCACCTCCCCGCCGTCACGCCCTGGTTCGACGACGAGGCGACGCGGCGGCGGCTGGGCGGCCGCGAGTGGCCGGTGCGGGAGATGGCCCTGCGCGGCACGCGGTGGACCGAGGAGTTCCGCGGGCGCCGGCTGCTGCGCAGCCACTCGTTCGTCGCGCTCGACGACACCGGCCGCCCGGTCGCCCAGATCGGTGGGGACGTCTACGACCGGTGGACGACGTGGGACCCGGTGGCCGAGCGGGTCCTCGCGACCGACGGGCGCCGCACGATGGGCGTGGCCTACGTTGTCGACCCGGCGCGCCGGGGGCGCGGCCACGGCAGCGCCGCGCTGCGGGCGCTGGTCGCCGCGCCGGAGACCGCCGACGTCGAGCAGTTCGTCCTGGGCATCGAGCCGGACAACGCGGCGAGCCTGCGGGTGGCCGCCGCAGCCGGGTTCACCCCGCTGACCACGGAGCCCGACGCCGAGGACGTGGTCCACCTGCGTCTGGAGCGCTGACCGGCGCGGGTGCCGTGACCGAGGATGGCCCCGTGCCCGCACACGTCTCCGACCCCGACGACCTCGCGCTGCACGGCCCCCGGGTGCTGGGCTTCGCCTCCCCGGGGCGGATCGCCGACCGCTACGGGCTCGACCGCGACGAGGTCGAGGACCGCCTGCTCGAGCACGCCACCCGGGGCTGGGTCACCCACACCCGCTTCGCCGACAGCGCCGGGTGGTCGCTGACCGAGGCGGGCCGGGCCGAGGACGAGCGGCGGATGGGCGCGGAGCTGGAGCTGACCGGCGCACGGGACCTGGTCACCGAGGCCCACGGCCGGTTCGTCCCGCTGAACCGCCGGTTCGGGAAGGTGTGCACCGACTGGCAGCTGCGGCCGACCCGCACCGAGCCGATGGCCGCCAACGACCACACCGACTGGAGGTGGGACGAGCGCGTGCTCCGGGCGCTGGGGACGCTCGGCCGCGACCTGGCCGCGGTGACCGATCCCCTGGCCCGCTGCCTGCAGCGCCTGGACGGCTACGCCGACCGCTACGCCGCCGCGCTCGCCCGGGTCGACCGCGGCGAGCGGCGCTGGGTGGACTCCCCCGAGGTCGACTCCTGCCACACGGTGTGGATCCAGCTGCACGAGGACCTGCTCGCCACGCTGGGGATCGAGCGCGGGCAGGACGCCTGACGGTCACCCCGTGCTGGCACCCTCCCGGCATGACCACGGTGACGCCCCGGGAGGTCGCGCTGCTGCGCCTGGTGGCCCAGCGGGTGGCCGGACCGCCGTTCCCCGACGCCGCGGCGGCGGTGCGGGCGCTCGGCGCGGTGCAGGGCCAGGACCTGCCCGGCGCGCTGACGTCGGTGGCGCTGCGCACCGCCGGCCGCTCCCGGGCGGGGGTCACCGCGGCCCTCGACGCCGGCGACGTCGTCCGCTCCTGGCCGATGCGCGGGACGCTGCACCTGGTCGCCGCCGAGGACCTGCCCTGGATGCTCGAGCTGCTCGGCGGGCGGGTGCTGGCCGGCGCGGCGAAGCGGCGGGCGGTCGTCGGGCTGACCGAGGAGGACCTCGAGCGGTCCCGGGAGGCCGCCGTCGCCGCGCTGACCGGCGGGCGGCGGCTGGGCCGGCAGGCGCTCCTCGCCACCCTGGCCGACGCCGGCTGCGACGTCGCGGGCCCGAGGGGCTACCACACGCTCTGGTACCTCTCCCAGACCGGGACGCTGGTCCTCGGCCCCACCGACGACGGCGACCAGGCGTTCGTGCTGCTCGACGAGTGGGTGTCCGCGCCGCGCCGCCTGGAGCGCGAGGAGGCGCTGGCCGAGCTCGCGCTGCGGTTCTTCACCGGGCACGGGCCGGCCACCGTCGCGGACCTGGTGCGCTGGGCGGGCACGACGGTCCGGGACGCCCGCGCGGGCCTGGCGCCGGTGCGGGACCGGCTGGCGACGGTCGACGTCGGCGGCACCGAGGCCTACCTCGACCCGGAGACCCCGGAGCGGCTGGCTGCCTGCCGCGCCGACGCCGAGGCGCTGCACCTGCTGCCCGGCTTCGACGAGGTCGTCCTCGGCTACGCCGACCGCAGCTGCACGGTGCCGCCGGAGTTCGCCGAGCGGATCGTGCCCGGCGGCAACGGGGTGTTCCGGTCCACCGTGGTCTGCGGCGGGCAGGTGGTGGGCACGTGGCGGTGGACCGGCAGGGGCGCGAAGCGGATCGCCGCCGCCGAGCCGTTCACCGCCTTCCCCCCGGGCGTCGCCGAGCGCGTGCCGGAGCTGGCCGCCGCGCTCCCCTGACGCCGGGAGGCGACCACCGCACCGCCGGGGAAGGGTGGGGGCATGGAGTACGTGCGCCTGGGTGCCACCGGCCTGGAGGTCTCGCGGATCTGCCTCGGGATGATGAGCTTCGGCGAGCCCGACCGCGGGATGACGCCGTGGAGCCTGCCCGAGGACGAGGCGATGCCGCTGATCCGGAAGGCGCTCGAGGCCGGCGTCACCTTCCTCGACACCGCCAACGTCTACTCGGCCGGCTCCAGCGAGGAGATCACCGGCAGGGCGATCCGCGAGTTCAGCACCCGCGACGACGTCGTCCTGGCCACCAAGGTGCACGGCCGGATGCGCCCGGGCCCCAACGGCGGCGGGCTGTCGCGGGTGGCCGTCCTGCGCGAGCTGGAGGCGAGCCTGCGGCGGCTGCAGGTGGACCACGTCGACCTGTACCAGATCCACCGCTGGGACCCGGCCACGCCGGTCGAGGAGACGCTGGAGGCGCTGGACTCGGCCGTCCGCAGCGGCAAGGTCCGGTACCTGGGTGCGAGCAGCATGTGGGCCTGGCAGTTCGCCAAGGCGCTGCACCTGGCCGGCGAGCGCGGCTGGCACCGGTTCGTGTCGATGCAGGACCACTACAACCTGCTCAACCGCGAGGAGGAGCGGGAGATGCTCCCGCTGTGCGCCGACCAGGGCATCGGCGTGATCCCGTGGAGCCCGCTGGCCCGCGGCCGGCTGACCCGCGACTGGGACGAGACGACGCACCGGTCGGAGAACGACGCGTTCGGCGGCCGCCTCTACGACGAGGCCAGCGACCGCGCGATCGTCGAGCGGGTGGCCGAGGTGGCCCGCGAGCGCGGCGTCCCGCGGGCGCGGGTGGCGCTGGCCTGGCTGCTGGCCAAGCCGGTGGTCACCGCGCCGATCGTCGGCGTCACCAGGGCCGCGCACCTCGACGACGCCGTCGCCGCCGTCGACCTGCGGCTCACCGACGAGGAGGTCGCCCGCCTGGAGGAGCCGTACCGCCCGCACGCCGTCGTCGGCTTCTGAGCCGCCGGTACTCGCGGAGCACGAGCGCGGTCAGCAGCAGGTCGAGGCCGCCCGCGGCCCACATCCCCCACGAGCCCCGGTCCACGGCCAGGTACACCTCGTAGCCGCCGAACACCCCGAGCACGGCGGCGGCGACCGGGTAGGCGGGCAGCACCTCGCGCAGCAGCGCGGCGACGAGGCCCAGCTTCACCAGGCCGTGCAGGGTCAGGTAGACGACGGCGAAGGTGTGGGCGCCGCCGCTCAGCGCGGCCTCCCCGGCGGTGACGCGCTCGGCCAGCGCGCCGTCCGGGCTGCCGAGCAGGTGGTGTGCGACGACCCGGCGGGTCAGCCCGTCCAGCGCCCGCGGGCCGACGGCGAGCAGCGCCAGGCCCGCGAGCAGCTCGACCGCGCCGTCGAGTCCCTTGAGGAACAGGGCGGCGCGCAGCAGCCGGTCGGTGGTCGTGCCGGGCATGGTCCCGGAGCCGGAGGGGGCACGTCCAGGGACCGGGATCACGCCCGCGGCTCGCGGCCGGGCCCGCGGGGCACGGCGACGATGGGAGGGTGACCGCCGTCCGCCCGCTGCTCGGCCCGCCGGTCCCCCCGCTCCGGGCGCTGTGGCGGGCCGGCGGGCGCCGCGGGGTGACCGCCGCGGCCTGCCTGGTGCTGACCCTGGCCGCCGGCGTCGTGCTGGGGCGCCCGGACCTCGGCTCGGCGGCGGCCCTGGCGTCGTTCACCGCGGTCTACGGGCACGCGCTGCCCTACCGCCGCCGCGCGGGCGTGGTCGCCGTCGTCGCGGTGGTGCTCGTGGCCGGCAGCACCCTGGGCGCGCTGGCCGGCGGGCACCCGGTCGCGCTGGTGCTGGCCTGCACGGCGCCGGCCGCCGCGGCCGCCGCGGCGAGCGTCGTCTGGCGGGTCGGCCCGCCCGGCCCGCTGGGCGTCGTCCTGGTGGCCGGCGGCTCCAGCGCGCTCGGCACCACGCCGGGCGGGCTCGGCGCGCACGCCCTCGCCGCCGCGGCCGGCGCGGCGCTGGCCTGGGCCGGCTGCATGCTGCCCTGGGTGTGGGACCCGGCCGGCCCCGAGCGCCGCGCCCTGGAGGCGGCCGAGTCCGCGGTGGGGAGGGCGGCGGTGGGCGGCCCACCGGCGGGCGCGGCCCGGGCGGTGCGCCTGGCCGACGTCGCGGTCCGCGGCGGCAGCGGCCGCGGCGACCGCCGGCTGCGCGCCCGCCTCGACGACGTCGAGCGGCGGTTCCTCGCCGCGCTGCCCGCCGCGCCCCCGCCGGCAGCCGCCCCGCCCCTCGACCCGGCACCGCCGCGGTGGTGGCACGCCCCCGCGGCGGCGACCGCGCTGCGCCTCGGCGTCGGGTCGGCCGCCGCGGGCCTGGCCGCCGTCGCGCTCGGGCTGTCCAGCCCCTACTGGGCGGTGACGACGGCGGTCGCGGTGCAGCTGGGCACCGACGCCCGCGCCACCCGCACCCGGGGGCTGCAGCGCGCGGTCGGCACGGCCCTGGGCGTGCTGGTCGCGGGGCTGCTGGTCGCGCTGGACCCGCCGGTCGGCGTTGCGATCGCGCTGGCCGGGGTGCTGCAGCTGGCCGTCGAGCTGCTCGTCGCCGCGCAGTACGTGCTCGCGGTCTCCTGCATCACCCCGCTGGCGCTGCTGCTGGTGCACCTGGGCAACCCGACGCCCTCCGCCGGGCACCTGGTGGTCGAGCGGCTGGCCGAGACCGGCGTCGGCGTCGCCGTCGCGCTGGCGGTCGGGCTGTCGCTGCTGCCGCGCGCGTCGAGCCGGCGGCTGCCCGCGGCGGTGTGGGAGGTGACCGCCGCGGCGGCCGCGGGCGACGACCGGCGGCTGCACGCCGCACTCGACCACCTGGCCGAGGTGTCGGCCGCCGCCCGGGCCGAGCTGCTGCCCACGCCGGCGCTCACCGCCCGGGTGCACGCCGCGCGGGTCGTGGCCGACCTGGGCTGGGGCCTGCTCGGCGCCCGCGCCCGCGGCGACGACGCCGTGGCCGCCGACCTCGGCCGCCGGCTCGCTGCGTCCTAGCCGGCCAGCCGGGGCGCGAACTCCTCGAGGTCGTCGAGCACCAGCCCGGCGCCCAGCGGCCCGAGGCCGAGGAACCAGCGGTCGTCGTCCACCGCGACCGCGCGACCCCCGGCGACCGCGGGGATCGACTGCCACAGCGGCCCGGCGGTGACCTGGTCGGCCGCCGTCGCGCCGTCGGCCCCGTAGGCGCCGTGGAAGAGCAGGTCGCCGTCGGCCTGGGTCACCTGCTCGGGCGAGACCTCGACGAAGGTCTCCGCCGTCCGCTGCAGCTCCGGCCGGGCGAAGCCGACGTCGGCCAGCACCGACCCGATGAACGAGCCCTCGCCGTAGAGGCGGATGACCGTGCCGTCGAGGAAGCGGGCGACGCTGACCTCGGTCTGCGCCGGGTCGCCGTAGAGGCCGCCGACCTCCTCGGCCCGCGCCGCGAACTCGTCGAGCAGGTCCTGCGCCCGCTCCTGGCGGCCGAGCGCCTCGCCGGCGAGCAGCAGGTTCTCCTGCCAGCTCTCCCCGATGGCCTCGGCGAACACCGTGGGGGCGATCTGCGCCAGCTGCTCGTAGACGTCGGCGTGCCGCACGGAGTTGGACAGGATGAGATCCGGCTGCAGCGCCGCGATCGCCTCCAGGTCGGGCTCGGCGATCGTGCCGACGGCGGCGATGTCGGCGGGGTCGACGCCGGCCTCCGCCACGAACCCGGGCAGCTCGTCGCTGACGTCGGTGCGGACCGCGCCCACCGGGGTCACGCCGAGGGCGAGGGCGGCGTCGAGCTCACCGGTGTCGAGGACGACGACCCGCTCCGGGGTGCCGGCGACCTCGGTCTCCCCCATCGCGTGCTCGACCGTGCGCGTCTCCTCCGCGGGCGCCGCCTCGGCCACGGGGCCGGTGTCCCCGCACCCGGTCAGCAGCGCCGCCGCCAGCAGCCCGCCCGCCGTCGACCCGGCGATCCGCCGGCCCGTCCTCACCAAGAGCACCGTCGCCCTCCTCCCGGCGCCGGACCACCCGGCGCCGGGAGTGAACTTAGGACAGCCTTCCCTCAGTCGAGCGGGCGGGTCAGCCCTTCCGCTCGACCAGGAAGACGGGGATCTCGCGGTCGGTCTTCCGCTGGTAGTCGGCGTAGGGCGGGTAGGCGGCCACCGCGCGCTCCCACCACTCGGTCCTCTCCTCGCCGGTGATCTCGCGGGCGACGCCGTCCCAGGGCTCCGGGCCGTCCTGCACGGTCACCTGGTCGGGGTGCTTGCGCAGGTTGGCCACCCAGGCCGGGTCCTTCGGCGCCCCGCCCTGGGAGCCGACCATCGCGTAGACGCCGTCCTTCTCCACCCGCATGAGCGGCTGCTTGCGGACCTTCCCGGTCGTCGCCCCGCGGGTCGAGAAGACGACGACCGGCAGGCCGGTGTCGCGCAGCGTGTTGGCCTCGCGCCCGCCGGTCGCCTCGTAGCGCTCGACCTGGTCGCGGACCCACTGCTGCGTGCTCGGCTCGTACTCACCCTCCAGCGGCATGTCCCGACCGTAGGTCCGACGAGTCCGGGCCGCCCGGCCGGTCGTCCCTCGTGGGGACCCGACGGGAGGAGACCGGGATGGCACGGCTGGTGGTCACGCAGAACGTCACCGTCGACGGTGTGGTGGAGGCCGTCGACGACTGGTTCGCGCCGCAGGACGACGGTGTCGACGCCTCCGACCAGCTCGACGTCGTCCGGGAGCACATGGCCGGCGAGTCGGTGCTCCTGCTCGGCCGGCGCACGTTCGAGGACATGCGGTCGTACTGGCCGCACCGGGCCGGCGACACCACCGGCATCACCGCCCACCTCGACGCGGTGGAGAAGGCCGTCGTCTCGCGCACCCTCACCGACCCGGGCTGGGCGAACACCACGGTGCTGTCCGGGGACCCGGTCGAGGAGGTCCGCCGGCTGGTGGCCGACCGGGACGGCGAGGTCGGGGTGACCGGCAGCATCACGCTGTGCCACGCACTGATCGGCGCCGGGCTGCCCGACGAGTACCGGCTGTTCGTCCACCCCCGCGTCCTCGGCCGCGGCCGGCGGCTGTTCCCCGACGGCGCCGACGTCCGGCTCGCCGCGACCGGCGCCCGCACCTTCGCCGGCGGGGTCACGCTGCTCACCTACCGGCCGGCGTGACGGTCAGCGGGCGTCCACGGTGTGCGGGACGAAGAAGCTCAGGTTGTCGGTGATCAGCCCGTCGCTCTCGCGGATGCCCAGGCCCGCGGGCTCGCCGTCGACCACCCAGGCGCCGAGCACCGGGTGGTGCGGCCCGTCGACGCCGGCGAAGTCCGGCAGCGGCGCGAACTCCTGGACGACGAACCCCTCGGTGCCGTAGCGGCCCGGCATCGCGGTGACCACCTGCCCGCCGCGGACGACCTGCACGTTGGCGCCCTCGCGGCCCCACAGCGGCTTGCGCACGTAGTCCCGCCACGACGAGGGCATCTCGTCGGCGAAGTAGGCCGGCAGCAGGTACTGCCCGAGCACCGGGTCGCTGCCGAACAGCTGCCACAGCACCGGCAGCAGCGCCTTGGTGCTCCACAGCATCTTGTAGACCGGCTCGACCCACGTGGTGCCGCCCGGCCGGGCGGCGTCGGCGAGGACGGCCGCGCCGAACTCGTCGTCGACCAGCCACTCCCAGGGGTAGAGCTTGAAGACGACGTCGAGGTGGCGGCCGGCGGGGTCGTAGAAGCGGCCGTCGCCGGAGTCCAGCGCGATGTCCTCGACCAGGACCTCGACCGCCTCGTAGCCGGCCTGGACGACGGTGTCCATGAGGTAGGCGACGGTCATCCGGTCCTCGCCGGAGGCCTCCGCGCTGGTCCACGCCAGGTGCACCCGAGGCCGCACCCCGGTGCGCCGCTCCCAGCGGGTGAGGTTGCGCTGCCAGGCGGCGACCAGCCTCTCGTGCAGCGCGTTCCACTGGTCGCGGCCCTGCCCGGTGAACAGGTGCCAGTTCCACTGGGTCACCGCCGCCTCGACCAGGCCGGTCGGGGTGTCGGCGTTGAACTCCAGCAGCTTCGGCGGGCCCTCGCCGTCGTAGCGCAGGTCGAAGCGGCCGTACACGCTCGGCGGCTCGGCCTCCCACGAGGCGCGGATGCCGGACCGGGCGATCAGCGGGATGCCCATCCGGTCGAACAGGTCGTGCTCGACGACGTGGTCGCCGGCGGCGACGCACATCTCGAACAGCTGCGCCACGGCGCTCTCGAGCCGCTCGACCTCCGCGGCGGTGAAGTCGTAGAACGGGCCCTCGCGCCAGTAGCTGCGGACCTCACCGCCCGGCGTCGTCGTCCGGTTGTAGACCAGCCCCTGCGCCTCGACCTCGGCCTCCCAGCCGGGCCGGACGACGCCGCCCTCGACGCGCCGCACTCAGGAGCCCGACCCGCCGCCGACGCCCGAGCCGATGCCGCCGGTCACCCGCTGGCCGGCGGACACCTTGCCGGTGGCGGGCAGCCCGTAGCGCTGGCGGGCCGCGGTGTCGGTGGGGTTGACGCGGGTGCCGCCGGCGGGCAGCACCGTGCCGACCGGCAGGCCGGGGCGGAAGGCGCCCAGGTAGAGGAAGAACAGGCCGCCGCCCCCGCGGTAGTCGTCGTCGCAGTAGTCGTCGTCGACGATCTCGCCGTCCTCGTTGGTGCAGTAGGCGACCTGCTCCTGCTCGTCGTCGGACCCGCAGCCGGCGAGGAAGCCGGTGGCGGCGGTGGCCAGCACCGTGGTGGTCAGGGCGCTGCGCACCCGGTTGCCGAACGCCATGGGCTCCTCCCCGTGAGATCGTCGGCCCGACCCTAGGCCCGACCTGCGGCGTCGGCGTCCCCGGGCGGCGCGGACGGAGCTGTTCCACTAGCGTCCCGGGACGAGCCCGCCGTCCCGGGAGGCGCGATGACCGCGAAGGAACCCGCCGAGGTCGCCAGGGTCGCCAGCGCGACCGGCGCCAAGAAGGTGCACCGCAGCTGGGACCGGGTGCTGGTCAGCGCCTTCCTCGCCGGCGCCTACATCTCCTTCGGCGCGCTCGTGGCGATCACCGTCTCCTCGGGCCTGTCCGCCGAGACGTGGGGCACGCTGCCGACGCTGTTCATGGGCGCGGCCTTCACCCTCGGCCTGGTGCTGGTGCTCATCGCCGGCTCCGACCTCGCGACCGGCAACATGATGCTGGTCCCGCTGGGCGCGATGAACGGCAAGATCACCGCCGGCGAGGTCCTCCGGAACCTGACGCTGGTGCTGTTCGGCAACCTGCTCGGCGCACTGTTCGTCGCCTACTTCCTCGCCGTCTCCACCGGCGTGATCGGCGACCCGGACAGCACCGGCAGCGCGCAGCTGACCTTCACCCGGCTCGCGGAGATCGCCGACGGCAAGACCCACCACACCGCGTGGGAGACCTTCCTGCGGGGCGTCGGGTGCAACTGGCTGGTCTGCCTGGCGGTGTGGATGTCGCTGGCGTCCTCGAGCGTCGCGGGCAAGATCCTGGCGGTGTTCTTCCCGGTCATGGCGTTCGTCGCGATGGGGTTCGACCACGTCGTCGCCAACATGTTCTTCCTGCCGGCGGCGGTGTTCGCCGGCGTCGAGGGCGCGAACTGGGGCGACACGCTGACCAACTGGCTGCTGGCCGGGGCGGGCAACCTCGTCGGCGCGGTCGTCTTCGTCGGGACGTCGTACTGGTACCTGTTCCTGCGCGAGGACCGCGACGCCGCCCCGCGCACCGGCGCGGAGCCCGCCGAGCGCGCCTGACCCACCTCCCTCCCCCGCGACCAGGGCGCCGTGACCACGGTCCGTCGCCCGCTGCGGCCTCCTCCCGCGGCGATCACGGGGTCGCGGTGGCGACACGCGGGCCGGCGACGGCGTGTCGCCACGGGAACTCCGTGATCGCGGGCGAGGTGAGCGGGACGAGGCCCTGCCCGGGACGCTGATGGCCGGCGGACGGGGGTGTTCCCCTCCCGGGTCGCGCAGTGCGGGGGCCGGTGGCACGGTCGGACGACGGCCAGGCACCGGGAGGACAGCAGCGGATGAGGTACAGGGAGGGCGGCGACCTCGACACGTCGTCGATCCAGGACCGGCGCGGACGCGGCGGGGGCCTGGGCGGGGGCCGGGGGCTCGCGGTCGGCGGCGGCGGGATCGGCCTCGTCGGGCTCCTGGTCGTCGTGCTGTTCCAGGTCCTCGGCGGCGGCGGGGGCACCGCCGGGGCCGGGCTGGGCGCGCTGTCCGGCGGCCTGGGCGAGGGCGAGACGGCCGACAACAGCGCCCTCGAGCAGTCCTGCGACGACAGCGGCGACGCCAACACCTCCGTCGAGTGCGCCGTCGTCGCCGACGTCGACTCGATCCAGGACTACTGGTCGCAGGCGCTCGGCGCGGACTACGTCCCCACCGACACCGTGTTCTTCCCCGGCCAGGTGCAGACGCAGTGCGGCGGCGCCACCAGCGGCTCGGGGCCGTTCTACTGCCCGGCCGACCAGCTGGTCTACATCGACCTGACCTTCTTCGACACGCTGCGCAGCCAGTTCGGCGCCGAGGGCGGGGCCTTCCCCAACGCCTACGTGCTCGCCCACGAGTACGGCCACCACGTGCAGAACCTGCTCGGCGCCAACCGGCAGGTGACCCCGGGCGAGACCGGCCCGGCCAGCGGCACCGTGCGGCTGGAGCTGCAGGCCGACTGCTACGCCGGCGTGTGGGCCAACCACGCCGAGACGGTCCCCGACGAGTCCGGCGCACCCCTGATCGCCGAGATCACCCAGGACGACGTCGACCGGGCGCTGGACACCGCCGGCCGCATCGGCGACGACTTCATCCAGGAGAACCTCGGCGGTGGCACCGTGGACCAGGACACCTTCACGCACGGCTCCTCCGAGCAGCGCCGGCGCTGGTTCCTGACCGGGTACGAGACCGGCGACCCGCGGCAGTGCGACACCTTCTCGACGGACGACCTGGGCTGAGCGCGTGACCCCGAACGACCCCGCCGACCACCTGCGGGTCGGCCGCGACGGCGCCGTCGCCGTGCTGACCATCGACCGCGCGGACAAGCGCAACGCGCTCACCGCCGGCATGTGGGCCGCGCTCCCCCGCGTGCTGGCCGGGCTGGCCGAGGACCCCTCCGTGCGGGTGCTCGTGCTCACCGGCGCCGGGACCACCTTCTGCGCCGGCGCCGACATCTCCGACCTGCTCGGCGGGCCCGACACCGACGACCCCATGGCGCACCTGCGCCGCGACAACCTCGCCGCGCAGGCGGCGCTGCGGGACTTCCCGCGGCCGACGATCGCGATGATCCGCGGCCACTGCATCGGCGGCGGCGTCGAGCTCGCCACCTGCTGCGACCTGCGGTTCACCGACCCGACCGGCGTCTTCGGGGTCACCCCGGCCAAGGTCGGCATCGTGTACACGCCGACGTCGACCCGCCAGCTGGTGCAGCTCGTGGGCCCGGCGACGACCCGCTACCTCCTGTACTCCGGGGAGCTGGTCGACGCCGAGACCGCGCTGCGCACCGGCCTGGTCGACCGGCTGCTGCCGGCCGGCGACCTGGCCGGCGAGGTGCGCCGGTTCGCCGGGGTGCTGGCCGGCCGCTCGGCGCTCACCCAGCACGCGGCCAAGGAGATCACCGCCGCGCTGGCCGCGGGCGGCGACGGCGAGGAGGTCGCCCGCCGCTGGTACCGGGAGACCATCGCGGCCGGCGAGCTCGCCGAGGGCGTGGCCGCCTTCACCGAGCGGCGCACCCCGCGCTTCCCCTGGACGCCCTGAGGGGCGCTAGGCGACGCCGAGCCCCTGCTCCTCCGCCTCGACGGCGGCGTTCCACTCGCGCTTCTCCGCCTGCCAGCGGTCCTCGGTGCTGCCGACCCGCCAGTAGCCGGAGACCGACAGCCGCTCGCGCGAGGCGCCGAGCCCGGTGCGCACGAACCGGCGCAGCTCGCGGACGGCGCCGGCCTCGCCGTGCACGAACACGTGCACGTCGCCGTCGGGGAGGTCCGCCGCGACGACGGCCGCGACCAGCGCCACCCCGGGGGCCGCGCCGCGGTGCACCCAGGTCACCCGCACACCCGGGCCGGTGGCGAGGTCCTGCTCCTCCTCGGGCCCGGCCACCTCGACGAAGACCTCCGCCCGCGCCCCGGCGGGCAGGGCCTCCAGCGCGGCGGCGATCGCCGGCAGCGCGGTCTCGTCACCGGCCATGAGGTGCCAGGCGGCGTCGGCGGCGGGGCTGTAGGCGCCGCCGGGGCCGAACAGCTGCAGCGTGTCGCCGGGGCGGGCGGCCAGGGCCCAGGGGCCGGCCACGCCCTGGTCGCCGTGGACGACGAAGTCGACGGTCAGCTCGCCGGCCGCGGCGTCCCAGGAGCGGACCGTGTAGGTGCGCGTGGCGGGCCACTGCTCGCGCGGCAGGCGGGCCTGCACCTCGTCGAGGTCGAACGGGGCGGCGTAGGGCGCACCGGCCGGCGGGAAGAGCAGCTTGACGTAGGAGTCGGTGTGCTCGGGCGCGAAGCCGGACAGCCCCTCCCCGCCGAGGACGACGCGGACGACGTGCGGCGTCACGCGGCTGGTGCGCACGACGGTGCCGGTACGGGGCGTCCGCCTGCGGCGCGGGGACTGGTCGGCCATGAGCTCTCCTCGGATCAGGGAAGGCTCACCTTACCTGCGCCGCTTGAGAGCCCGGCCGCCGTTTCGGCCCCGTGCGTCCGGGTAGCCCGTGGCCTGCGGGAACGGCGACGCCGCCGGGCACGGACGCCCGGGCCGGCCGGCTCCCCGACCGCGTCTTCCCCACGGCTCACCGGGCCGGCGCCACGCATCGCCGGCCCCGCTCCACCCGCATCCGTCCCGGCGACGGCCGTCGCCGGGACGTGTGTGAGTGATCCATTTCTGGGTAGCGCCAGCCTCGACCGAGATCCACTCAGGAGGAACGATGACCCACTCCATCGACGCCCCCCTCCCGCCGCCGCCCTCCTCGGGCGCCACCGGCTACGGGGAGACGAGTACGACCTCGACCACCAGCTCGGGCTCGCCGTCGACCACCGACGTCGCCAAGGACGAGGCCCGCAACGTCGGCCAGACCGCGAAGGAGGCCGGCTCGCAGGTCGCCTCGACCGCCGCGGACCAGGCCAGGAACGTCGTCGCCGAGACCAAGCAGCAGGCGCAGAGCCTGGTCGAGCAGGGCCGCACCCAGGCCCGCCAGCAGGTCGTGTCGCAGCAGCAGAAGGCCGGTCAGAGCCTGTCGAGCCTGGCCGAGCAGCTGCGCGGCATGGTCGACGGCAACGCCCCGGCCCCCGGCCCCGCCCGCGACCTGATCCAGCAGGGCGCCGGCAAGGTGCAGGAGTTCGCGGACCTGCTGCAGAACCGCGAGCCGGCCGACCTGCTCGAGGAGGTCCGCTCCTTCGCCCGCCGTCGGCCCGGCACCTTCCTGCTCGGCGCCGCCGTCGCCGGCGTCCTCGCCGGGCGGCTGACCAGCGGCGTCAAGGCCGCGCACAGCAACGGCTCCTCGTCCGGCTCGCAGCAGCTCGCCTCGACGCCGTCGTCCTCCACCACCGGCACCTACGTCGACCCGGCCCCGACCTACTCGGGCTACGAGTCGACCACCGGCTACGGGACGACCGGCGGCTACGAGACGACGACGGGCTCCTACGGCGAGCACGCCGCCACCCCCGGCACCCCGGTGCCGCCCCCGCCGTACGGCACGGTCCCGCCGGCCGGCAGCGTCGTGCCCCCGTCGGCGCCCGCCGGGTGGGACGACCCGACCCGCCGCCCGGGCCAGGGGGTCTGACCATGAGCTCCCCCTACTCCGGCGCCACGCCGGTGGGCGGCCAGGAGGGCTACCCCCCGGAGCCGCCGCAGGCGAACTACGCCGTGACCCCCGGCTACGAGCAGGGCTACGCCGGCCAGCAGGACTACGCGGGCCAGCAGGAGTACCCGACCCAGTCCTACGGGGCGCACGCCGGTGAGCGTGGCACCCCGATGACCGAGACCGGCCGCCCCGACGTCGGCGGCACCTCCGTCGGCGAGCTCATCAGCGAGGTCACCACGGACCTCTCGGTGCTCATGCGCCAGGAGCTCGAGCTGGCCAAGGCCGAGCTGAAGGTCGAGGCCAAGAAGGCCGGCCAGGGCGCTGGCATGTTCGGCGCCGCGGGCTTCGCCGGCTACATGACGGTGCTGTTCCTCTCCTTCGCCCTGTGGTGGGCGCTGGAGAACGTGATGGACGCCGGCCTGGCCGCACTGATCGTGGCGGTCATCTGGGGCGTCATCGGGGCCGTCGCCTACGCCATGGGACGCAAGAAGTTCCGGCAGGTGAACCCGAAGCCCGAACGGACCGTGGACACCCTCCAGCAGGTCCCCGGCGCCCTCAAGCCCCACTGACCCTCGGCCCGCGACCCGACCGGTCAGGCCACCACACCCCCTGGAGCAGACATGACCAGCAGCAGTGACCCGGACGTCATCCGGCGGCAGATCGAGGAGACGCGTCGCGAGCTGAGCTACGACGTCGACGCCCTCAACGAGAAGGTCAACCCCGCCCGCGTCATCGACCGGCGCATGGCCTCGGCGAAGGGCCGCTTCGCCAACGTCAAGGACAAGGTCATGGGCTCGGCCCACGACACCCGGTCCTCGGCGCGCGGCACCGCTCAGGACGCCCGCGGCATGGCGCAGCACGCCGTGGGCTCGGTGCAGGGCGCGGCCTCCAACGCGGCCGGCACCGTGCAGGGCGCCGCGTCGAGCGCGGCCGGCACCGTGCAGGACGCCGCCTCCCAGGCGGCGCACGCCGTCCAGCAGGCCCCCGACGCGGTGATCCGCCAGACGCAGGGCAACCCCCTCGCGGCCGGGCTGATCGCCTTCGGCGTCGGCTGGCTGGTGTCCAGCCTGCTGCCCGCCACCGAGAAGGAGCGGCAGCTGGCCGAGCAGGCCGAGAGCGCGGTCCGCGAGCACAAGGACGAGCTGCTCGCCCCGGCCAAGCAGGCGGCGCAGGAGGTCGGCGAGCAGCTCAAGCCGGCCGCCCAGCAGGCCGTCGAGGAGGTCCGGTCGACCGCGCAGGACGCGGCGCAGACCGTCAAGCAGGAGGGCCAGTCGGCCGCGCAGGACGTGCAGGGCCAGGCCCAGCAGTCCCGCGAGTCCGTGCAGAGCCAGGCCTCCAGCAGCAGCTGAGGAAGGACTCCTCTGCCCCCCACCGCTCGCACGCTCGCGGCGGGACCCCGCAGAGGGGCCGTTCCCGCACCTCACCAGCGCAGCGCCCCGCCGGGTCCGTCCCGGCGGGGCGCTGCCGCGTCTCCCCTCGCCGGGTGACCCGGGCCGGCCCCCGCTGCAGCCGCGCCCGGCCGCGGCCGACGCTGCCGGTGTGACGGACGCCGAGGTCGCGGAGCTGCGCGCGCAGGTCGCCGCGCTGCAGGCCGAGCGGGCCACGCTCACCGCGCTGGTCGACGCCCGCGGCGAGGAGCTCGCCGTCGCCGCCCGCGTGCTGCGCGCCCGCGCCGCCACGATGACCAGCGTCGTCGACGCGATCACCGAGCAGTCCGTCGTCGGCACCGACCGCGACGGCGTCGTCCGCGTGTGGAACCCCGGCGCCGAGCGGCTGCTCGGGCTCCCCCGCGCCGACGTCGTCCGCCGTCGCCGGATCACCGACTTCCACGACCCCGCCGAGCTGGCCGGCCGCGGCCTGGACGCGCTGGTGTCCGTCGCCTCCGCGCGCGGCAGCGACGTCCGGGACTGGACGTACGTGGCCGCCGACGGCACCCGGCGCACCGTCTCGGTGGCGGTCACCCCCCGCGCCGACGACGACGGCGGCCCCGCCGGCTGGACCTTCGTCGGCACCGACGCGACCGAGGCGCGCGCGGCCGAGCGGCTCAAGGACCAGTTCGTCGCCCTGGTCAGCCACGAGCTGCGCACCCCGCTGTCGTCGGTGCTCGGCTACCTGGAGCTGGTGCTCGACGACCCGGCGCTGGGCGCCGGCCACCGCCGGTGCCTGACCACCGTCCAGCGCAACGCCTCCCGCCTCGAGCGGCTCGTCGGCGACCTGCTGTTCACCGCGCAGGTGGAGGCCGGCCGGTTCGCGCTGACGCCGGGCGAGGTCGACCTGGCCGCGCTCGTGCGCGCCGCCGGGGAGTCGGCGCAGGTCACCGCGGACGCCGCCGGGGTGACGCTGGCGGTGACCGCGCCCGCGGCAGGGCCGGTCGTGCCCGGCGACGCGCTGCGGCTGGGCCAGGCGGTCGACAACCTGCTGTCCAACGCCGTGAAGTTCACGCCCCGCGGCGGGCGGGTCGAGCTGGGCCTGGGCACCGCCGACGACGGCGAGGTGCGCATCGAGGTCCGCGACACCGGCGTCGGCATCCCCGGCGCGGAGCAGGCGGGCCTGGGCACCCGCTTCACCCGCGCCACGACCGCCGTGCGGGCCGGCGTGCCGGGCGTGGGGCTCGGCCTGTCGATCACGCACGCCATCGCGGCGGCGCACGGCGGGCGGCTCGAGCTCGCCGGCACCGAGGGCCGCGGCACCACCGCGACCCTGGTGCTGCCGCGCTGAGCACACCGGTCGCGCGCGGAGCGCGCGGGGGTCCCGCGGACCGGCTGCGCGGCCGGTGGCAGGCTCCCCGTCGTGAGCACGCAGGACGGTGACACGGTGCGGACGACCCCGGGCCCGGGCGGCGAGCTGCCGGCCCGGCTGCTGGCCTTCCTCGCCGGCTCCGCCGCGGCGCCCGCCGCCCCGCAGTACCCCGCGGCCGACCCGGTCCTGGTGCGGCGGCTGCGCGCCCGGGCCACCTGCTGCGCCGCCGGCAGCCGGGTCCCCGAGCCCCGGCGGGGTCAGGCCACCAGCCGGTAGCCCACCCCGCGGACGGTGCGGATCTGCGCCGCCCGCAGCCCCGCGGCGGTCAGCTTGCGGCGCAGGTTGGACATGTGCGCCTCCACCAGGCGCAGGCTGCCGGCCCAGTCGGTGCGCCACACCTCGCGCAGCAGCGTCTCGCGCTGCAGCACCCGGCCCGGCCGCGACGCGAGCGCGGCCAGCAGGTCGAACTCGGTGCGGGTCAGGTCGACCACGACGCCGTCGACGCGCACCTCGCGGGTGTCCTCGTCGACCTCGAGGTCGGCCAGCCGGACGACGGCGTCGGGCTCCGGCACGGCGACGACCGTGCGCGGGCGGCGCAGCATCGCCTGCACCCGCGCGACCAGCTCCCGCGGGGAGAACGGCTTGGCCATGTAGCCGTCGGCGCCGACGGCGAGGCCGACGAGCAGGTCGACCTCCTCGGCGCGGGCGGTGAGCATGAGGACGTAGCAGCCGCTCTCGGCGCGCAGCTGCCGGCACACCTCGGTGCCGTCGCCGTCGGGCAGCCCGAGGTCGAGGACGACGAGGTCGGGCGCCGACCGGCGCACCTCGGCCAGGCACTCCGCGCCCGAGCCGACGGCGCGGACGTCGAGCCCGGCCCGCTCCAGCACCGTGGCCACCAGCTCGCGGATCTCCTCGGTGTCCTCCACGACGAGCACCGACTGCGCGCCCACCGCACCTCCCCGGCCCGCGGGCGGCGGTCCCGCCCGTCTCCTGGAGGGCATCGGCGCCCCGCGCCGCGGCGTGCAGCCGGGCGCGGGGTGGCCTCCCCCTCGCGAGGGGCCCCTCCTCAGACGAAGGCGCTCATCCCGGTCAGCGCCCGCCCGACGATCAGGCTGTTGATCTCCCGCGTGCCCTCGTAGGAGTAGAGGGCCTCGGCGTCGGCGAAGTACCGCACGACGTCGTTCTCCAGCAGGATCCCGTTGCCGCCGAACAGCTCGCGGGCCAGCGCCACCGTCTCGCGGGCGCGGCCGGTGACGAACGCCTTGGCCAGCGCGGCCTGCTCGTCCCGGAAGACGCCCTCCTCCTGCAGCTGCGACACCCGCACCGCCATGCCGAGGCTCGCGGTCACGTTGCCGGCCATCCGGGCGAGCAGGTCCTGGATCAGCTGGAAGCCGCCGATCGGGCGGCCGAACTGCTCGCGCTCCTTCGCGTAGGCGACCGCCGCCTCGAAGGCGCCCATCTGGCAGCCGACCGCGGACCACGCGACGCCGCCGCGGGTCAGCTTGAGCACCCGGTTGACGTCCGTGAAGGAGTTGCCGTGCTCGAGCTTGTTCTCCGCGGGCACGCGGCAGCCGTCGAAGACGATGTCGGCGTTCTGCACGGTGCGCAGGGCGTACTTGCCCTCCATCTTCGTGGGCGTGAACCCGGGCGTGCCCTTCTCGACGACGAAGGTCTTGACCGCGTCGTCGGCGACGTCGCGGGCGAACACCACGACGACGTCGGCGATGGTGCCGTTGCCGATCCACCGCTTGGCGCCGTCGATGACCCACTCGTCGCCGTCGCGGCGGGCGGTGGTCTCCAGGCCGCGGGCGACGTCGGAGCCGCCGTGCGGCTCGGTGAGCGCGAACGCGCCGACCTTGTCCAGCGCGACCATGTCCGGGACCCACCGGGCGCGCTGCTCGTCGGAGCCCAGCAGCACGATCGAGCCCATCGACAGGCCGTTGTGCACGCCGAGGAACGTGGCCATCGACGGGTCGACCCGCGCGGCCTCCAGCGCGATGAACCCGGTGAACAGCCGGGAGGCGCGCGGCCGGTGCTCCAGGTCGTAGCTGCGCCCGACCATGCCCTCCTCGGCGAAGCGCGGCACCAGGTCCATCGGGAACTCCGCCGCGGCCCAGGCGTCGTTGACCCGGGGCCGGACCTCCTCGGCCAGGAAGCGCCGGATGCCCGCCAGCTCCTTGCGCTCGTCGTCGTCCAGCAGCGTCTCGTAGCCGTAGAGGTCGCCGGGCAGCTCGTCGGTCATCGCAGGGTCCTCCGTCGGTGGGTGGCCCCTCCCCTACCCGGGACGGCGCACCTCGACCGCGGCGGTCGGGAACGGCGCGGTGGCCGCCTCCGCGGCCACGGTCACCGCGAACCCGCGCTCCCCCGCCAGCCGCGCCACGGCCGCCCGCACCCGGTCCCGGTCGTCCGGGCGCATGACCGAGAACCCGAGGACCACGCGGCCGCCGGGGTCGAGCACCCGCGCGACGACGTCCCACTCCGGCGCCGGGGGCGTCCAGAACGCCCGGACGTCGACGGCGACGACGGCGTCGAAGCGCTCGCCGGCCAGGTCGGCGTCGAGCAGCGGCGCGGCGAGGACCCGCACCCGGCCGGCGTCGACCGCCTCCCGGTTGCGGCGGGCGGCCGCGGCGGCCGTCCGCGCCGACCGGTCCACCGCGACCACCCGCCCGTCGCCGACCGCGGCCGCGAGCTCCGTGACCAGCACGCCGGCGCCGCAGCCGACCTCGAGCACCCGCTCCCCCGGCGCCGCCGCGACGACGCCGGCGACGAACGCCAGCCGGTCGGAGGCGGCGCGGGCGGTCACCCGTGCGCCCTCTCAGACGTGGGCCTGGCCGGTGGAGGCGCTGGTGCCGCCGTCGACGGCCAGCACCGCGCCGGTGACGTACCGCGCGCCCCCGGAGGCGAGGAACAGCACCGACGGCGCGATGTCCTCGGGTTCCCCGGGCCGTCCCAGGGCGATGCGGTTGCGGAAGGGCGCGAGCGACTCGTCGTCGCGGGGGGCGTCGGCGTTGAGCTCGGTGAACGTGAACGCGGGCGCGACGGCGTTGAGCCGCACGCCGCGCGGGCCCCAGTCGAGCGCCAGCGACCGCACGAAGTTGGTCACCGCCGCCTTGGTGGCGTTGTAGCCGGCCTGCCCCCAGTCGCCGCGCAGCCCCGACACCGAGGAGACGGCGACCAGGTTGCCGCCGGACTCCGCCAGCCGCGGCAGCGCGGCCTTGGCGAGGTGGAAGAACGCGTCGACGTTGGTGGCGCGCATCTGCTCCCACGCGTCGTCGGCGAGGTCGGTGACCTCCCCGCTCTCGTAGCCGGCCGCGTTGCTGACCACGACGTCGAGCCGGCCGAACCGGTCGACGACGTCGGCGACCAGCCGCCGCACCTGGGCCGGGTCGGAGACGTCCGCGGGCAGCGCCGCGCCGCGCTCGGCGGGCACGCCCTCGAGGGCGGACTCGAGCCGGTCCCGCCGGCGGCCGGTGATCGCGACGGTGGCGCCGGCGTCGAGGAAGGCCCGGGTGATCGCCAGGCCGATGCCGGTCCCGCCGCCGGTGACGAGGACGACGGAGCCGGTGAAGTCGAAGGTCGCAGAACCGCTCATGCCCTGCTCCTCCCCCGCGGCGCCCGCGCGGAACCGTGGCTCAGGCCAGCGCGGCGGTGAGGACCGCCACCAGCCGGGCGACCTCGCCCGGGTCCGGCGCGTGGTCGGGGTTGACCTCCGTGAGGCACAGGCCGCGGAAGCCGTCCTCGGCGCACAGCCGGCGCAACACCGCGGCGACGACCTCGAGCGGCAGCCCCCGCCCGTGGTCCGGCACGTCGGCCAGCGGCAGGTCGAGGAACTCGACGACGTCGACGTCGAGGTGCACGAGGAAGCCGTCGGGCCCGTCCACCGCCGCGGCGGCCCCCGCGGCGGCGCCGTCGGGGTCGGCCACCACCTCGTCGGCCGGGACGGCGGCGAGGCCGATCCGGCGCGCCGTCGTCGCGTCCGGCTCGGCGTCCCGGACGCCCACCGCCACGACGTCGTCCACCGCCAGCAGCGGCCGGACCGGGCCGACCGCGAGCAGGTCGGGATCGCACCCGGGCAGCGCGAGCACGTGGGCCAGCGCCATCGAGTCCGCGACGCCGGTCGGGTTGTCGGCCGGCGTGCGCAGGTCGACCCCGCCGTCGACGTACACCAGCCCCGGGGACCGGCCGGTGGCGCGGGCACCGGCGACCAGCCCCACCGTCGTCGTGCACTCGCCGCCGACCACGACCGGCGTCCGGCCGGCGTCCAGCGCCGTGGCGACCGCGTCCCGCACCGCGGCCAGGCCGGCGACGACGCGGGCGGCGTCGCGCACCCGCCCCGCCGGGGCCGGGCCGGCGGCCCACCGGACCGGCGGGAACAGCTCCCGGACGGCGACCTCCCGGGCCCGTCCGAGCTCTCCGGTCAGGCCCGCCGCGGCCAGGGCCGCCCAGGCGCGCTCCTGCCCGGGCCAGTGCGCCGCGGCGCTGGAGGGGGCGGCCAGCAGGTCGAGCGGGCGGCGCGGGCTCATGGCGGTGTCCTACCGCCGGGTGCCGACAGGGTGCGCCGGTTTGACACCGTGACACCGATCGGTGTCACATGGAGGACGTGTCCGGCACGAGCGTCCTGGCGACCGACGGGCTGAGCCTGATCGCCACCGCCGGGTTCTCCGTGCCGGCGGCGGTCCTGGTCGCGGTCGTCGTCGCCGCGGTGGTGCGCGACCGGCGGCTGGCCGCCCGCGAGCGCGACGGGCGCGACGGCTCCCACGAGCGCATCGACGAGCCGTCGGCCGGCCGCGACGGGTAGGCGACCCGGCTCACTCCTCGGCGAGCGCGCCGAGCTCGGCCTCGACCGCGGCGCCGACCGCGGCGGCCATCTCGGTGCGGAAGCTCGCCAGCAGCGCCTGCGCGGCGGCCGGCTGCAGCCGGTCCACCACGGCCCGCACCCGGTCGAGCTGGTCCGGCGGCGAGCCCTCCGCGAACAGCGCGCGCCACCCGGTCTCGACGTACATGCCGACGTAGGTGGCCGCGATCTCCCGCACCAGCTCGATGACCCGGGCCTGGGCGGCGATGAGCGCCGACGGCGGCACGCCGAGCCGGACGACCTGCAGGCCCGCGGTCAGCAGCGGCGGGTCGGTGACCCGCAGCCGGCCGTCGTCGAGCCGCTCGACCAGACCGAGCCGGACCATCTCGTCGACGGTGGCCGGGTCCACCGGCACGCCCGCCCGGGCGGCGAGCTCCTCGGCGGTGGTCTCCTCCGGCTCCGGCGGCAGCCAGGGCGCGAGCAGCGCGCGGTGCAGCGCGAGGGTGGCCGAGCCGCCGACGGCGGGGGCGGTGGCCAGCGTCCGCTCGATGACGGCGAGGGAGTAGCCCTCGGCGAGCATCTCCCGCACCAGCAGCAGCCGGGCGACGTGCTCGGGGCCGTAGTAGCCGGTGCGCCCCACCAGCCGGGGCGGGGGCAGCAGCCCGCGGGCCGCGTACGCCCGCACGTTGCGCACGGTGATGCCCACCCGCGCGGCGAGCTCGTCGACCGTCATCTCCCGCTCGCCGTCGTGCTCGGCAGCCCGCTCCTCAGCCTCCATCAGGACCCGATCGTAACGGTGTGGCAATGTGCCACTTTGCGATGTGACGTCGATCAGTGTTCTATAGCGGCGTGACGTCCCTGGGACCAGTGCTGCTCGCCGTGGAGGACCGTCCCGCCGGCGGTGCCGCCGTCGGCGAGGTCGTGCTCGCCTCCGCCATCGGGTTCGCCCTCACCGCCGTCCTGCTCGGCCTGGTGTGGGCCCACCGCACCCGCCGGACGACGGTGCTCGCCCGCGCCGGGAGCGCCCTCGGCCGGGCCACCCACGTCCCCGGCTGGGTCGCCCTCCCGACCGTGCTGACGACGGCGTCGCTGCTGGTCGCGCTGCTCGGGATGATGTGGGACATCGCGCTGCACGTCGGCGTCGGCCGCGACGAGGGCCCGCTGGCCAACCCCGCGCACTACCTCATCCTGTTCGGCCTGTTCGGGGTCTTCGCCGGTGGCGTGCTGGCCTGCTCCATGCCGCTGGACGAGCGCCCCGGCCCGGCCGCCGTCCGGTTCGTCCGCGGCTGGGACGTCCCGGTCGGCGGCGTGCTGCTCACCGCCGCGGGCTTCTACGCCCTGCTCGGCTTCCCCCTCGACGACGTCTGGCACCGCCTGTTCGGCCAGGACGTCACGCTGTGGGGCCCCACCCACCTCATGCTCATCGGCGGCGCCGGCCTGTCGATCGTCGGGCTGCTGGTGCTGGAGACGGAGGGCCACGGCGACCGGGTGCACGGCGACCGGGTGCACGGCGGCCGGGTGCACGGCGGCCGCGAGGGGGGCGACCGCGCCCGGTTCCTCCGCCGGGCCTCGGCCATGGGCGGCCTGCTGCTGGGCCTGTCGGTGTTCCAGGGCGAGTTCGACTTCGACGTCCCGCAGTTCCGCCTGGTGCTCGAGCCGTTCATGATCGCCGGCGCCGCGGGGGCCGCGCTGGTCGCCGCCCGGCTCTGGATGGGCCGGGGCGGGGCGCTGGCCGCCGCCGGGTTCTTCCTCGTCGTCCGCGGCACGATCGCCGTCGTCGTCGGCCCGGTCCTCGGCGAGATCACGCCGCAGTTCCCGCTCTACCTCGGCTCCGCGCTGCTGGTGGAACTGCTCGCGCTGGCCTGGCCGCTCGCCCGCCGCCCGCTGGCCTTCGGCGCGGTCGCCGGCGTGCTGGTCGGGACCGTCGGCACGGCGGTCGAGGGCCTGTGGACCCGGGTCACCCAGGTGCTCGAGTGGAACGGCGACGTCCTGGTCGAGGGCACCCTCATGGCCGTCGTCGGGGGCGTCGCGGGCGGGCTGATCGGCGCGCTGCTCGCGCTCGGCCTGCGCCGCCGGCTGCCGCGCCCCGCCGTGGCGCGCGGCGTGCTCGTCCTGAGCCTGCTGGCCCTCGCCGGCGGCGTGGCCAACGGGCTGGTCGCGACCGTGCCCGGCGACCTCGAGGCCACCCTCGCGATCGAGGACGTCACCACCGACCCGCGGACGGCGCACGTCACCGTGCGGCTGGACCCCGCCGACGCCCTCGACGACCCGGCGTGGGTGCAGATCACCGCGTGGCAGGGCCAGGGGCTGGTCGTCACCGACCTCGAGCGCACCGGGCCGGGTGAGTACCGGACCACCGAGCCGGTGCCGGTGCACGACGACTGGAAGACGATGCTGCGCATCCACGACGGCCGCGTGCTCACCGCGGTGCCGGTCTACCTGCCCGAGGACCCGGCCATCCCGGCCGGCGAGATCGCCGCCACCGACGGGGTCACCCGCGCGGCGGTCCCGGAGGTCGACCTGCTGCAGCGGGAGCTGAAGGACGCCGGCGGCGGGCTGTGGGCCGTGGCCAACCTCGTGGTCCTGGCCTGCACGATCGCGATCGTCGCGGCCATCTCCTGGGGCGTGGGCCGCTGCTCGCGCCGCGGCAGCGCCGGCGAGCGGTCCCCCGACCGGCCGGTGGGCAGCACCGCCCCGGCGCCGAGCGGGGCCGGCCGGTGACCCGCCGCCTGGCCCTGGCCGCTCTCGCGGTCGTGGCCCTGAGCGGCTGTGCCGGGACCGCGCCGTCCGACGCGGGCGCGCCGTCGGCGACGGCGGCTCCGTCCTCGTCCCCGTCCTCGTCCCCGTCCTCGGCCGCACCCACCCCGGCCGGCCGCGCGCTCGCGGTGCAGGTCGCCGGCGGGCGGGCCACCGGCGACACCGGCCGCGTCCCCGTCCCCCTCGGGGAGCAGGTGACCCTCACCGTGACCGGCGACGCCGCCGACGAGGTGCACGTGCACGGCTACGACCTGGAGGCCGCGCTCGCCCCGGGCACGCCCGCGACGGTGCGGTTCACCGCGGACATCCCCGGGGTGTTCGAGGTGGAGCTGCACGGGACGGGCACGGTGCTGCTGTCGCTGCAGGTCGGGTGACCGTCCTCGCGCACGGCGTCGGGTCGCGCACCGACCTGCCGCTCCCCCTCGGCCTGGCGCTCTACGGCGCGGGCGCGGCGATCCTGGTCAGCTTCACCGTCCTGCTGCTGTTCTGGCGCCGGCCGAGGCTCGGCGACGCCGCCTCCGGGCACCCGCTGCCGGCCTGGGTGCAGCGCGCCGCGCACAGCGCTCCGCTGCGCCGGGGCATGCAGGCGGTCGCGCTCGCCGTCGCCGTGCTCGTCCTGGCGGTGGCGCTGGCCGGCCCCGAAGACACGGCGGACAACCTCGCGCCCTGGGTCCTCTACGTGACCTTCTGGGTGGGGCTGGTGCCGGTGAGCCTGCTGCTCGGGCCGGTGTGGCGGGTGCTCAACCCGCTGCGGCTGCTCGCCCGCGGCCTGCGGGTGCTCACGGGACCGCCGCGCGGCGCCGACCGGCTGCCGGCGCTGGGGCTGTGGCCGGCGGCCGGCTCGCTGCTGGCCTTCGTCTGGCTGGAGCTGGTGTACCCGGGCCGGTCGGAGCCGGTCACGGTCGCGGTCTTCCTCGCCGCCCACGCGGTCGTGCACCTGGCGGCGGCGGCCTGGTTCGGCGAGGGGTGGTTCGCCCGCGGCGACGGCTTCGAGGTGTACTCGGCCGTCCTCGGCCGGCTGTCGGTCGTCGGCCGGCGCGACGACGGCGTGGTCGTCGTCCGCTCGCCGCTGACCAACGCGATGGCCGGCCCGGACTCCCCGGGACTGGCCGCCGTCGTGGTGGTGCTGCTCGGCTCCACCGGCTTCGACGGGCTCTCCCGCACCGCGTGGTGGCAGACCGGCCCGGGGGCGGCCGGCGACACCGCCTCGGGCACCGTCGGGCTGGTCGCGTGCACCGCGCTGGTCGCGGTCCTGTACCTGCTGGGCACCCGGCTCTCGGGCCGCCTCGGCCGCCTCCCGCCGGGCCCGCAGCCCCGGCTGTACGCGGCGTCGGTGGTGCCGATCGCGGTCGGCTACACCGTGGCGCACTACTTCTCGCTGCTCGCCCTCGACGGGCAGACGACGTGGATCCTCGCCAGCGACCCGTTCGGAACCGGCGCCGACCTGTTCGGCACGGCGGCCGACGTGGTGGACCTGCGCGCGGTGAGCCCCGACGTCATCGCCTGGGTGCAGGTCGGCGCGGTGGTGCTGGGCCACGTCGTCGGCGTGCTGCTGGCCCACGAGAAGGCGCTGCGCGTGGCGCCGCGGGCCCCGGCGTCGGACCAGCTGCCGCTGGTGCTCGTGATGGTGCTGCTCACCGTCGCGGGCCTGGGCCTGCTGTTCGGCTTCTGACCCGCCCGCGCTCAGCCGCGCTGGCGGCGCCGGCGGCCGGCGAAGGCCCGCTTCACCCGGCGCCAGCGGTTCGGGGTGTGCTCGGCGTCGAGCAGCTCGGTCTCGGCGAGCAGTCGCTCCACCGGGTCGAGCTCCGGCGCCTCGAAGGCCACCAGTGAGCGCCCGGCCGGCCGCATCAGCGCGTCGACGGCGCGGACCAGCGACCCGCCGTGCTCCTCCACCGCGGCCGCGACCTCCTCCGGCGCGACCCCGAGGTGCTCCCCGAGCAGGCGGTGGCGCATGCCCAGGACCGCCGCGGCCAGCTCGTCGTGGCGCGGGTCGCCGGTGCGGGCCTCGATCGACAGGTCGCACTCGGTGTCCAGCCCCATCGAGCGGTTGTTGAGGTTGGCCGAGCCGATCCGCAGCAGCCGGTCGTCGAGGCAGGTCACCTTGGCGTGCACGTAGATGGGCCGGCGCTCCTCGGTGACCGGCACGAGCAGCCGGAACCGGTCGTACCGGTCGGCGCGGGTGACCAGGTCGAACAGCTTCACCCGGGCGGTGTCCATGGCCTTGCTCTCCAGCCAGCCGTCGGCCGACCGCGGCAGGACGACGACGAACTCCGGCCCGTCGGGCTCCTGCAGCCGCTCGGCGATCGCCTCGGCGACCCGGCGGTTGGCGAAGTACTGCGTCTCGACGTAGACGGTGCGCCGGGCGGCCGCGACCACGGCCAGCCACAGCAGCTCGATCTCGTGCACCAGCCCGGCGCCGCCGTACTCGGGGCGGGTGCGCGAGACCGCGACGTCGACGTCGGTGAGGAAGGTCTCGGCCTCCTCGGGCCAGCAGGCCTCGACGTCGGTCACCGGCTCCAGGTGCTCCCCGGTGCCGCTCTCCCAGCGCTCGCGGGCGAGGTCGCCGATCGCGCGGGCGGCCGGGCCGGAGACCAGGCTGGTGACGTCGTGCCAGGGCCCGCGCAGGCGGGTGGTGTGCGGCCGGTGCCGCAGCGGGTGGCGGTCGCGGTGCTCGGAGGTGTCCCAGCGGTCGGCGGTGACGTCGATGCCGCCGGCGAAGGCCAGGCAGTCGTCGATGACGACGATCTTCTGGTGGTGCGCGCCGCCGAGCGGGTGGTGCGTGTCGACGGTGAACCGCAGCCGGTCGGGGGTGCGCCGGTCGAGCAGCACGATCGGGGCCATGCGGCGGGTGAGCGCCACCACCATGCCGAGGTCCCACTGCAGGACGCCGATCTCCAGCCGCGGGTTGGCGCGGACGGCGTGCTCGAGCACGCGGCCCAGGCGGTCGTCGCGGGCACGGCCGGGCGTGCGCGGGTCCATCCGGATGCGCGGGTCGAAGTCCCAGCCGATGAACAGCACCCGGCGCTCGGCGCGCAGCACCGCGCGCTTGAGGGTGGCGAAGTAGTCGGCGGCGTCGACGAAGACGGCGTGGCGGTCGGCGCGCTCGATCCGCCAGCAGGTCTCCCCGGGGACGAGCAGCGTGTCGTCGGACGGGGCGGGGACCGGAGCGGTCCGGGCGGCCGGGAGGGAGGGGATGCGTGCGGTCGTCCCGGCGGCGTCGGCGCTCTCGATCACCCCGGCAGTCTGCCGACCTGCGCAAGCAGCCGCGCCGCGCCGTCCCCCGTCGGGGTGGGCGTCCCGGTCCCCGCCGTCGTCCCGGGACGCAGCGGAGGGTGCCGCGGCGGACGCCGGTGCGTCACGCTGTCGGCCATGGCGTCCCGGGAGGACAGCGGAACACCCCCCGCCGGCGAGGCCGACCGGACCCGGCACCTCGCCCGGCGGGCCGAGGCCGGGCGGCGCCGGGCCGAGGACCTCCTGCTCCGCAGGGAGGCACTGGCCGACGCGCTCGCCCGGACCTCCCGCAACATCGTCGACACCGAGACGCGGCTCGCCGAGACCCTCGACCAGCTCGCCGAGACCCGCCCCGAGGACGGCGAACGCCTGCGCCGCGAGGCCCGCGAGGCCCGCGAGTTCGCGTCGCGGGAGCGCGACCGCGCCGCCGAACGCGAGGCGGACCGGCCGTCCTGACCCCCGGTCGACCGCGCGGACGCCCACGCGACGACCCGGACCGGTTCGGGACGCCGGCGACGGGGCACTGCTACCGGGACATCCCCGGACCGGAACGAGCCCATGGACCTGGAGCCCTGGCCGCGGCGGCCGTGTCCCGAGACCACGGGACCCCGTTACGAGTGCGAGATCTCCCACGCTGCGGACCTGCGTACCGTACGGGCGCAGCTGCGGGTCTGGGCGGCGGGCGGGGCCGAGGGGTCCGACGCGGACGGAGCGGTCGTCGACGACCTCGTGGTGGCCGTCGACGAACTGGCGTCCAACGGTCTCCGGCACGGCCGTGCGCCGGTGCGCGTCCTCGCCGTCCGCACGGGCCGGGGAGTGCTGCTCGACGTCAGTGACGGCGATCCGCGTACCGCCCCCGAGCCCGCGGCCGACCGGGATCCCGCCCTCGGCGGCATGGGCCTGCGCATGGTCGCCCACCTCAGCGTCGACCGCGGGTGGACCGTCGCCGACGACCGCAAGCACGTCTGGGCCCGCTTCGGCGCCGGGTGAGGTCCGCGCCCGCGGTCAGGCGTCCGGGCGGCGGGGCGACCGCGCCGACGAGGCGCGGCCGGCGTCGGCACCGTGCGCGCTGTCCCGCCGGCGCGGGGGACCTCCGTACCAGTCCAGGCACACCACCGTGGCGTCGTCGCGGAGGTCGCCGCCGGTCGCGCGCAGGACCGCGGCCCCCAGTTCCTGGACGACCTGCCGGGGGTGGAGGTCCGCGGTGTCGCGGAGGGCCGCCGCGACGTCGAGGACGGCGGCGTTGCGCTCCTGCATCCCGTCGGTGAGGAGGACGACCCGGTCCCCCGGTGCCAGCCGGAACTCCTGGGGCCGGAAGGACGCGCGGGGCACGACACCGAACGGCGGCTCGACGTCCAGGGCGATCTCCTGCACCGTGCGGTCCCGCAGCCGCAGCGGCAGCGGGTGACCGGCGTTCACGACCACGGCCGTCCCGGACGACAGGTGCACCCGCAGGAGCTGTCCGGTGACGAACTGCCCCGGCGCGGCGCCGTCGACGAGGGCGTCGTTGGCGTAGCGGGCCTGCCCGGCGAGGCCCAGACCCTTCCGGCGGGCGTTGCGCAGGGCCCCGACGAGCAGCGTGGCCAGCAGGGCGGCGTCGACCTCGTGACCGACGGCGTCGGTGATGGACACGTGCAGCGAGTCCTGGTTGAGCGTGTAGTCGAAGGTGTCCCCGCCCACCGAGGCGGCCGGCTCGAGCCAGCCGGCGAGGGTGAACTGCCCGGCCTCGCAGGTGTAGGACGCCGGGAGCAGCCGGCGCTGGATCTCCGCGGCCAGGGAGAACGGGGTCGTGCGCTGGCCCCACTCGAACACGTCGGTGTACCGGCGGGCGGCGATGACGACGTAGGCCAGGGCGTGCGCGGCGGCGGCGACGTCGACGACCACCGCCGGGTCCGGGTGCGCCGGCAGGACCAGTTCCAGCAGCCCGATCGCGTCCCCCCGGTCGCTGACCGGGGCCACCACCCGGGCCCCGTCGCCCAGCGGTCGCACGTCGACCTCCTGGGTCCGCAGCACGCGGTCGTACACCGTGTCGGACAGCGGCAGCGTCTCCGCGTGCGCGCCCGCCTGCGAGCGACCGCCCTCGGCTCCGGCGATCCCCGTGGTGAGACGCACGACGGCGCGGCCGCTGAAGTCGGCGATGAGGAAGGTCAGGTCCTGCGCCCCGAGCATCTCCGCGAGCGCCTCCGCCGCGGCCTGCAGGGCCTCGATCGGCGCCGTCCCCTCGACCCGGTCGAGCAGGACGCCGACGTCGAGGCCGGAGACCGGCCGCATCGACATGGGGCAACTCTAGGGAGGAGTCCCCGGCTGCCGTGCGGCCGCGCCGACCCCGTACGACGACGAGGGTCCGACCTGTGTCGCCGCAGGTCCGACCCAGCTGCAACCACGACTGCAGCCACGCCGGCGGACCCGCGCCCGGCTGGGGCCCTGCCGTCTCCCGACGTCTCCGAGGCGGCTCGAGGACGCCCGACGACGAGCCGCGTGACACGTGGCCGTCCGAGACCGCCACTGTGCCGGCCAGGCAGTCGGATAGGGTCTCCTCCAGCGCCCGGCGTCGGGCGTCGATGTTGCGTCAGGCAGCGGCGTAGCCAGATGCGGAGCCCACCGTGGGGTTCGCCGCCGAGGTCGTGCCCCGGTATCGATCAGACCGGAGGCCTGCGGTGGCCCACAGCGGGAAGCAACGGTCCACGAAAGCAGCGGAGGCCCTGGAGCACCTGGGCCAGAGGTCCTTGCAGGAACTCTCCATGGAGAGCCTGCTGCAGTCGATGGCGGACCTCACCAAGAGGGTCATGCCCGGTGACCCGGAGGCATCGGTCACGCTGCTGATCGGGGACGAGCCGCGAACGGTCGTCGACACCGGGCCCCTGGCCCTCGGCCTCGACGAGGCCCAGTACCGCCGCGGGGACGGGCCGTGCCTGCACACCGCCCACGACGGCGTCCTGGTCGAGATCAGCGACACCCGCGTGGACAGCCGGTGGCCCGACTACGGCCGCTACGTCGCCGAGCACGGCGTCCTCAGTCTGCTGGCCGTGCCCCTGGTCCTCGCCGGGGAGGAGCAGGTCGCGGGATCGCTGAACGTCTACGCCCGGAGGCCGGAGGCCTTCGACGAGGCCAGCCGAGCGGTGGCCACCGGGTTCGCCCCCTACGCGGCGGTCGCCGCCGGAACCGTCCAGGCGTACCGCAGGGCCCGGCAGACGGCCGACGACCTCCGGATCGCGCTCGAGTCCCGAGCGGTCATCGAGCAGGCCAAGGGCATCCTGATCGAGCGCCACAGGCTGACCCCCGATCAGGCCTTCGAAGCCCTCGCCACGGTGTCCATGCGGAGGAACGTCAAGGTCCGCGAGATCGCCGAGCGCCTCGTCCTCACCGGCGAACTGCCGCTCGTCCCAGCCCGGCGCCCACGATCCACCGAACAGGCGGTGCACCAGCGAGACGCATAGCGTCTGCTTGCACCCCGAGCAGCCGCGGCGGCCACCCGGGGGGCGTGCCGCGGTCAGGCCCCGCCACTCCAGACCCGGGGTGGCGGGGCCGCCCTCCGCGCACCCGAGGCGCCGGCGCGGTGGCCTGCCTCCGACGCGAGCGACGGGACCGGCCGACGGACGATGCAGCTGCGCCCGTTTCGCCGACCCACGCGCCGAGGACGGCCGGCGACTTCGCCGACGGGGAACGGGACCAGGTGGATCAGGACCGGACGCCGCAGCTCCGACCCTCCTGACGGAGCGCCACCGGCCGGCTCGCCTGCACGCGTCTCGCACGCCGTCGCGAGCACGGCGACGCACCCGGTCCTGCTCCCCCCGGGGTCCCGCCTGTCCGCGAGCGGCACCTCCGAGCCCGACCTGCCGGGGACACGTCCGGGACGTCGTCGACGCCGGCTAGGCCTCGCTGCTCGGGGTGCGGCTCGCACCGTCGACGACGGCCTGCGCGATGTCGCGGAGCTTGCGGTTGGACCGCTGCGAGGCGGTCGCGAGCAACTGGAAGGCCTCGGCCGCGTTGCAGCGCCGCTGGCTCATCAGGATGCCCTTGGCCTGTTCGATGACAGCGCGCGTCTGCATCGCCCGGTCCAGGTTCTCGGCGAGCTCGCGGGTGCTCTCGTAGAGGTGCATGTTGTGCACCGCCACGGCGACGTAGGAGGCGAACGCCCGAGCGACGTCTCCGGCCTCGTCGTCGAACGCGGCAGCCTCGACCGCGTAGAGGTTCAGGACACCGTGGACGGTCTGTCGCACCGGTACGGGGACCGACATGGAGCTCAGCGAGCCGCGTTCGACGCACACCTGGGCGTAGTCCGGCCAGCGCCTCCCCTCGCGCGCGTCGGTGATCTCGCGGATCTCCTCACCGACCGCCGCCTCCAGGCAGGGACCGTAGCCGCGACCGTACCGCGACTCGTCGAGGTCGAGCGCCAGCTTGCCGGTGAAGGCGGCGGTGGTGGCCTTGTCGTTCTCCACCAGGCTGACCGAGGCCTCCGCGACGCCGGGGATGACCTGCTCGGCCAGGTCGGCGATCCTCTGCAGCATCGCGTCCAGGGAGGTGTCGCTGAAGGACAGCTGCCCGAGTTCGGCAAAGGCGTCGTGGACGTCCAGAGGCTCGGACGGCCGCTGATCGTCGTCGGGGCTCATCGCGGTCCGCTCTGTCAGGTCCGGCTGGTCGACGGAGGTCCTCGACCCCGGAGTGAGTCGCCCGTGGCGGGTGGCCCGTGATCCGCTGGGCCACCCGCATGACCTGTCAGGAACCGCTGATGTGCTGCCCCAGGTCGGTCACCGAGTTCAGGCCGCCACCACCGCCGTGCTGCCGCGCGCGACGCTCACCGGATGGCGCCGCAGCGGGCCGGCGGGGGCCCGGCGCCGGCCCACCGTCCGGCCCGGCGCCGGGCCCCCGAGCGGTCCGTCCGGTGTCGCCTCAGCCACCCGGACGGAACACCGCACGGACGCACCCGTCCTCCTTCTCCTTGAACATCCGGTAGCCCTTCGGCCCGTCGTCGAGCGGCATCACGTGGGTGGCGAGGTGCTCGGTCCGCACCTCGTCCCGGCTCATGCGCTCGAGGATCTCCGGGACGTAGCGGTGCCCGTGCTGCTGGGCGCCGCGCAGGGTCAGCGCCTTGTTCATCACCGCCCCCATCGGGAACTTGTCCACCAGGCCGCCGAACACGCCCAGCGCGAACACCGTCCCGCCCTTGCGGCAGGCGTAGACGGCCTCCCGGAGGGCGGTCGGCCGGTCTGACTGCAGCCGCAACTGCTGCTTGACCTGGTCGTAGAGGTACTGGGGGCCGTTGCCGTGCGCCTCCATGCCCACCGCCTCGATGCAGACGTCCGGTCCCCGCCCGCCGGACATCTCCCGCAGTTCCGCGGGGACGTCGACCTCCTCGTAGTCGAGGGTCTCCGCCCCGATGTGCGTGCGGACCTGGTCGAGCCGGTTGTCGTACCGGTCGATGACGACGACCCGCTCGGCGCCCATCAGCATGGCCGCACGGGCGGCCATCTGCCCCACGCCGCCGGCTCCCCAGACCGCCACGACGTCGCCCGCTTGGACCCCGGCCTGGTGCGCCCCGGTCCAGCCGGTGGGTGCGGCGTCGGAGGCGAACAGCGCCCGCTCGTCGGAGACGCCGTCGGGGATGGGAAAGGCGCCCTGGTCGGCGTAGGGCACCCGGATGTAGGGGGCGTGGCTGCCCGCCCAGCCGCCCATCGCGTGCGAGTAGCCGAAGCAGCCGCCGATGGACTGGCCCCACAGCGCCTCGGTGATCCCGGGGTTGGGATTGCCGTTGTCGCACAGCGACCACAGCCCCTGCGTGCAGTACCAGCACTGCCCGCAGCCGATGAAGGAGACCACCACCACCCGGTCGCCGACCCGGTGCTCGGTCACCCCGGCCCCGACCTCGGCGACCGTGCCCATGAACTCGTGCCCGAGCACGTCACCGGCGCGCATCGCGGGGATGTAGCCGCCCAGCAGGTGCAGGTCGGAGCCGCAGGTCACTGACAGGCCGACCTCGAGGATGATGTCGTGGTCGTTGAGGAGCTTCGGCTCGGGGACGTCCTCGACGCCGATCTCGTTCACCCCGCGCCAGGTCACCGCCTTCATCGCACACCTGCCCTGGGGGCCATCCGGGTCCACGCCTCCAGGAGCACGCCACCGGGGGTCGCCGTCCGCCTGCCGTGCGGCGCCGGGTCCACCGCCAGCACCTCGCCCACCTCGATGAGCTGCTTGGCCCGGCGCAGCGCGGACCGCAGGTCGGCCTGCGGGTCGCTGCCGCCCAGCCGGCCGAGGGCGGGGCCCGGCGACGGCCGGTCGCGCAACCGGGCCGCGAGCTCGGTGCCCTTGCCGCCCGCGGCCGGGCGGACGCGGACCTCGATCCGTTCGCCGAACCCGGCCAGGGGGGCGGGCAGCCGCGCGGTGTCGACGTCGGACGGCTCGCGGAACACGGTCACCACGAGCCATCCGGACGCCGGCTGGCCCGCGCCGGCCGGCCGGGCGGCGGACGGGTCGATGGCCGACCGCACCTGGCGGACGACGCTCCCGCCGGCGCGGGCGGCGAGGGACGCCACGTTCCCGAGGGAGCTGGTCATGCCCGACCTCCCGCGGCGGCGGTCTGCGGTGCCCGCGCGAACTCCTGCACGATGCGCTCGCAGAAGGCCGGCAGGTCCTCCGGCGACCGGCTCGTCGTGATGTTGCCGTCGGTGACGACCTGCTCGTCGACCACCTCGGCGCCGGCGTTGCGCAGGTCCGTGCGGATGCTTGGGAACGACGTCAGCCGCCGTCCTCGCGCGACGTCGGCCTCGACGAAGTTCCACGGCCCGTGGCAGATGCTGGCCACCGGCTTGCCCGACTCGACGAAGTCCCGCACGAACTCGACCGCCGCCGGCTGCATGCGCAGCTGGTCCGGGTTCACCGTGCCGCCCGGCAGCAGCAGCGCGTCGTACTCGTCCACCGACGCCGCGCCGACCAGCCGGTCGACGTCGAAGGTGCCGGCGTCCTCGAGGTCGTTGTTGCGCGCCTGGATCTCGCCGTCGTGGATCGACAGCACGTCGGTCCGCGCGCCGGCGTCGTCCAGGGCCCGGCGCGGCTGCTCCAGCTCGACCCGCTCCACCCCGTCGGCCGCCAGGATCGCGACCCGCCGTCCGTTCAGCTCCCCGGCCACGTCAGCTCCCCGCCGTCGCCGGGTGCAGGATGACCTTGGTCCAGCCCTCGTCCCGGGCGTCGAAGTGCTCGTAGGCCTCCGGCGCCTGGTCCAGCGGCAGCTCGTGGCTCACGATGAACGACGGCTCGGCCTTGCCCGCGGCGATGAGGTCGCGCAGCTGCCGGTTGTACTTCTTGACCGGCGCCTGGCCGCTGCCGATGTGCTGGCCCTTGAACCAGAACATGCCGAAGTCGAAGGCGAGCTTGCCCTGCTTCGCCAGCTCGTCGCTGGCGCCGGGGTCCTGCGGCACGTAGACGCCGACGGCGCCGATCGTCCCGGTGAAGCGCACCGAGGCGACCAGCCGGTTCATCGTCAGGTTGGCCTGCTCCTGGCCGTCGGGCTCGTGCGCCTGGTAGCCGACGCACTCGCAGCCGTTGTCCGCGCCCAGCCCCATCGTCTCGTCGAGGACGGCCTGCACCGGATCGACCTTCGAGTCGTCGATGGCGATCGCGCCGATCGACTCGGCCAGCTTGAGCCGGTCGGGGTGCCGGTCGACGACCATCACCTTGCCGGCCCCCCGGATGGTGGCCGAGAGAGCGGCCATCAGCCCGACCGGGCCGGCGCCGTAGATGACCGTCTGGTCGCCGGGCTTCACGCCGGCCATCTCGGTGGCGTGGTAGCCGGTCGGGAAGATGTCGGCGAGCATCACGTAGTCGGTCTGGCGCTGCTCGGCGTCCTCACCCAGCCGCAGGCAGTTGAAGTCACCCCAGGGCACGCGCAGCAGCTCCGCCTGCCCACCGGCCCAGGGGCCCATGTCGGCGAAGCCGTAGGCGGCGCCGGCCATCTGCGGCTCCGGCTGCGCGGTCAGGCAGTAGTTCGTGAGCTGCCGCTCGCAGTTCTTGCAGTGCCCGCAGGCGATGTTGAACGGCAGGACGACCCAGTCCCCCACCCGCACCTTGTCGACCCCGTCGCCGACCTCGACCACCTGGCCCAGGTTCTCGTGCCCGAACCAGCGGCCCGTCTCGAAGTCGGTCCGGCCCTCGTACATGTGCAGGTCCGAGCCGCAGATGTTCGCCGAGGTGATCCGCACCAGGACGTCGGTCGGCCGCTCGATCCGCGCGTCCGGTACGTCCTTGACGCTGACCTGGCGGGGTCCGTCGTACACGACTGCCTTCACGCTGCCTCCTCGTCAGGGTGGTCCCGTGCCCGGCTCGGGTCGGGACCTCGATTGCACCCGGCGCGGCGGGGCGCCCGGTATCGGCAGACATGCCGATCCCGGTCGGGTCGACGCCCACCTGGGAGGTGCACCGCCAGAGGCACGCCGGTCCGGGGCAGGGTCGGGTGCGGGGTGCCGGTTCGTACACCGGTCCCGGATCGATGCGGCTGGTGTCGGGACCCCGTGCAGGTACTCGGGCTCGCTGTGCAGCAGACGGTGGACGGCCGCGCCTGCCCGCGCGAGGTCCGGACCGGCGTGCCGAGCGATGTCCTGCAGGTGCTGAGCGCCGGCACCGACCTCCGCCTCGGCCACGGCCCGGTGGAGCCGCGCTCGCACACCGGCAGGTCTGCCGATGGTCTTTCCCGGTGGCATCCACGAGCTCGGGAGCACCGGGCGTGTCTGGCGTGTCCGGTCTCCGCCAGGGCGGCGAGGAGCAGTGCAGTGCTGACTGCAGCGGTGCGGATGCTGCCGTGCACCGGGCCCCGCGGAGCCGCCGCCCACCGGCCGACACCTGGCTCCTGACGTCGACCGTCGGGTCATCCGTCCTCGCGTCCGAGCTCCGGGGCCACGCGTCGTCGCCGGTGGGGAACGACCTGGATGGAGGAGTCGTGAGTGCGTCAGAGCTGGAGGAGACCGGAACCGGGCAGGCCGCCGAACGCATCGGTAGGCGCCGACGACCACGGACGTGACCGATCCGGAGCGGTCCTCCGGAACACCGTCGCCGGCTCGGGTTCCGAGCCGGGTGAAGGCCCCGTCCGGGCGGACGCCGACGAGAGGGTGGATCCCTCGGCCGGCATCGAGTCCCACGACGAGGGGGCTCGTCCGACCTCGACGAGGGGCTCGTCCGACCTCGGCGACCCCGCAGCCGCTGGCTGCGGGGCCGTCGCCCCGATCCGCGCAGGCGCCTTCAGTGCACCGGCCGCTGCCCGTCGGACCCGACGCGCGCCAGCGACCTCGACACGCTCCGGGCACCGGCGTACAGCGCCCCCGCAGCGGCGATCCACGGGCCACCGACGAGCACCGGGTCGAGTACCTGGTGCTTGAGGTCCGTGCGGTGCTGCCCGACCCGCGACCGCAGGCCGTGGTGGGTGAACTCGGCCTTCACCCCGGTCTCGGTGACCGGGTTGTCCGGGTGCAGCGTGAGCAGCGACTTCAGGTGGTGCTCCCACGCGTCCACCCGGTCGGCGAGGACGAGCAGCAGCCAGTGCGCCGCGCGGCCCTCGCTGTAGCGGTAGGCGAAACGGCGGATGACACCGGAGACGCCCGACGGCGGCTGGGCCGTGCCGAACACCGGCGTGAGCATCCCGTGCTCGACCGAACGTTCCCGCGGATACCTCTCCGGCTGTCGCTCCGGGAACTCCCAGTGCGCGCCGGTGAGGTCCTCCTGGAACTGCAGCTTCGGCACCGACGGCCGGTCCTTGGGGTCGAGGTCGACGCCCCAGCCGGGGATGCGCTTGCGCAGTTCCTCGGGCGACTCCGCGATCGGCGGCTTGTGCGGTGTGTAGGTCATCGGGATCTCCTGGTGCTCACGCCGCGGCCGGGACGACGAGGGGCTTGATGCAGCCGTCGAGCTTGGCCGAGAAGATGTGGTACCCCTCGGCGATGTCCTCGAGGGGCACCCGGTGGGTGGCCAGCTCGCTGGGCTTCAGGTGGCCGTTGCGCACGTGCTCGAACAGCCGGGGCCACTGCCGTTTGACCGGGCACTGGTTGGTGTGGATCGTCAGCCCCTTGTTCATCGCGTCGCCGAACTTGACGGCGCTCGGGAGCGGGCCGTACGCGCCCATCACCGAGATGGTCGCGCCCTTGCGGACGGAGTCGATCGCCCAGTTCAGCGCGACCGGGGAGCCGCCCTGCAGCTTGAGCTTGGACGAGGTGACGTGCTGGACGAAGTTGCCGTCCGCCTCGGCGCCCACGCAGTCGATGGCGACGTCCGCGCCGAGGTGGTCGGTGGCCTTCTTCATCTCCAGGACGATGTCGCCGTACTCGGTGAAGTTGTAGGTCTCGGCGTGGGCGAAGGTGCGCGCCTTCTCCAGCCGGTAGTCCAGGTGGTCGATGACGATCACCCGGCCGGCCCCCATCAGCCAGGCCGACTTCGCCGCCACCAGTCCGACCGGCCCGGCGCCGAGGACGATGACGACGTCGCCCTGCACGATGTCGCCGAGCTGCGCTCCGAAGTAGCCGGTCGCCGTCATGTCGGTCAGCAGGACCGCGTCCTCGTCGGGCATCCAGTCCGGGATCTTCGACGGGCCGACGTCGGCGAACGGCACCCGCACGTACTCGGCCTGGCCGCCGTCGTAGCCCCCGGTGGTGTGCGAGTAGCCGTAGATGCCGCCGACGGCGGTGGCGTTCGGGTTGACGTTGTGGCAGTTGGAGTACAGGCCGCGCGCGCAGTACCAGCAGGTGCCGCAGAAGATGTTGAACGGCACCATCACCCGGTCCCCCACCTGCAGGTTCCGCACGGACGACCCGACCTCGTCGACCACACCGATGATCTCGTGGCCGAAGGTGTGACCGATCCGGGTGTCCGGCATCAGCCCGTGGTAGAGGTGCAGGTCCGAGCCGCAGATCGCGGCCAGGGTGACCCGGACGATCGCGTCGTTGGGGTGCTCGATCGCCGGCCGTTCCTTCTCCTCGGCCCTGATCTTGTAGGGGCCTCGGTACACCATCGCTCGCATCGGATCCCCTCTTCAGGGCGCAGGTCCCGGGGCTCGTCGAGGCACCACGGGCGTCCACAGGCCGGCTCCTGCCCACCTGGTTCTGACTCTGCGCCGGCTGTCCCGCGGTACGGAATGGGCAGATCTGCCGATGCTCGACGTCCCTCGGTCCCGCTCTGATGGGCTCGGGCGCCCACGGTGCTGCGTGCCGTCCTCGGCTCGCTCGTCGTCCGCGACCTCAGGGAGATCGAGCAGCCGGCCAGGTCAGGACGACTCCGCGGCGCCCCGATCGAGCCTCCCTGCCGGGAGGTTCCGTCATCGCTTCACCGTCGAGCGACAGGGGAACGACATGCCCACCCGACGCAGGCTCACAGGCCGCAGGATCGCTGTCCTGGCGGCCGACGGCTTCGAGAAGGTCGAGCTGGTGGTTCCCCTGCGAGCTCTGGAGGCGGCCGGCGCCGAGGTGGACGTCGTGTCCCTCCGGCGCGGACGCATCCGGGGAGTGAACCTGCACATGCCGGCCAGCCGGGTCCGCGTGGACAAGACGGTCGGGGAAGCCGATCCCGGCGACTACGACGGGCTGCTGCTGCCGGGTGGGTTCATCAATCCCGACCTCCTCCGGCAGTCCGCCCCGGCACGGGAGCTCGTTCGCGCGTTCGCCGCGAGCGACGAGCCCATCGCGACCCTCTGCCACGGACCGTGGGTGCTCGCCTCGGCGGGCCTCGTGGACGGACGGACCCTCACCTCCTGGCCCGGGATCCGCGACGACCTGGTGAACGCGGGTGCCACATGGCTCGATCAGGAGCTCGTCCGGGACGGGAACCTCACCACCAGCAGAGGGCCCCAGGACATGGCGGCCTTCGTCCGGGGGATGCTCGACGCCTTCGCGAAGGCGTCACCGGAGCCGGCGACGACAGCACCGAGTCGTGAGTCCGATCGGCAACGCGAGGCGCCCGTCGGCTGGGCCGTCGGCGCGCTGCGGTGGTCGCCGAGACCGTCGGCCGCCGCCGTGGTCGGCATCGGCTTGGCCGCCGCCGCCCAGCGCGCCCTGCGTGGCCCGGCTGTGGGGGGCTGGAGGACCCGGGCTGCATCTCGTGCGGGACGACGTCCGCGACCGTGGTAGCGGCCACGGGTCCGGGATGCGACGTTGCACGGGGTCGGAGCCGGCCGCCGCCGCCCACTGCCGCGGCAGCCCGCCTCCGGTGATCCACACGGGAGTCCGTGAGCCGTGCTCCGCGCAGGATGGTGGCCGCCGGCCCTCCCGGCACCCACGCAGACCCGTGCCGCTGACCCTGCCGAACGCCTCGAGCAGTACGTCCACCCGCGCGTGCGGGGAGGTGGGCCGTGATGAGCGGGAGAGAACCGCAGCTCCAGGGGGTGTGGTCGGAGGTCGCGGGCGTCGTCGCATCGTCCGCCACCGTGCAGGAACGGGCTGCCGAGCACCTGCGGAAGCTCGGGCGGATCCTGCCCTTCGACGCCGGCTGGCTCGCCGTGCGCGACCCCGAGCGGCAGACCCACGTCCCGCTGGCCACCACCGGTCCGGTTGAGGCACTCGTCGCCTACTTCGGCCGTCCGGAGGCCGACGAGGAGGTGGACCTGCTGGGCCTCAACCGGCACCGTCCGCCGATGCTGGCCAGTGAGATCCCGAGCCCCCTGTCCGAGGTCCGCGCGTGGGCCGACCACCTGCTCCCGGCGGGTTTCCGCCAGGGCCTGGCGGCCCCGCTGTTCACGACGGACGGCCGGCACATCGGCTTCCTCAGCCTGCTCTCCGCCGATCCGTCGCGGCCGGGCCGGGCTGACCGGAGGGTCGTCGCGGCCGTCACCACGGTGATCGCCGACGACCTGGACCGGACCCGGGACATGGCCGAGACCTCCCGGATCGTCGGGAACGCCGGCGCCGGTGTCGTCCTCACCCACGGAGGCGACGTCCTGCCGCTGCCAGGTCTGCCCGACGACCGCCTGTTGACGCCGGGTTCACCGCTCCTCGGGGTCGCCGCCGACGAGCTGGCCGTCAGCGGCGCGTACACCTCGTTCCTCGCCCCGGCACCGGGGACCGGCGGCGAGCAGCTGATCCGGGTCACCGCGCTCGACCTCGCCCGCCCGGACCTCGACCACCTCTCCGCCGCGGTTCTCCTGAGCGCACCGGGCGACCTGCGCGGCCTCACCGTCCTGGACCTCCGCGTCCTGGGCCTCGTGGTCGAAGGCGTCCCCGACATCCCGGCCCTCGCGCAGTCACTCCACGTGGCCGCGGACGCCGTGGCCGACTCCCTGGAGCGGAGCCTGGTCGCCCTGGGGACCAGCGACCTCACGGCCGCCACGGTGCGCGCTCTGCGCGGCGGGTTCCGCATCCCCCCGGGGACGACGGGACCGACCTGAGCGATCCGTCGCGCAGCCGGGTCATCGGTCGTTCCGCCGATGCCGCCGCTCGGGGTCCCCGGGATGTCGTGCCCTCGAGGGCTTCCTGGCGGTGCGATGACATCCAGGCCGCGACCACGGCCCGCAGGCCGGCCACGGAGCCGTCCCCGGGACACGACCCGCTGACTCGCGGGCTCGGTGTGGCCAGCGCCGCGCTCGGCCTCCCGCAGGTGACCAGACCAGCGGACTCCGCACGGAGTACCGGCGTCGGTGGCGCCCCACGGCAGCGCGTGGTCACCGAACTGGTCGGCGTTCGCGCACTGGCCGCCGCAGCCGGCCTGTTCGCCCGCCGCCCGCACCCCGGGTGGCGGTGGGGCCGGGTGTGCGGCGTGCCCTGGACGTCTCCCTGATGACGCGGGCGCTCCGCGACCACGACGGTCACGACCAGCAGCGCACAGCCGCGTCCATGGCCGGCCTCGCCGTCACCACCGCCGTCGACCTCCACACAGCCGTCACCCGCACGATCCGGGAGGGGACCGCGACACCCACGGAGCCGACCGGCGGCCGCGGGCCGGACACGTGCATCGACGCCGTCGGCATGGAGACCACCCACGGCGCCGCACACGTGCTCTCCACGACCGGGCCGAGCAGGCCCGTCCGGTCCGGGACCGACCGGCCGCACGCCCTGCGCCAGGCGATCACCTCCGCCGCAGCGGAGGCATCGTCTCGGTCATCGGGGTGTGCGGCGGGCATCGACGAGTTCCCGGCCGGCTCCCGGATGACCCGCTCCCCGACCCTGGAGACCGGGCAGTGCCACGTCCAGCGGTACACGCGTCCGCTGCTCGAGCGCATCGAGCGCGGCGAGATCGCCCCCACCCGGGTGAGCACCCACCGCCTGCCCCTGGCCGAGGCACCGCACGGTCACGACGTCCTCGAGCACGAGCAGGAGCGCTGCGAGAAGGTGGTCCTCACACCGTGGTCGACGTCCCGGTACCGCCACCGAGGTGCTCGGCTGCCTCGATGGCGGTACCGGGGTCCCGCGCGGATCGCACCAGGAAGTCGACGAGCTTGCGGACGGACTGCCCGGCCGGGGCCCGCCAGACGGCCTCCAGTTCGAGCCGCAGGTCGGGCTCGAGACGCCGGGCCTCGACCCCGTCGACACCCATGCCGTCGACGACGCCCAGGATGCCCGCGGCCATGCCACCGCCCGCTGCGACCGCGCGCAGCATGGCCCCGGGACTGTTGAGCAGGTTCGGTTCGACGACGACCTGGCCGGGACCGGCGCCACCGGGGAAGAAGTGGTCCACCGTGCGGTCCCAGATGCCGGCGAACGGTCCGCGCGGGAACATGACCAGCACCTCGCGGGCGAGGGCAGCGACCGGCACCCTCGCCGAGTCGGCCGCCCGGTGCCCCAGCGGCAGGACGACGCCGAACAGCACCGAGCCGAGGACGACGCCGTCGAGGTCGCGGTCCACCGGTCGACGGCTCCAGACGACCGCCGCGTCGGCACGGGCCTGACGGACGGCCTCCAGCGCGTCGTCCCCCCGGCTCGAGCTCACCGAGACCTCGACCCCGTCGATGCCCTCGGCCAGCCCGCTGAGCGGACCGTCCAGGACCAGGTCGGCCATGTTGGCGACCCGGAGGCTCAACCGCTCGCGTCCCGTACCAGCGGCGCGCACCGCCTCTGGTGCCCGCTCCACCTCGGCGACGATCACCCTGGCTCGCTCGACCAGCACCTGCCCGGCGATCGTGAGCTCCACCCGCTGCGGCGTGCGCTCGAAGAGCGGCACGTGCAGCTCTCGTTCCAGGGCCTGGATCTGCTGGGAGAGGGAGGGTGCGGCGATGTGCAGCCGGTTCGCCGCACGGCTGAAGCGCCCTTCCTCGGCCACCGCCAGGAAGTACCTGAGCTGGCGCAACTCCATGATCCACGCTACTGCTCCGCGGTGCACCCGCGTCGGTGACCTCGTTAGCCGGTACCTCAGACCACTGCGACTCTTTCGTCATCGTGAACGGGACTACTCCGTCCCGCTTCGCGGTAACCGGGCACCCGGGGCAGACGTCGGCACCGTTGAACAGACAGCGTGCATGGCCGAGGTGGCGGTCCCGGGAGCGCCGATGGACGAGACCGTGGGCCTCGAACTGGCCGAGATCGCCCACTCGGCCAGTCCCCTCCCCGAACGTTCGCAGGAGATGCTGGAGCTGCTCCATCGCCTCGTGCCGTTCGACGCCGCGTGGCTGGCCACTGCCGATCCGATGAGCAGCAGCTACACGTGCACGGCCAGTACCGGCCTCGACCAGATCACCGTGCAGTACCTGAGCGGTCCCACCACGGCGCACGACATCGAGGTGACCCACACCGACCCCGCGTGCCCGCCGCTGAGCCCGTCCGACCTGCCCTACCCGGCCGCAGACCTGCCGACGTGGGCCGAGTGCCTCCTCCCCGCCGGCTTCCACGAGGCCCTGGGCGTCGCCCTGTTCGACGGAGGCCGGCGCCACGTCGGACACCTGGCGCTGCTCTTCCACAGCACGCAGCCGCCCCCTCTGGGCCTGCGGCGTCGACTGCACCACCTGGCGCCCGTCCTGGCGCGCGGGTCGGACCCGTTGCGCTCGCTGGCCGCGGCAACACGGGTGGTGCGGGGGGCGACCGCCGGCGCGGTGCTGTGCCGCGACAGCGCCACCCGGCCGCTGCCCGGCCTCGACGGTGACGCACTGCTCGCCGAGGGGTCGCCCGTCGTCACCGTCGCGCGCTCGTGCATCGACGACGGCCGGGTGTTCGCGTCCTTCCTGTGGCCCCGCGGAGGACGCCATGCCCCGGACGGGCACGTCCGCGTGACCGTCCTGGCCAGTCCGAGCGAGGCACCGGCGATCGTGCTGGGAACGGTCGTCCTCTCCCCCATGACCGACCTGCGGGGCCTGACGCCGCGCGAGCTCGAGGTGCTCGGGTTGCTGGTCGACGGGTGTTCCAACCAGCAGATCGCCCGCGCGCTGGTCGTGGCCCCGCGCACCGTCGCTGCCCACCTCGAGCACGTCCTCGTCAAACTCGATGCGCCCACGAGGACGCTCGCCGCGGTGCGGGCCGAGCGCGAGGGCCTCTACGTGCCCCTGGTCCCGTCGCCCTGCCGGACCTGAATCGGGCGTTCTGCCGATGGTGCTCCCCCGTCCGCATCGATTCCATGGGAGGACCTGGCGCGCCACGAGGTCGCCGGGTCGAGCGCGTCCGCACGAGCGCATCCGTCCATCCGGAGGGGAGAGCATGACCGCGTACGAGTCGTCCACCCGGGCGGCCGGCCCGCAGGCCTCCAGCGCATGAGTCGGCTACGGATCCAGCGCTTCGTCCGCACCAGCATGTGGCTGCTGCCGGTGGGCTGCCTCGCTGCGGGCGCCCTCCTCGCCGTCGGAACGCTCGCCGTGGACCGGGCGACGGGCTACCGGCTCGTCCCGCAGACGCTGACGGGGACGCCGTCCGACGCCCAGACGATCCTGTCCTCCTTCGCCACCGCCATGGTGTCGCTGACCAGCCTCGTCCTGACGGTCACCCTGGTCGCGGTCCAGCTGGCGATGGGGCAGTTCTCGCCCCGCATCGTGGGGGCGCTGCTCACCGACCGGTGGAGTCAGCTGGCGATCGGGTTGTTCGGCGCGAGCTTCCTGGTCGCGGTGCTGACCCTCCGCGAGATCCGCGGCTCCGACACCGGCACCGTGCCCGGGCTGTCGATGCTGCTGTGCTACCTCCTGATGCTCGCCAGCATCGTCGTGCTCGTCCTGTTCGTGCACCACACCGGCCAGGGCCTGCGCGTCGCCGGGCTCATCGACCTCGTCGGCGACCGGAGCCGCGAGTTCATCGTCCGCGAGCACGGGGAGCGGCCCGTCGTCACCGGCGGCCCGGACGAGATGGTCGCCGTGCAGCCGGGCAACGTGATCCGCGTCGACCGCCCGGCACTGGTCGCCGCGGCCCGGCGGGCGGACTGCGTGCTGGAGCTGGTCCCCGTCGTCGGGGACTTCGTCGTCGGCGGCGCGCCCCTGTTCCGGGTGCACCCGGGCACCCGGTCGCCGGCGAGCGCCGACGGCCCCTCGGCCGGTCGGCTCCGGGCCACCGACGTCACCCGCCACGTCCTGCTGGGCCCGGAGCGCGTGCACACCGAGGACCTCGCCTACGGCTTCCGCAAGCTCGTCGACATCGCCGTGCGGTCGATCGCACAGCCGTTCAACGACCCCACGACGACGGTCCAGGCGCTGCACCGGCTGCACGACCTGCTGCGCCAGATCGCCGCTCGCCCCCTGCCCTGCGGTGAACACCGCGACGAGGACGGCGTGGTGCGCCTGCTCGAACGGACCGTCAGCTGGGACGGCTACGTCCGGCTGGCCTTCGACGAGATCCGCCTGGCCGGGGCGTCGGAGCCGCAGGTGACCCGGAAGATGTGCGCGGCGCTGGCCGACCTCGAGAGCGTGGCACCGCCCGACCGGCAGGGGCCGCTGGACCGCCAGCGCCGGCTGCTGGACGCCGCCGTCCGGCGCGCCCACGAGGACGAGGAGGACGTCGTCGCAGCGCTCACCCCGGACACCGAGGGCATCGGGTCGGGGGCCGACGTCACCGCCGCGCCACGACCTCAGCCGGCTCGCGCACCGTACTGAGCCGGCCGGGTGCCGGCCTACCCGTCGCGGGGAGTCGGGAGCCGGACCTCCCACGCTGCTCCTGGGCGGGAACTGCCGGGCCACAGCCAGCCGCGCACGCAGACGGCGACCAGAGACGACTCAGGCCGTTCCCCCGGAGGGGAACGGCCTGGTCATCGGGGTGGAGCTGAGGGGACTCGAACCCCTGACCCCCACACTGCCAGTGTGGTGCGCTACCAGCTGCGCCACAGCCCCGTTCCTCGGCCCGCCCGGTCTCGCTCGGGCCACGGAGAACTATACGACGTCCGGAACGGCCCCCCGCGGCGGGGGGTCGTCCCGCGCGTCGCGGGTCAGACCTCGACCCCGCGCTCGGCCAGCCACGGCACCGGGTCGATCCTGCGGCCGTCCATCCCGCCCTGGTGCACCTCGAAGTGCAGGTGCGGACCGGTCGACTGGCCGCGGTTGCCCAGCAGCGCGATCGTCTCACCGGCCTCCACGTACTGGCCGGGCTCGACGAGGATCTCCTCCATGTGGCCGTAGACGGTGACGTCGCCGTTCTCGTGGAGGACGTAGACGGCCAGGCCGAAACCGCTGGCCGCACCGGCCCGGACGACGACGCCGTCCATGGCCGCGTACTCCGGCGTCCCGATGGGGGCGGCCAGGTCGATGCCGTAGTGGAAGGTGCCCCACCGCGAGCCGTAGCCGCTGGTGAACCGCGCACCGTCGACCGGCAGCACGGCCTCGGGTCGTGCCGCCTCGCGGGCGGCCTCCGCGGCGGCGGCCTCGGCCGCGGCCCGCTCCGCGCGGCTGGCCGCGACCTCCTGCAGGCGCGCCTGCGCCTCCGCCTCGGTGATCGAGGCCATCGGCATGACCTCGAGGGACTCCTCGCCGGTGGCCAGCTCCATCTGCGCGCCGAGCACCGCCGTGGACCCGCCCTCCGCCCCGGACCCGCCGGGCACCCCGACGACCCCGGCGCCGATCGCGCCGGCCACGAGCGCCGCGAGCAGCAGCTGGGGACGGCGGTCGCGCAGGCCGCGACGGCGGGCGCGCGGGGCGGCGAGCGCGGTGGCCGGCTCGGCGGCCGCGGCGGGGACGGGCAGGGCGGTGGTGGCCGGCGCGGGGACGTCGTCGGCGGCCTCGGCGGCGGACCGCGGGACGGGGACGCCGGCGGGGCGGACCGGCGGGAAGCCGCGCAGCGGGGACACCGGGTGGTCCGCCGCGGTCCAGGAGTCGCCGGTCCGGGGACCGGGGACCGCCGCGAGGGAGCCGCTGACGGGACGGGTCAGCAGACCCGCATCACTCCGGTGACTAGCCAAGGCGCGTACCCCGCTCGCTCGTGGGAAGCGGCCCGTCCGGGCCCGATCGAGTCGTGTCGATCCAAACACACCGTGACCTCTCCGTGACCCGGAGTGCGGCGTGTCCGCTCGTGACACGCCGTGTGCGCTGTGTCACGAGCGGCTGTGTTTACGACGGGGTCCTCCCGGGGACATGACTTCATCCGGCGTGGAGCAGCCCGCGCCGGTCCGACGAGACCGCCGGGCCGACGCCCCCACGCCAGGTGCCCGCGTGAGCACACTCCGCGGGCAGTGTCGCGACCCACCGGCGCGACGCACCGCACGACGGCCCCACCGCGACCCTCCGCCCCTGGAGGTGCACCCGGATCGGCCGGCGTGGTCCCATGATCGTCCCGTGCCGCGCGGGGGCGGCCGGTCGCGCGCCGGCCGAGCACCGACAGGAAGGACCGATGCCTCGATGGCACAGCCCGAGCGCTTCCCGCGGCACCTCCCGCGGGCCGGCACGGCCGCGCAGCCGACGGCACTGCCCGTCGGCCGCGTCCGGCCGTTGACCGCGGCGACGCTCGAGCAGCACGGGGCCCGGCTCACCGTCCCCACCTACGACCGGGCGGCGCTGACCCCGTCGGTCGTGCACCTGAGCGTGGGCGGGTTCTCCCGCGCCCACCAGCTCACCTACTTCGACGAGGTCGCCCAGCAGCGGATCTCCGCGGAGTGGGGCGTCGTGGGCGTCGGCCTGCGCGCCCGGCGGCTGCGGGAGGCCCTCGCGCCGCAGGACAACCTCTACACCGTGGTCGAGCGCAGTCCCGACGGTGAGCGGGCCCGGGTGGTCGGCGTCCTCACCGACTACCTGTTCGCCCCCGACGCCCCGGACGCGGTCCTCGACCGGCTCAGCGACCCGCGCACCCGCGTGGTCACCATGACGATCACCGGCGCCGGGTACCTGCTCGACCCCACGACCGGCGTCTTCGCCCCCGACGACGACGTCCGGCACGACCTCGCGCACCCCGGCGCCCCGCGCACCGTGTTCGGCTTCCTCGTCGAGGCCCTCGACCGCCGCCGCCGGGCCGGCACGGCGCCGTTCACCGTCGTCTCCTGCGACAACCTGCACCGCAACGGCGACGCCACCCGCACCGCCGTCACCGGGTTCGCCGCGCTGCGCGACGAGGTCCTCGCCCGGTGGATCACCGACCGCGTCGCCTTCCCCAGCAGCATGGTCGACCGGATCACCCCGCAGACGACGCCCGAGGAGCGCGAGGCGCTCGCCCGCCGGCACGGGATCGACGACCGCTGGCCGGTCGTCACCGAGCCGTTCTCCCAGTGGGTGATCGAGGACTCCTTCTGCAACGGCCGCCCGCCGCTGGACGCGGTCGGCGTCCGGTTCGTCCGCGACGTCACCGACCACGAGCTGATGAAGACCCGGCTGCTCAACGCCAGCCACTCCGCGCTCGGCTACCTCGGCACGCTGGCCGGGCACGAGCGGATCGACGTGCTCATGGGCGACCCGGTGTTCGCCGCGTACGCCGCCCGGCTCATGGACGACGAGGTCACCCCGCTGATCCCCGTGCCGGAGGGCATCGACCTCGACGAGTACAAGGCCACGCTGCTGCAGCGCTTCGCCAACCCGGCCATCGCCGACCGGCTGTCCCGGCTGTGCCGCCGCGGGTCGACCAAGCTGCCGCACCACCTGCTGCCCTCGCTGCGCCAGGCCCTGGCCGAGGACCGCCCGCACGCGCTGCTGACCCTGGCCCTCGCCGGCTGGGTCCGCTACCTGCAGCAGGCCGACGAGCACGGCCGGTCGCTGCCGATCGAGGACGACCGCGGGCTGCACCTGCAGGCCCTGGCCCGCGCCGGCGGCGACGACCCGCGCCTGCTGCTGACCGACGAGCCGGTCTTCGGCGACCTCGGCTCGGTCCCCGGGTTCCCCGACGAACTCGCCGACGCCGTGCGCCGGCTCCGGTGCGACGGCGTCCGGGAGACCGTCGCCGCCGCCACCGCCGCGAGCGCCCGGTGACCGCGCCCCGCACCGGCGGGGCGGCCGCGGTCCTCCCCCGCGACGTCGTCGCGGGCCTGACCGCGCTGCTGTGCGACGCCGACGGCAACCTGTTCCCCTCCGAGGAGCCGGCCTTCGTCGCCTCCGCCGAGGTCACCAACCGCTTCCTCGCCGAGCTCGGCGACGCGCGCCGGTACACCCCGGAGGAGCTGCGCCTGGCCACCACCGGGATGAACTTCCGGACGACGTCGCGCCGGCTGGCCGCCGAGGCCGGCCGCCCCGAGGTCGACGTCGAGCCGTGGGTGGCCGAGGAGAAGCGCGCGGTCACCGCCTACCTGGGCGAGCACCTGCGCCCGCACGGGCCGACGAACGCCGCCCTCAGCGCGCTCGCCCCGCACCTGCGCCTGGCCGCGGTGAGCTCCAGCGCGCTGGCCCGGCTCGCCGCCTGCTTCACCGCCACGGACCTGGACGCGCTGATCCCGCCGTCGGCCCGGTTCAGCGCCGAGGACTCGCTGCCGGTGCCCACGAGCAAGCCCGACCCGGCGGTGTACCTGTACGCCTGCGAGCGCCTGGGGATCGCCCCCGGGCAGGGCCTCGCCGTGGAGGACTCCGTCCCGGGGGCACTCTCCGCGGTCCGCGCGGGTTGTCCCACGGTGGGGAACCTGCTGTTCGTCCAGCCCGCCGAGCGCGCCGAGCGCGAGGCCGCGCTGTGGGAGGCCGGCGTGCTCGCCGTCGTCTCGTCCTGGCAGGAGCTCGCCGACCTGCTGCTGCCCGTCCTGACCGGAGGTGGTCGATGAGGATCGTCTACACCAGCTTCCGCGGCCTGTTCTCCGACAGCCCGCGCGCCGTCTACGAGGCGCTGGTGGCGCGCGGCGACGACGTCACGCACACGTGGCTGACCGCGCCGGTCGCCGAGTCCGCCTTCCCGGCCGACGTCGAGACCGTCCCGTTCGGCAGCCCGGAGAGCATCGCCGCGCTCGAGGCCGCCGACGTCGTCGTGTCCAACGACCACGTGCCGCTGGACTGGGAGAAGCGCCCGGACGCCTTCTACCTGCAGACCTGGCACGGCACCCCGCTCAAGCGGATCCACAACGACGTCCTCTGGGCGCCGGAGGGCCGGCTGGCCTACCTGGAGCACGACATCGCCCGCTGGGACGCGATGCTCTCCCCCAACCCCTACAGCACCGGCCGGTTCCGCCAGGCCTTCGGCTTCCGCGGGCCGGTGCACGAGACCGGCTACCCCCGCAACGACCTGCTCTCCAGCCCCGAGCGGGACGCGGTGCGCGCGCGGGTGCGGGCCGGGCTCGGCATCGACGACGACGCCCGCGTCGTCCTCTACACGCCCACCTGGCGCGACGACCTGGTCTTCGAGGGCACCGGGGAGCGCGACTTCGACTTCCCGGTCGACCTCGCGGACTTCACCGACCGGCTCGGCAAGGACCACGTGCTGCTGCTGCGGCTGCACAACATGGTCTCCGACCGGCTCGAGTCGATCGACGGGATGCCGGTGCAGGACGTGTCGTCGTACCCGGACATCCGCGACCTGTACCTGGCCGCCGACGTGCTGGTCACCGACTACTCGTCGACGATGTTCGACTTCGCGGTCACCGGGAAGCCGATCCTGCTGTTCCCCTACGACCTCGACGAGTACCGCGACCGGCTGCGCGGCTTCTACGTGGACCTCGAGGAGGTCGCGCCCGGGCCGATCGTGACGACCAGCGGGGAGCTGGTCGACGCGCTCGCCGACCTGGACGCCGTCACCGCGGAGCACGCCGACCGCTACCGGTCCTTCCGCGAGACCTACACCGCCCTGGAGGACGGCAACGCCACCGGGCGCGTCCTCGACCTGTTCTTCCCGCCCGGCGGCCCCGCCGGCGCGGCTGACTCGACCCGAGGAGGGGACGACAGTGCGCATCGCTGACCTCGTGCAGACCCGAGTGCCCGGCCGCAGGACCGGAACGGTCCGGCCGGCCGCCCGCACGCAGCCCTTCCCGCCGCAGGTGGTCATCCTGGCCGCCGGGATGGGCACCCGGCTGGGGCGCCCGCTGCCCAAGCCGCTGACCCCGCTGGTGGACGGCCGCAGCATCCTGCACCGCCAGCTGGACACGCTCGCGCAGGTCTTCGGCCCCGCCGTCGACGTCACCGCCGTCGTCGGGTTCCAGTGCGAGCTGCTCATGCAGGCCGCGCCCGACCTGCGCTTCGCCTACAACCCGCACTTCGCGCGGACCAACACCTCCAAGAGCCTGCTGCGCGGCCTGCGCACCACCCGCGAGGGCGGCGTGCTGTGGCTCAACGGCGACGTCGTCTTCGACGCCGCCGTGCTGGAGGCCGTGCTGCCCACGCTGCAGGCCGACGAGAGCTTCGTGTGCGTCGACACCTCCACCGTCGCCGACGAGGAGGTCAAGTACACCCTCGACGGGGAGGGTTACATCGCCGAGCTGTCCAAGACGGTGAAGGGCGGCCTGGGCGAGGCCGTGGGCATCAACTACGTCTCCTCGGCCGACAAGGCCGTGCTGGTCGAGCACCTCGACGGCTGCGGCGACCAGGACTACTTCGAGCGCGGCATGGAGACGGCGATCATCGAGGCCGGCGTGCGCTTCCGGCCGGTGGACATCTCGCGGTGGGCCGCCGTCGAGGTCGACTTCGAGGCCGACCTGGACCGGGCCAACGAGATGCTCTCCGGCGCCCGCCCGCACCTGCACCCGGTGCCGGACGGAACCGCCTAGCCGGAACTGCCCCCGGGCCCCGGCCGGTCAGGCGACCGGCTGGGGCTCCGGGGCGGGGTCCTGCGGGCGGGCCCGCTCCGGGTCGCGGAAGCGCCGGGCGGCGGCCAGCCCGCCGACGACCAGACCGGCACCACCGGCCACGAGCACGGCGACCGCCACCCGGGCGAGCAGCTCCGGGCCGCCGGTGGCGACGTGCGCGCTCCACAGCACGTCGACGTCGGGCAGGCCCTGCACCAGCAGCAGCCAGCCGAGCACGACCGCGCACAGCCCGGCCACGACCCCGCGGCCGCGCCGGGCGGCGACCCGGCCGAGCACCGCCACCAGCGCCGCGGTGACCGCCGGCAGCAGCGCGGACACCACCGCCGCCCCGTGCGAGGACACCGTCACCGGGGGCTCGGGCGTGCTCGCCGCGTGCCAGAGCGCGGCGGCACCGCCCGCGACCAGCGCCCAGCCCAGCGGCCGCGGCGCCCGGGCCAGCAGGCCGGCGGCCGCGACGGCGGCGGCCAGCGCGAGGTGCAGCCCCCAGGTGAGCGCCGTCGGCGGCGGCGGGCTCCAGGTGAGCACCCCGCGCACGGTCAGCGCGGTGTCGCCGTGCCGCATCGGGACGGTCCAGGCGAACACCGTCTGCGCCCGGTCGGGGTCGGCCGCGACCGCCGGCGGCAGCTGCCCCTCGGTCATCCAGTGCGTGCGGTGGTCGTGCCAGGTGTACTGCGGCTCGGTGGAGACGCGCACCCACTCCGGCTCGGCCCGCGGGTCGGCGTCCGCGGGCAGGGTGACCCGGCCGAAGCGGTCGAGGTTGATGTAGGTGGCCGGGCTGTGCGCGTTGCGCCAGACGCCGTCCGGGCCGATCCGCAGGTAGGGCTCGTCGGAGTAGCCCGGCACGGCCACCTCGGTGCCGGTGGTGTTCACCAGCTCCAGGGAGTCCCCGAACTCCAGCACCCGGACGCTCACCCCGGGCACCGGCGGCTGCAGCGAGGTGACCCGGCCGTCGAAGTCGCTGCCGGCGACCTCCCCGCCGACGTGCGCCTGCGCCGGCCCGGCGAGGGCCAGCGTGGCCAGCACCCCGAGCAGGACGACCAGCAGCCGCGCGCCGGCGGCCCGCGGGCCGCTCACGCGCCGTCGGCGACCAGGGCCAGGTCGCCGGCGATGTCCCGCGCGGTGTTGCCGGCGTCGAACGCAACGTGCGCCCGGTCGTCGGCGCCGTAGAGCAGCAGCAGCGAGCTGTGCAGCCGGCCGTCCTCCTCGGCCAGCGGCACGCCGGCCGACAGCTGCGCCTGGTCGATCGCGTCCTGGTCGCCGGTCAGCCCGACGAACTGGGTGGACAGGTCGGCGTCGAACCGGTCCAGGTACTCCCCCAGCACCTGCGGGGTGTCGGTGGCCGGGTCGGTGGTCACGAACACCACCCGCACCTGCCCGGCCAGCGCCGGGTCGGTGTCGCGCAGGGCGAGGGCGACGTCGGCCATCGTCGTCGGGCAGATGTCGGGGCAGTTCGTGTAGCCGAAGAACAGCAGCGTCGGGCGCCCCGCCGTGACGGACGCGAAGTCGTAGGACGCGCCGGTCTGGTCGGTCAGGGTGAACGCGGGCCGCTGGTAGGGGTCGGGCAGGTCGAGGCCGGCGTAGGTGTCGTCGGGCCCCTCCACCGTGGCGAGGGAGCCGCCGGAGTGGTCCCCGTCGGCGTGGGAGTGGCCCTCGGCGGCCGCCGCCTGGTCCCCGTCGTCGGAGCCGCAGGCGGACAGCGCCAGGCCGGCGGCGAGGAGCAGCGCGGCGCTCCGGCCGCGTCCGGGAGCGGTCACGAGGACACGGTACGTCGGCCGGCGCGGTATCCGAGGGCGACGCCCGCGACCCCGACGGCCAGCGCCAGGATGGCGAGGAACAGCGCCAGCCCGGCCGGCGCGTTGCTGACCTCGGCGTCGTGGGCGTGCTCGTCCGTGGCGGCCGCGGTGTCGGTGGCCGTGCCGTCCCCGGACGAGGCGGCGGTCAGCGCCAGGGTCGGCGCCGGGTTCGCCGGCTCCTCCTGGCCCTCGACGGTCGGCTCGATCCACGCCGACTCGGTGCCGTCGCTGTAGGTCTGCACCGTGGGGAACGACAGCGTGTCGGCGTCCGGGAACGGGCCGCCGGACAGCGAGAACTCCTGGAACTGGCCGGGCGCGATCCCGCCGCCGGCGTCGGCGCGGAACTCGACCACCGACACGTAGCTGGTGATCTCCGTCCCGTGGTTGTCGACCGGCCCGGGCAGCTCGGCGGAGGTCGTGACGACCGACCAGCCCGGCACCGGCATCGTCCGCAGCGAGGCCAGCACCTCGTCCTCCGGGATCGAGATGCGCACCGAGACGGTGCTCGCGGTGTCGCTCTCGTTGGGCACCCGGAAGGTCAGCTTCCCGTAGCCGCCGGCGGCGGCGTCGGCCGACGAGACCGTCACGTGCGCCGACGCGGTGGCGGCGACCACGACGGACGCGACCAGGGCGGTCAGCACGGCGGCCAGGACGACGCCGGCACGGGCCAGCGGTCGCAGGATGAGGGACACGGTTCTCCTTCTGTGGCTCCGGGGAGGGGCTCAGCGCACCGGGAACCCGGTGCTCGCGGTGGTGGCGGTGAACTCGTCGAGCCGGACGCTGACGGCGACGGTCCAGGTGCCGGCGCCCGGGATCGACATCCCGTCGGCGACCCAGTGGCCGGGGCCGGCGGGCTCGAGGTCGACGTCGAGCGGGCCGATCTCCTGCTCGGGCTCGGTGAGCGTCACGCGCAGGTCGGCCGGCTGGGCCAGCCGGCCGTCGTCGTCGAACAGGTAGAGGTGCAGCGTGTTGGCGCCCGGGCGGGCCGGGTCGATCGACAGCTGGACGCTGCCGGACTCCCCCGCCGACGACTGCAGCGGCAGGGTGACGTCGACCGGCTGGGCGGCCGTCGCGCGGGCCGGCGGGGTGCCCACCAGCAGCGCGGACAGCACCAGCACGGCGGCGGCGACGGCGGCCTCGACCAGGACCGTGCGGCGCAGCGGCGCGACGTCCTCGACGGCGCCGCGGGCCTGCACCGCGGCGCGGGCGCGGGCGGCCTCGGCGACCGCCGGCTCCTCGGCGCCGGGGGCGGCGAAGGCGTGCGCGGTCACCCGGCGGCGGCCGCCCGGCCGGGGGCGGGTGAGGCCGAGGTGCTGCTGCACCCACACCCGCGAGACGCCGGCGGCGGCCAGCAGCAGCAGGACCAGCGCGAGCTTGGCCAGCAGGATCCAGCCGTAGGTGGTGGAGACCAGCGCGGCCGGCGAGCCGACCTCGCGCACCGACTGGACGACGCCGGTGACCACCAGCGCGGCCACCGAGCCGGAGGCGATCCGCGACCAGCGCGGCAGCGCCGCGGCCAGCTCCCCGGCCTCGACGCCGGGCCGCACCAGGCCGGCCAGCAGCGCGGCCAGCCCGCCCAGCCACAGCGCCATGGCCGCGACGTGCACCGCGGTGACGGCGGTGGCGAGCACCGGGAGGCTGCCGGCCACCGGGTGCCCGACCGCCGCGGTGGTGAGGACGACGCCGGCGCCGAGGACGGCCACGCCCACCGTCTCCGGCGGCTGCGGCGCGGCCGCGCGGCGCCACAGCGGCACCAGCAGCGCGGCGAGCAGCAGCGCGAGCGCGCCGCGGCCGAGCGTGGTCAGGCCGTAGGCCGAGGAGGCGGTGGTGGACAGCAGCGCCGGGTCGAGCAGCGACCCCAGCCCCACCCCGCCCGCGTACGGGCCCTGCAGCAGGAAGGTGAGCACCGCGGCCCCGGCGACCGTCGCCAGCCCGGCCGTGGTCAGCCGCCGCATCCGCCGCGAGGCCCAGCCGGCCGGCCAGCACAGCAGCAGGAACGCCGGGACGCCCAGGCCCACGGCCTCCCCGGCGAACCCGAGGGCGCGTGCGGCCGGCAGCGCGGCGGCGACGAACGGGTCGGCGTCGGGGTCGGTGGCGACCGCCCCGGCGTCGGCGAGCTCGCCGTCGCCGACGACGAAGGCGTAGGCCCCGCTGACCGGGTGGGAGTCCGCGGAGATCACCCGGTAGGTGACGACGTAGCTGGCGTCGGGCAGGTCGCCGCGCAGCGGGACGGTGACCGTGTCGTCCTGCACCGACGCGGCGCCGGTGTCCACGCGCTCGCCGTCGTCGCCGAGGACGCGGGCGTAGCCGGCCCCGAGGGACACGCCCTCGGTGAAGCGCAGGGTGACCTGGCCGGGCGCCGCGTCGAGGCGGGCACCCTCCCCCGGGTCGGTGGAGACCAGCTCGGCGTGCGCGGCGGCGGGGCCGGCGGTGGCCACGCCGAGGCCGAGCCAGCCGGCGAGCAGCACGAGCAGCAGCAGGGCCGGCCGCGGTGAGCGGCGGGCCGGGACGGCGGTGCTCACGCGACCACCCGCCGGGCCGCCGCGGGCGCGGCCGCCCGTCGCGGCCGCTGCCGCCAGGCGACCACGGCGATGAGCACGACGCCGGCGAGCAGCAGCAGGTGCGCGGCGGCGCGGTCGGCGTGCACGTGCCCGGCCTGCAGGTCGCGCACCGTGGTGACGGTCAGCAGGACGGTGAAGGTGGCGAGGAACGGCAGCGCACCCGCGGCCAGCCGGGGCGCGGCGGCGACGGCGAGGAAGGCGGCCGCGACGGCGAGGTTCCACGCGCCGGTCTCGTGCGCCACGTGCACCGGCGCGCTCATCGCCGCGGTGCCGCCGGACAGCGCCGGCCACGCCAGGCCGGCCTGTGCCACGCCCACGGCCAGCAGCGCCAGCCGCAGCGCCGACCGCACCAGCCGGGCGCGCGCGGCGGCCGCGGTGCCGGGCAGCTGCCGCGGCAGCGCGCCGAGGACGGCGGCGGTGAGGTCGGGCACCGGTGGCGCGGGGGCCAGCCGCGCCCGGCGGGTCACCGCCTCCGCTGCGTCGGCCCACCCGGCGCACGCGGGGCACGCGGCGAGGTGGCGGTCGAGGTCGGCGGCGGGCACGCCGAGCGGCTCGCCGTCGAGTCGCGCGGAGACCGCCTCGCGGAAGGGGGCACACTGCATGTCGTCGTAGTCGTCACGGAGGGCCCGTCCGGTTCCCGGGAGCGGCCCGGATGTGACGGAGGGAACACGTGGACGAGCTCGAGCGGGTCGCGGCGGCCGCCGTCGACGGCGACCCCCTCGCCGCGGCCACCCTCGTGCGGTCCACCCAGTCCGACGTCTGGCGGCTGTGCGCCGCGCTCGGCGACCGGGACTCCGCCGACGACCTGACCCAGGAGACCTACGCCCGCGCCTTCGCCACGCTGCACCGCTTCGAGGGCCGCTCCTCGCTGCGGACGTGGCTGCTGGCGATCGCCCGGCGGGTCTGCGCCGACGCCGTCCGCTCGCGGCGCCGCCGTCGGCTGACCCTGGTCCGCGACGACACCGACCTGGAGGCCCTCGGCCGCGGCGACGACGCCGACCGGGTGGGCGAGGGCGCCGCCGTCACTGACCTGCTGGCCCGGCTGGACCCCGACCGCCGGGAGGCCTTCGCGCTGACCCAGCTGCTCGGGCTCTCCTACGCCGAGGCCGCCGAGGTGGCCGGTTGCCCGGTGGGCACGATCCGCTCGCGGGTCGCCCGGGCCCGCGCCGACCTGGTCGAGGCGCTCGGCGGGGGCGCGCTGGAGGGGCCGGACGCGGCCCGCGGGTGAACCTGCGCTGAACCGCGCGTGAACGGGTACCTATGCTGCCCGACGGCCGTGCGACCGCTCATCCGCGGCGGGCGCCCTCCCGAACCCCGCCGATCCGGAGCCCCTTCGTGCCCTTCAGCCTGACCCCCAAGGACCAGAGCTTCTACACCCTGTTCAGCGACTCCGCGCAGAACCTGGTGGCGGCCACCGACGTCCTGGGCGAGTTCATCCACGACCACGCCCGCCGGAGGGAGCTCGCCGACCGGCTGCGCGACCTCGAGCACGCCGGTGACCAGTCGACGCACGCCATCTTCCGGCAGCTGAACTCCAGCTTCGTGACGCCGTTCGACCGCGAGGACATCTACAGCCTGGCCAGCCACCTCGACGACGTCATGGACTACGTGGAGGCCGCCGCCGACCTCGTCGTCCTCACCGGGCTGGGCACCCTGCCGGCGGAGATGAGCCAGCAGACGGCGCTGCTGCAGCGCGCCGCGGAGACCACCGCCGAGGCGATGCCGCGGCTGCAGACGATGAAGGGCCTCCCCGACTACTGGATCGAGGTCAACCGCATCGAGAACGAGGCCGACAAGCTGTACCGGCGGCTGCTGTCCCGGCTCTACAGCGGCGAGTTCGAGGCGCTGGAGGTCCTCCGGCTCAAGGAGGTGGCCGACCAGCTCGAGGAGGCCGCCGACGCGTTCGAGAAGGTGGCCAACGTCGTCGAGTCCATCGCGGTCAAGGAGTCCTGAGCGTCGATGGACGCGGCCTTCGTCGCGCTGGTCGTCATCGTCGTCGTCGCCCTGGCGTTCGACTACACCAACGGGTTCCACGACGCCGCCAACGCCATCGCCGTCGCCGTCTCCACCAAGGCGCTGACACCGCGGGTGGCGCTGGCGCTGGCGGCGGTGATGAACCTGGTCGGCGCCCTGCTGTCCACCGAGGTCGCCAAGACCGTCGGCGCCGGGATCATCGAGGCGCCGACCGGGACCGGCGGGCTGGAGATCGTCTTCGCCGCGCTGGTCGGCGCGATCGTGTGGAACCTCGTCACCTGGTACTTCGGGTTGCCCTCGTCGTCCTCGCACGCGCTGATCGGCGGCCTGGTGGGCGCCGCGATCGCCGCGGCCCACGACGTCCAGTGGCTGGGCGTCGTCGACAAGGTCGTCATCCCGATGGTCGTGTCGCCGCTGGTCGGCTTCGGCCTCGGCTACCTGTTCATGCTCGCCATCCTGTGGACCTTCCGGCGGGCCAACGTCACCCGCGCCAACCGCGGCTTCCGCTACGCGCAGATCGTCAGCTCCGCGACCATGGCCCTCGGCCACGGCCTGCAGGACGCCCAGAAGACGATGGGGATCATCACGCTGGCGCTGTTCACCGCCGGCGAGATCGACGACTTCGAGGTGCCGCTGTGGGTCGTGCTCGCCGCGGCGCTCGCCATCAGCGCGGGCACCTACGCGGGCGGCTTCCGCATCATGCGCACCCTGGGGCGGCGGATCATCCAGCTCACCCCGGCCGGCGGCTTCGCCGCCCAGACCGTGGCCTCCGGCGTCATGGTGACGACGGCGACGGTCTTCGCCGTGCCGGTCTCGACCACGCACATCACGACGACGTCGATCATGGGCGTCGGGTCGACGCGGCGGCTGTCGGCGGTCCGCTGGGGCGTGGCCGGCAACATCGTCGTCGCGTGGATCGTCACCCTGCCGGCCGCCGGGGCGGTGGCCGCGCTGGCGTACCTCCTCACCGGCCTCCTCGTCGGCTGACGCCGCCGCTCCCTTGACCGAGGGGGCACCCCGCGGGGTGCTCGCGGGGTGACCTCCGTCTCGTCGACCCCCCGCTGGCATATCCCGATCGATCTGGTAGACATAGACCCCGTGGCGGCGACGGCGGTGCTCCTGGTGGGGCGGATCCACGTCGACCTGCTGCGCGTCTGCACGGCCACCTGTCCGGGCCGCTGACGCCCGCGCCCTCCGGGGCGCCCCTCCCCCTCGCACGACCCGCGCCGAGTCGCGCCCTGACGCGTGCCCGCGGCCCGCCTCCCAGCCGGACAGGAGCCCCCACCCCCGTGAAGACCCTCATCGTGCTCGCCCTCGCCGGGCTGGGCGCCCAGCTCGTCGACGGCAGCCTGGGCATGGCCTACGGCGTCACCTCGACGACGCTGCTGCTGGCCCTCGGCACCAACCCCGCCGCCGCCTCGGCGACCATCCACCTCGCCGAGATCGGCACGACGCTCGCGTCGGGGGTGTCGCACTGGCGGTTCGGCAACGTCGACTGGAAGGTCGTCGCCAAGGTCGGCGTGCCCGGCGCCGTCGGCGCGTTCGCCGGGGCCACCGTGCTGTCGAACCTCTCCACCGAGGTCGCCGCCCCGGTGATGTCGCTGACCCTGCTCGGGCTGGGCGTTTACCTCCTGGTCCGGTTCACCTTCCGCGGCATCGACCGCCGCAACCTGGGCAAGCCGGTGCGCAAGCGGTTCCTCGGCCCGCTCGGCCTGGTGGCCGGCTTCGTCGACGCCACGGGCGGCGGCGGCTGGGGCCCGGTCGGTACCCCCGCGCTGCTGGCCAGCGGCCGCATGGAGCCGCGCAAGGTGATCGGCTCGATCGACACCTCCGAGTTCCTCGTCGCGCTGGCCGCCAGCCTCGGCTTCCTCTTCGCGCTCGGCTCGCAGGGCATCGACCTCGCGTGGGTGGTGGCGCTGCTGCTCGGCGGCCTGGTCGCCGCGCCGATCGCCGCCTGGCTGGTCCGGCACGTGCCGCCGCGGCTGCTCGGCTCCCTGGTCGGCGGGATCATCGTCCTGACCAACACCCGCACGCTGCTGCGCAGCGACTGGATCGACGCCTCCGACCCGGTCCGCTACTCGGTCTACGCGGTCATCTACCTGGTGTGGGCCGCCGCCGTCGCCCACTCCTTCCTCCAGTACCGCAAGGACCGCGCGCAGGAGTCGGCCGACGCCCTCGCCGCCGAGGCCGCCCGCCTGGCCAAGGACGAGCACCTGCACTCCCCGGACGCGGCGGACGTCGCGGACCTCGAGCGCAGCCTCCGCGCCGGCCGCCCCGCCAACCCGCGCGACTGAACAAGGGCCTCCCGCCCCCCACCACTCGCGAGCTCGTGGCGGGCCCCTTCAGGGAGGTCGGGTCCGGGAGGCCCCGTCCGGCAGCTGCCGGGCGGGGCCTCCCGTCGTTCAACGGCCGGCCAGCAGCGTGGCCTCGAGCTCCTCGGGGAGGCCGGGCTCGGGCAGGCCGTGCGGCGGGGGCAGCCGCTCGGGGTCCTGCCGCAGCCAGGCCCAGGTGTCGGCGACGGTGTCGCGGACCGGCCGGCTGGGCAGCCCCAGCGCCCGCGCGCGGGCCGTGTCGACGTCCCACGCCGTCGCCGCCGTCTCCCGGGGCAGCCAGAACGGCAGGTGCAGCCAGGGCTCCACGCCGGCGGCCAGCAGGTCCTCCTCCGGCACCGGGACGAGCTCCGCGTCGCTGCCGGTGACCTCCCGGCACGTCTCCAGCAGCCCGCCCAGGGTCGTCATCCCGGCCGGGCCGGTGGCGTTGACCGGACCGGCCTGCCCGCGCGCGGCCATCTCGACCAGCCAGCCGGCCAGGTCGCGGACGTCGACCAGCGCGATCGGCTGCTCCAGCGCGTCGGGGACGACGACGCGGCCGCCGCGGGCGATCCGCTGCAGCCACCACGGCAGCCGGCGGACGTTGTCGTGCGGGCCGAGGATCAGGCCCGCGCGGGCGGTGAGGAACCGCCCGGGCAGCGCCGCGCCCAGCACCCGTTCCGCGTACGCCTTGTTCGGGCCGTAGTCGTCGTCGGCGGTGTCCCAGGTGGGGTCGTCCTCGCCGCGGACCGGTCCCGGCGGCCAGGTCGAGTAGGCGTTGAGGCTGCTGACGAACGCGTACGCCCGCACGCCGGCCAGGGCGGCCGCGGCGTGGTCGGCGGCCGGGCGGGTCTGGCAGGAGGTGTCGACGACGACCTCCGGCGTCCAGCCGTCCAGGGCGCGCGGGAGGGCGGCGGGGTCGTCGCGGTCGCCGTGTAGCGGGCGGACGCCGTCGGGCGGCACGCCGGTGACGCCGCGGCTGAACGCGGCGACCTCGTGGCCGCGGTCGAGGGCCGCCGTCGCCACGTGCCGGCCGAGGAAGTGGGTGCCGCCGAGGACGAGGAGTCGCACGGGCCCACCCCAGCGGAGCCGCTCCCCCGCCGTCCACCCGGTTCGCGGACGGCGCAAGGACCCGGGCGTCCTCGACTCGGGCGGCCCCGTCCCGGGTCCCGCCCCGAGCGTGCGGAGGGCGGGGAGGACGGGGCCCTCCTAGACCGCCCGGGTGACCACCGGGAGGTCGGGCACCTGCGGCAGCGGCTGGGAGCGGGCCGCGGCGAGCACCATCTGCGGCGACCGCGGCAGGCCCCGCCGGGTGCACAGCCGCAGCGCGCGCACGCCGGTGATGACGTCGGTCTCCGGCGGGACGACCAGCAGGTCCGCGCGCCGGTTGCCGCCGGCCCAGCTCAGGCACACGACGCCGGGGTCCATGCTGCGGAACCCGCCGGTGCGCACCACCCGGCCGTCGACGACGACCTTGCGCGGCGCCGGCAGCCACGAGTCCAGCGCGTAGGTGAACCGCTCGACCCGCACGCCGCGGCGGTCGAGCGCGGCGATCAGCTCGGGCACCTCGACGGCGAGGTCGCGACCGCGCGGGAACCAGGCCCCGTCGAAGGCGTTCTCCCCCGACCCGGCGTCGGCCCGCAGGCTCACGCGGACGTCGATGCCGCCACGGAAGCCCCCCGTGGTCCCCGTCGCCTCCGTCGTCGTCATCAGCAGTCCCGCCTCCCGCTCAGCGTGCTGCAGGCCCGCGTCCGGGCCCACCGGGCGACGGTAGGTCGGCGCGCCGCGGGATCCCTGCGCGCCGCGGCCGGGCCTGTCGCGCCCGGACGGCCGGTCATCACCGCCGGTCACGATCCGGTGACGGCAGCCCGCGGGCACTTCCGCGCAGACGCGCAGGAGCCCCCGTCCGGCGGACCGGACGGGGGCTCGGCGAGGCGTGGCCCCCCCCCGCGGGGCCCGGGGGGGGCAAGCCGAGGGGGTTGGGGTCTTGTGCCTTACGACCAGCATGTTGTCGAGCAATTAA